>JACWDI010000019.1 GCA_014654265.1 Pelagibacterales bacterium SAG-MED11 | reverse complement strand
TACCAAAAAAGCTATTGCCAGAAGAGACCCTAAAAATGTTGTAAACTTTTGCATCTTAATTATTACATTCTTTTTCTAACCAATTAGCAACCCCTAAAAATCTATGATCATCATAACGATCTCCAATAAGCTGAACACCTAAAGGCAAATTATTTTCACCTTCAAGTAGAGGAAGAGATATACAGGGAGTACCTAGATATGACCATACCTTATTAAACTCAGCTGTACCGGTACTCTTCAATCCTTTTGGCGCAACACCCGGACTAGATGGAGATAAAACTCCATGATAATCCTCAAAAACTTCTTGATAAGACTCATAGCTTCTTTTTTTAAAATCAATAGCTTCAGCATATTCTTTTGCTGAATATTTATTACCTTTAGCTATAGCAGTTTGCATATATTTTGATAATTTTGCCTTATACTTTTTATAATACATAGCAAAATTATTAGCCAAATCTGTTTCATGAATTATTTGATGATATTTATGAATATCTTTAAAATATGATGGAGTATCAAACACCTCAATATTTTTAAATGACTTAATAAAATATTCGAAAGACTCTCTAGATTTTTTATCAATTATCTTCCAATAATCTGATTTATAAAAAATGAACTTAGGCTCATAAGCAGGGCCTTTTTTTGTTTCTTCTAAAATATTTTCTGCTGAATAATAAATGGTTGCTGGATCATGATGATCCTTTTTAATTAAAACTTTAGCTAACAAAGCTACATCTTCAACAGTTCTGCCAAATAAACCCATATGATCCAATGCATATGAAGTTCTTAAAACACCATTTCTTGAAATTAGACCATAAGTTGGTTTATATCCAACAACACCACAATAAGAAGCTGGTCTAATAACTGATCCCCCTGTTTGTGATCCAATTGAAAGAGGTGCCATGAGAGAAGCAACAGATGCTGCTGATGCAGACGAGCATAGAAAATCAGGAAAACCAGTAGGTCTTTTGCATGGAGTTCCAATAGCTTTAAAAGATATAATTGGAACTGTTGATATGCCAACTGAATGTGGCACACCAATAAGAAAAGGTAAATCTTATTCCCAAAATGCCGAGATAGTTGAACTATTAAATTCAGCTGGTGCTATTGTGATGGGTAAAACTGCTACATCAGAATTAGCGTATCTCGGACCACCAAAAACAACTAATCCCCATGATTATGCAAGAACACCTGGAGGCTCTTCTAGCGGTTCAGCAGCATCTGTTGCTTCTCTCATGGCACCTCTTTCAATTGGATCACAAACAGGGGGATCAGTTATTAGACCAGCTTCTTATTGTGGTGTTGTTGGATATAAACCAACTTATGG
>JACWDI010000018.1 GCA_014654265.1 Pelagibacterales bacterium SAG-MED11 | reverse complement strand
CATTGGATCAAAAATTCGAACCTTATTTTTAAATAACTGCATTAAATCTTTATCAGAAGAAACAATTGTAACTTTTGCTCCTTTTTTTAAAATTTGGTCTACATATGTTGCTATTAAGTCATCAGCTTCATAATTAACAAGATCAACTGAAGGTAAGTTAAAAGCTAATACAGATTTTCTTATATATTCAAACTGAGGAGCTAAATCATCTGGTGCTTCTGAACGATTAGCTTTGTAGTCACTATAAATTTCATTTCTGAAAGTTTTTCTAGCAGAGTCAAAAATTACTGCAAAATGAGTCGGTTTATGTTTATTTTCATCTGATTTTGAGTCTTCAAGAAGTTTGAACAACATGCTACAAAAGCCACTGACCGCTCCTGTTGGTAATCCATCACTCTTTCTTGTTAAGGGAGGTAATGCATAATAAGCTCTAAATATATATCCAGATCCATCAATAAGATAAAAATGATCTGTTTTTTGAATTTTACTCATTAAAAATTAATATAGATTATAGATGTAAATAAGAGTATTATTTTTTATGGAACTTATAAAGCAAAATACTCAATCACAAATAATTAAATCACTACTTGTTATTTTTTTTGGGTCAATAATTCTAGCTATTTCAGCAAAAATTAAAATTCCTTTCTACCCTGTGCCAATGACTATGCAAACATTTGTAGTATTATTTTTAGGGATTAGTTTTGGGTATAAAATAGCTATTGCTACTGTCGGTTTGTATTTAATTGAGGGCATTGCTGGGTTACCTGTTTTTTCTAACTCTCCTGAAAGAGGAGTAGGTTTAATTTACTTTACTGGTCCAACTATGGGTTATTTAATAGGATTTATATTAGCATGTTTTTTAGCATCTTTTATAACAACCAAAGATAATTATTTCATGATTTTATCTAAATTAATTTTATCAGTCTCGACAATATATATCTTGGGTATTATTTGGTTGGGAATCCTTATTGGGTGGGAAAAGCCACTTATCGAATTAGGTGTTACACCATTTTTATTAGCTGAATTTACTAAGATAGCACTTTTAACTCTTTTAGCTAAAAAACTTTTAAAATTAAGAAATTTTATTTAGGAGATCTTTTTGAAAGAATTCTTTGTAGGGTTCTTCTATGCATCTTAAGTCTTCTTGCTGTCTCAGATACATTTCGATTACATAGCTCAAACACTCTATGTATGTGTTCCCACTTAACTCTATCTGCTGACATTGGATTTTCAGGTGGAGCAGCTTTTTTTGATGGATCAGCTAATAAAGCTTTTTCTACATCTTCAGCATCTGCTGGCTTAGCTAGATAATCAATAGCACCTTCTTTAATAGCAGCAACTGCTGTAGGTATGTTTCCATAACCAGTTAACATGATAATTCTGCTATCTGAATTAGATGTTTGTATTTCTTTGACAACTTCTAATCCATTGCCATCTGCCAATCTTAAGTCAACTACCGCAAAACCAGGTTTTTTTGCTTTAACGGAATCTATCCCTTTTTGTACACCCTCTGCTTGAACGACCTCAAAACCCTTCTTTTCCATAGCCCTAGCTAATCTTTCCCTAAAAGGGTTGTCGTCATCGACTATTAACAGTGATT
>JACWDI010000017.1 GCA_014654265.1 Pelagibacterales bacterium SAG-MED11 | reverse complement strand
ATCAGAATTGATACAAATATTCTCCAATGACAAAAATAAAGTAATTAATAATTATTAAAATTTTTTCATATTTTTTTTTAAATCTTTATAAAAATCATCTTTAGCATATGAAAAATATAAGTTACTTTTATGAGCACATTTTTTGTCTGATATTTTATCTCCAATCATAAAACTTTTTTTCTTATCAATTAAATATTTCTTAAAGATGTTTTTAATCATTTGATTTCCTGGTTTTCTTAAATTAGATTTTTTTTTATATTTTTTAATTTGTCCATGAGGGTGAAAAGGACAGTATTGAATTTCATCAATAAATATATTTTTTTTGGATAATTCTTTTTTAATACTATTTTGTAATTTAAAAAAATCACTTTCTTTAAAAAATCCTTTTGCAATTCCAGCTTGATTAGTAACTATAAATATAAAATAATTTTTACTTATTAAATAATGTAATCCTTTTAAAACTCCTTTTTTAAATTTAAAATCTTTTCGTTTATAAACATAACCGTAATCATGATTTATAACACCATCACGATCTAAAAATACCGCAGGTTTTTTGAATTGATTAAGTAATTTCTTTTCTGAATTTTTTAAATATTTTGGTGTACCAATATCAATAAAAAAATCTTTAAAAAATTTACCTGTAAGTAATTTATTTTGAATCACTTTTGGTAAAATATTATCTTCTAGTGAGGAGGGTTTATTAGGAAGTAGATTAATAATTTTTTTTTTAAAAAAATAAATTCCACCATTCATTAATGGACTATTTTTCTTATATGAAATAATATTTTTTTTAACGTCTAAACTGTTTAATTTAAAACTATTTGTATTTTTCTTATTGTTAGTTAAAGCTACGCAACCCAATGTTTTTTTTTTATAAGAGCCTATTAGTTCATTTAAATTTATATCAAAAATTGTATCTCCATTTGTAAGAATAAAATCATTAATTTTTTTTTTTTTTAAATTTAATAGTGCACCTCCAGTACCCATTGGTTTCTTTTCTTTCAAACAGATTACCTCTGTTAAATTAAATTTTTTTTTATGAAAATTTCTAAATATAATTTCACTTTTATAACCAGTAAGAAGATAAATTTTATTGAAAGGGTATTTGCTAAGATTATTAATTAAATATTGTAAAAAATAAATATTATTAAATTTAATCATTGGCTTAGGTTTATTTTTAAGAAATTCTTTTATCCTCGATCCTCTTCCGCCCACTAAAATTACCAAATCTACATTTTTCATAATTTTTTTATTTTTTGTCATTTTAATATTAAATTAAATAGTCTATTAATTACAATATGAAACTAATTTCTTTTGTTTTTTCATTTAGAAATGAGGAAAAAAATTTGAATGAATTAATAAAAAGAGTTCATGAAGAAGTAAAAAAATTAAAGAATTATAATTATGAATTAATATTTGTTAATGATGATTCAGACGATAATTCAGAAATAATATTAAAAGATTTACAAAAAAATTTTCCAATAACAATTATAAACATGTCCAGAACTTTTGGTGTTGGGCCATGTGTATTGGCAGGATTTAAACATACTAGTGGTGATTGTATTGTTTATATGGATTCTGATTTACAAGATCCTCCTGAGATTGTTAATAAACTTTTAACCAAATACGAAAATGGTGCAGACGTTGTACACACAATTAGAACTAAAAGATTGGGAGAGTCTAGATTTAAATTATTAATTACTAAAATTGCATACAAGATCATAAATTTTTTATCAGACATAAAATTACCTAATGAGGCTGGGGATTTTAAATTAATCTCTAGAAAAGCTTTAGATAAAATTTTAGA
>JACWDI010000016.1 GCA_014654265.1 Pelagibacterales bacterium SAG-MED11 | reverse complement strand
AGTCTTTTTTCAGTATCTGATGTTTTATCTATTTGTTGTCCAGCAACAAAGGAAACAGAAAATATGATCAATAAAGAGACAGTTGAATACTTTCCTAAAGGGGCAGTAATAACTAATGTTGCTAGAGGTGACATTGTTGATGATGAGGCTTTGATTGATGCATTAAATAGAAGAAAAATTTATGCTGTAGGCTTAGATGTTTACAAAAATGAACCAAACTTAAATCCAGGTTATTCAAAAATAAAATCTGCTTTTATTTTACCTCATCTTGGAAGTGCAACAAAAGACACTCGAATAGCAATGGCTAATTTGGCTATTGATAATATTGACGAGTATTTTCAAACAGGGAATTGCAAAAATAAAGTGAATTAATTCTACCCTGGATTGTATAAAGTTAAATTTCTGCGACATCTACTCCTTTTTTTAGAAAGACTCTAAGCTAATTCTATGTTTAAATTATTACAGTTAATTAACTAGTAGAGGAGAAATAATGACAAAAGAAAATAAATCATTGAAGATTAAAACATCTTCAAGACGTAAGTTCTTTAAAACCGCTGCTAAAGCTGGAGCTGTTGCTGCAGCTACAGTTGCAATGCCAAACATTGCAAGAGCAGACGGTCACGTAACATTAAAGATGCAAGCAGCTTGGCCTTCAGGCGCTAACATCTTTTTTGAAATGGCTGGAGACTACTGTAACATGGTTAAAGAAATGTCTGGAGGTTCACTTAAGATTGACCTTCAACCAGTAGGTTCAGTTGTAAAAACTTCAGAAATAGGAGCAGCTGTTAGTGATGGTAACCTAGATATGGGTCACTGGGTGACAGCTTATTGGTATGGTAAAAATCCTGCCGCTTCACTTTTTGGAACTGGTCCTTCATACGGAATGTCATCTCAAGAAGTAATGGGATGGATGGAGTATGGTGGAGGAAGAAAACTATATGACGAAGCTGTTGCTTCAGTAGGATTCGATTACATTGGATTCTTTCATATGCCTATGCCAGCACAGCCTTTTGGTTGGTTCAAAAAGAACGTAACAAAAGTATCTGATGTTAAAGGAATGAAGTATAGAACAGTTGGTTTAGCGACTAACGTTTTAACTGCTATGGGAATGGTCGTAAGACAATTACCAGGTGGTGAAATTCAACCAGCAATGAAAACTGGTTTGATTGATGCTGCTGAATTTAACAACCCAACATCAGACTCACAGTTTGGAATGCAAGATGTATCTAAACACTACCACTTAGGTAGTTTCCACCAGTCTCAAGAAATGTTTGAGATACCGGTGAACAAGAAAAGATACAATAGCCTTTCACCTGCTCATCAAGCTATCTTGAAAAATGCTGCTTATGCTGCAAACTCAGATAACTACTTCAAAGCTTTAGTTAGATATTCAGCTGACTTAGCTAAGTTAATGAATGAGCATAAGGTTAATGTTTACCAAACATCTGATGCTATTTTAGCTGAACAGTTAAAAGGTTGGGATAAAATAGTAAGTGAATTTTCTGGAAAAGATCCTTTCTTCAAGAAAATTATCGCTTCTCAGAAAGCATACGCTAAGAGAACTATGAAGTATCTGTTGATGAATCAACCGAACTACAAATTAGCTTATGAAAATGAGTTTGGTCCAATCGGAAAAGTTAAAATTTAATTAACTTTAAAAGAATTAAATTAAAGGGGGTTTAAAAACCCCCTTTTTTTTACCAAAATTTACTATACTTATAAACTAAAATGGAATCTTACATAAAATTTGCTGATACACTTAGCACATCAATGGGCAAAGCCTTTTCATGGTGTATTGTTATTTTAATGGGGGGAACAGTTTATGAAGTAGTAATGGCTTATGCGTTTAATAAACCAACATTATGGAATTTTGATTTTAGTATGCAGATGTATGGAGCAATATTAATGATGTCAGGTGCATACTGTTTAGCAACAGAAGCCCACGTAAGAGGTGATGTAATTTATAGATTATTTAGCCAAAGAACCCAAGCATGGATAGATTTAGTTCTTTATTTTATATTCTTTTTTCCTGGTGTAATCGCTTTAGCATTTTATGGCTATGAATACGCAGCTCAAGCTTGGAAAATTAAAGAAACTAGCTGGAGTAGTCCAGCTCAAATTCAAATTTACATGGTGAAATCCATGATACCTGCTGCTGGTATTATGTTAATAATTCAGGGAGTAAGTGAGGTGTTCAGATCTGTAATTTGTATTAAAACAGGTATTTGGCCTTCACGAATGGTTGTTGCTGAAGAAACAGATAAAATTTTAATGAGAACCTCTCAAGAAGAAGATAAAAATAATGTTATTTAGTCTTACCAATCCAGAAGTAGCAATTTTAATGATGGGAGTATTCCTATTCGCAGTTTTACTTGGTTTCCCTATAGCATTTACGTTAATGGCTATGGGAATAGGTTTTGGATATTATGCTTATTAT
>JACWDI010000015.1 GCA_014654265.1 Pelagibacterales bacterium SAG-MED11 | reverse complement strand
TGCTTCCCATTCTCCATCTTTATTAAATAAAGAAAAAACCTCATTTTCTTTTATTCTCATCACTTTAGTTAAATAATGAGATTGAGACTTATCTAATTTGTCAATCATGTCAGCAGATAATGTCGCTGAAAAAAATAATCTAATAATGCTCATTTATGTTAAGTTAGTTTATGAAAAATATTAAAGCAATAATTTTTGATGCCTACGGGACATTGTTTGATGTCAATTCAGCTGCTGAGAAATGTAAAGATAAAATTGGAGATAAGTGGGAAGGTTTTGCAAATTATTGGAGAACTACTCAATTAGAATATACTTGGTTAAGAAGCTTAATGAAAAGACATAAAGACTTTTGGCAAATTACAGAAGAAAGTTTAGATAAATCAATGAAAGCTTTTAATATTGATACTTCAATGAAAAATGAATTGTTAAATTTATATAAAGTTCTCTCTATTTTTAAAGAAGTTCCAGAAACTCTAAAAACATTAAAAGAAAAAAATTTTAAATTAGCTATACTTTCAAATGGGACTCCTTCTCTATTAAATGAATTGGTTAAGAGTAATGATTTAGATGATTTATTTGATGATTTATTTTCTATTGAGGAAGTAGGAATCTATAAGCCAGACTCAAAAGTCTACGACTTACCTATTAAAAAATATACAATTAAAAAAAATGAAGTTGCTTTCTTGAGTGCAAATACATGGGATGTATCAGGTGGAGGAAATTACGGCTTTAACTCGATTTGGGTAAATAGAAATAATAGTATTTTTGACAATTTGGATTATAAACCTCAGTATGAAATTAAAAATTTAAGTGAATTAATAAAATTAATTTAAGGGGGAACATGATTAAAGGACAAAGAGCAGGAGAAGGAGCAATTGCAATAGACGTTGAACAAGGAAAATCTTATTATTGGTGCAGTTGTGGTAAGAGCTCCAAACAACCATTCTGTGATGGCTCACACAAAGGAAGTGAATTTAATCCTGTGGTATATAAAGCTGAATTAACCAAAAAAATGTTTTTTTGTGCTTGTAAACAGACCAACAATCAACCTTTTTGTGATGGTTCACATAACAAAAAGTAACATTGAAAATTCAGATTTAACAATTAACCTTAAAGGATATGACAATTGAAGTAGATAAAATTATAGACCCAATTCCAGCATCTGATGGTGCGGGAGTTAAGTTAAAGAGAAGTATTGGTGTTGAACCTAATTATTTTGATCCTTTTTTAATGTTAGACGAATTTGGTTCTGAAAATAGTGAAGATTATATTGCAGGCTTTCCTCCTCATCCACATAGAGGTATTGAAACAGTTACTTATATGCTTGCAGGTGACTTTGAACATAAAGACAGTACTGGAGGCAAAGGAAGAATGACTGCTGGTGATGTGCAGTGGATGAAAACTGGAAGTGGAATAATTCACTCTGAAATGCCTGCGATGAAAGAAGGTAAACTTCACGGATTTCAATTATGGATAAATATGCCAGCTAAATTAAAAATGAGTAAACCAGAATATATTTATATTGATGCAGACAAAATGAGTGTTCATAAAGATGATGATAAGCAGGTAAAGGTTATCGCTGGTAAATTTAAAAAAGCTGAAGGTCCTGTAAAGGAACATAATGTGGATCCTACTTATTTTGATGTTGAGCTAAAAAAAGAAAAAGAATTTAATTATATTCTACCCTCTACTCACAATACATTTATATACCTAATTAACGGTGAAATAAAAATTGGTGAAAAAAAACATGATAAAGTAAAAGATAGTACTTTAATTTTACTGTCAAAAGGTGAAATTTTAAAAGTCACAGCACAAACTAGTGCAAAATTCTTAGTTATTTCAGGAAAACCTATTAATGAGGATATTGCTAGAGGTGGCCCATTTGTAATGAATACCAAAGCTGAAATCTTGCAAGCTGTACAAGACTATCATAATGGTACCTTTGTAAAATAAATAATGAAATCCATAAAAATAGAAAAATTTGGTGGACCTGAAGTTCTTAAAATACAAGATATCGAAGTTGGAAAACCTGGTCCGAAAGAAGTTTTAATAAAAAATAATTCTATTGGATTAAACTTTATTGACATCTATCATCGAACTGGACTTTACCCTATTCCACTTCCTAGTGGGATTGGGCTTGAGGCTTGTGGACAAATTGAAGAAGTTGGTTCAGAAGTAAGTTTATTTAAAGTGGGTGATAGAGTTACACATGCATCAATGCCTATTGGTGCCTACTCAGAAAAACAAGTTATGCCTGAAGAAAAATTAGTTTCTGTGCCTGATGGTATTTCAGATGAAGTAGCATCATGTATTACTTTAAAAGGAATTACTGCAGAATACTTATTACACAGAGCCTATCCTTTAAAAAAAGGTGATAAAGTTTTATACCATGCTGCAGCGGGTGCTTTAGGTCAAATTTTATGTCCATGGGCAAATGCTTTAGGTGCTGAGGTTATTGGAACAGTTGGATCAAAAGCAAAAGAGAA
>JACWDI010000014.1 GCA_014654265.1 Pelagibacterales bacterium SAG-MED11 | reverse complement strand
ATAATATTGAAGCAATAAAAATTCTATAAATAATAAAAATATTCAATGAGAACCTATTTATATAACTTAGAAAAAATTTGACTGTAACATATGAAAATAAAAATGATAAAATTATTGAAAGAATTATAAGATAATTTATTTCAAGAGGTTGATTAACTGCATTTTTGAGGCCAAGAAAACTTGCACCTGCTAAAGCTGGGATTGATAATAAAAATGAAATCTTACTTGAGTCAACTCTATTAAACTTTAAAAATCGCGCCGCAGTTAATGTAATACCCGCTCTACTCACGCCAGGGATTAATGCCAGGATTTGAAATAGACCAATAAATATTATAGATTTAATATTTAAATTTGTAGACATATTTTTATCGATTTTTTGCTGATCAGCAAAAAATAAAACTATTCCAAAAAACAATGTTGTCCATGCTATAACTTTTAAATTTCTGAGTAGATAGATAAGTTCAGTTGAATGGAGCAAGTATCCAAAAATAATTAAGGGTATAGAGCCAAGTAAAATGAGTTGTAAAAGTTTTTTATTATTCTTTAAATCTAGTAGGTCTTTTCTGAAATAAAATATAATCGCAAATAAAGAACCCAAATGTAAACTGATATCTATTAATAAAGAGCCTGTTTTTAAATCATAGAAATTAGAAACTAAAATTAAGTGTGCAGAGGAACTAATTGGTAAAAACTCAGATATTCCTTGAACTGCGGATAAAATAAGGATTTCTATAAATTCTTGAAACATATAAGTGTCGTAACTTAAAAAATATTGATTTTAAACAATTCGATTTACTTATAATAGGTATGCAAGAATTGGAATTCTCATATATATAGCTATTAATTCATTTATTTAGGTCATATGTGCTGACCTAAATAATTCTTTTACTAATAAAAACAATGTATATTTTGCCTTAAATTTATAAAAAAATATGACTGATAAAATGCTAAAGTTTGTGAAAATAGGTCAACAAACTCCACCTAAAAGAGAGGTTGGCACTAGAAAAGAAGATTTCAATGAAATCTATGATGAATTTATTAATCAAAAGGCCCAAGAACAATCAAGCAGATGTTCACAATGTGGGGTACCATTCTGTCAAGTCCACTGTCCACTTAGCAATAATATACCAGATTGGTTAAAGTTAACTGCGGAGGGAAGATTAAAAGAGGCTTATGAGTTATCACAAAGCACAAACAATATGCCTGAAGTATGTGGAAGAATATGCCCGCAAGACAGATTGTGTGAGGGTAATTGTGTTATAGAACAATCAGGCCATGGAACTGTAACTATTGGTTCAATGGAAAAATATATTACTGACAATGCCTGGGAACAAGGATGGGTCAAACCTATTCAAGTAAAGTATGAAAGAGATCAAAGCGTAGGTATAATTGGGGCAGGACCCGCAGGACTTGCTGCTGCAGAACAATTAAGAAAAGATGGATATAAAATTACAGTTTATGATCGATATGATCGTGCAGGGGGATTATTAATTTATGGAATTCCTAATTTTAAATTAGAAAAACATGTTGTTGAAAGAAGAACAAAATTATTAAAAGATGGGGGTATTGAATTTATCCAAAATTTTGAAATAGGAAAAGACGCCAATCTAGATCAACTTAGAAAAAAACATGATGCAATTTTAATTGCAACTGGAGTTTATAAACCTAGAGAAGTTGAGTTGCCAGGAAATGATTTAGATCATATTTTCCCTGCAATGGAATTTTTGACAGCTTCAAATAAAAAAGGTTTAGGTGATGAAGTTGAACTTTTTGATAAAGGGATATTGAATGCAGAAGGTAAAGATGTCGTAGTCATAGGTGGTGGAGATACTGCTATGGATTGTGTTAGAACTTCAATAAGACAGAAAGCTAAATCTGTTAAGTGCCTTTATAGAAGAGATAAAGAAAATATGCCAGGATCTTCTAGAGAAGTTGCTAACGCAGAAGAAGAAGGAGTTGAATTTGTTTGGTTATCAAGTCCTAAAGAATTTCAAGGAAAAAATAAAATTGAAAAACTAATAGTTGATCAAATCAAATTGGGTGAGCCAGACGATTCTGGAAGAAGAAGACCAGAAATTAAAGAGGGTTCAGAGTTTGAAATTAAAGCAGATATGGTTATCAAAGCCTTAGGCTTTGACCCAGAAAATTTACCACTATTATTTGATGCACAAGAATTACAGGTTACTAAGTGGGGAACTATTAAGACAGATTTTGATACTATGGAAACAAATTTAAATGGTGTTTTCGCTGCAGGAGATATAGTTCGAGGAGCATCATTAGTTGTTTGGGCTATCAAAGATGGAAGAGATGCGGCCTCATCAATGAAAAAATATCTTGAAAATATTGCAATAAAAAAAACACAAGTAGCTTAATGAAAAATTATAAAAATAATCTGGAACTACTCTCTAAAAATCATGTTTATTCTCATGAGATGGAACATGATGCTTGTGGAGTAGGTCTAATTGCTTCTACAGAGGGAAAAAAATCAAGAGCAGTTGTTGAGCATGGAATCGAAGCTCTTAAAGCCGTTTGGCATCGTGGTGCAGTAGATGCAGATGGAAAAACAGGTGATGGAGCAGGGATACATTTAGAAATACCAAAAGACTTTTTTATAGAAAAAATTCAAGTTACTGGACATCACCATGATAATTCTGAAATTTGTGTTGGAATGATTTTTTTACCTAAAAATGATTATTCATCTCAAGAAAACTCTAAAACTATAGTTGAAAGTGAATTAACCAAAAATGATTTTAATATTTATGGATGGAGACAAGTTCCTGTAAACCCAAAAGTTTTAGGCGAAAAAGCTTTACAAACAATGCCAGAGATTATCCAAGTTTTATTTAAATCAAACAATCCAAATTTACTTGATAAAGAACTTGAAAGAAAAATTTATGAAACTAGAAAAAAAATAGAAAACTCAGCTAATAGACTATCTTTAAATAATTTTTATGTATGTTCTATGAGTTCTAAATCAATAATTTATAAAGGAATGTTTTTAGCTGAAGCAATTTCAGATTTCTATTTAGATTTAAAAGATGAGAGATTTATTTCAAGATATGCTATTTTTCATCAAAGGTTTTCTACAAATACTGCTCCAAGCTGGAGTTTAGCTCAACCATTTAGGGCTATAGCTCATAATGGAGAGATAAACACTTATAAAGGAAATAAAAACTGGATGAAAGTTCATGAAGAAGAGATGAGTAGTCCTTTATTTGAGAATGTAGAAAATTTGAAACCTGTAATTTCTCAAGGAGTTTCAGACTCAGCTGCACTAGATAACGTTTTTGAATTATTAAATAAGTCAGGTCAACCTGCTCCTCTAGCTAAATTAATGCTAGTTCCAGATGCATGGTCAAAAAAAAATAAAACACTCTCAAGAAATCATCAGCAGTTATTTAATTTCTTAAATAGTACTATGGAGCCCTGGGATGGACCTGCAGCGATTGCAGCCACTGATAATGAATGGGTTATAGCTGCAAACGATCGAAATGGTCTGAGACCTCTCAGGTATGCAATTACCAAAGATAAACTACTTTTTGCTGGCTCAGAAACTGGGATGATAAAACTGAATGAAAAAAAGATCTTATCTAAAGGAAGATTAGGGCCGAGCGAAATTATTGGAGTAAGAATTGAAAAAGGAAAAGTTTTTTCAAACAATCAAATTAAAGATTTTTTAGCAAAAGAATTTAAACATTTTAACTCACAAATTATTGATTTAGATGACAAAATTTTTATTGCAAAAGAGAAGCATAATTTTGCAGGGGAAGACTTAAGAAGAAGACAGCATACCTTTGGAATAAGTTTAGAAGATTTAGAATTAATCTTACATCCAATGGCAGAAGATGCAAAAGAGGCAACTGGTTCAATGGGAGATGACACACCACTAGCAGTATTATCAGACAAATACAGGCCTCTTTATCATTTCTTTAGACAAAATTTTAGTCAAGTAACTAATCCCCCAATTGATTCCTTAAGAGAAAATAAAGTTATGAGTTTGAAAACTAGATTTGGAAACTTAGGAAATATTCTAGATTTTGATACGCTGACTAAAGAGAACATTTATGTTTTAAACAGTCCAATTTTGTCTAATTCTCAATTTAATAAATTCATAAACTATTTTGGAAAAAACTCTTTATCAATTGATTGTACATTTTCTGATGATGAAAATTTAACACTTGCTATTAAAAGAATTCAAAAAGAAGCTGAAA
>JACWDI010000013.1 GCA_014654265.1 Pelagibacterales bacterium SAG-MED11 | reverse complement strand
TTGAAGATAAAGAATTTAAAGATGATTACCTTAAAAAATTAAAAAAGATTATTAATTCAAAAAAAATTAAAGAGATTTCTAGTTTTGAAATTGAAGATAAGTTTTTTGAAAAAAAAATTTCTCAATTCTTAAAAAAAGAAAAAATTAATTGGAATGTTGTTCAAACTCCTATGTTTTTAAACTCAAGAGGTGAATTCAAAAATTACTTAGGAAAATCAAAAAAACCCTTTATGGCAACGTTTTACAAAGAGGTTCGAAAAAATTCAGGAATATTGATGGGAGCTGATGGAAATCCAATCGGCGGAAAGTGGAGCTTTGATGAGGACAATAGAAATAAATTACCAAAAGATATTTCAATACCAAAATTTCCTAAAATTAATGAAACTAATCATACAAAAAAATTAAAGCCTATCGTGGAAAAATTATTTAAAGATCATCCAGGTAGTACGGATAATTTTTGGTTAGCAACAGAATTTGATGACGTGGTTAAATTACTAAATTTTTTTATAAAAGAAAAATCAAATTTATTTGGCGATTATGAAGACGCAGTAAATCAAAAAGACAACATTTTATTTCATAGTGCTTTAAGCCCCTATATCAATTTAGGTTTAATAACTCCTGAGTTTATTATTCAAAAAGTTTTAGATTTTCATAAAAAAAATAAAATAAGAATGAATTCCTTGGAAGGTTATATCCGTCAGATAATTGGTTGGAGAGAGTTTATGAGAGGTATTTATCAAAGTTATTCAGAGGAAATGGAAACAAAAAATTTTTTTAAACAAAATAGAAAAATGAAAAAGTCTTGGTATGATGGAACGACAGGTTTGCCACCATTAGATTATGCAATCAAGAATGCATTAAACCACGGCTGGTCTCATCACATTGAAAGACTAATGATTTTATCTAACATCATGAACCTTTGTGAGATTAAACCAATTATAGTTTACAAATGGTTTATGGAAATGTTTGTAGACTCTTCAGATTGGGTAATGGTACCAAATGTTTATGGCATGGGATTATTCAGCGATGGTGGAATATTTGCAACCAAGCCTTATATCTGTGGATCTGCTTATTTTATGAAAATGATGGATTTTAAAAAAGGAGAGTGGTGTAATACAATGGATGGTCTTTATTGGAGATTTATAGATCGAAACAGAAAATTTTTTTTAACCAATCCTAGACTATCAATGATGGTAAGAATTTTTGATAAAATGAAAACGGATAGAAAAAAATTGATTTTATCGGAAGCTGATCAATTTATTAAACAAAATACAATTTGATGAGAAAAGAAAATTTACCATCCAAAACTTGTCCAATTTGCAAAAGACCTTTTGTTTGGCGCAAGAAATGGAAACTTAATTGGGATAGAGTAAAATATTGTTCAAAGAAGTGTTCTAAGCTAAGCTAATTTTAAGAAACTTTTATGAATAATAAAATTTTTGAATGGGCAGGGGTTATTACGGCAATTTTATATTCATTATTTGTTGCCTTAAATATTGGAATAGAATTTTTTGGTTTTTGTTTATTACTTATATCTGCAATTTTAATTGGAATTTGGGCTTATAGGGGTGGTCATAGAGGAATATTATTTTTACAATTTTTTTATGCGACGGCAGGCATTATTGGAATGTTTAGATGGTTTTAAATTAATTTTATTTTAAAAAAAATTAAACATTGTTGTAATATTTATTTTCTAGATATTAGTTATGCTTGTTATATTACTTTATCTTGTATCAATTTTTTTTCTAAGTTTTCTTATGAACTTACTTTTAGTAAGCTAATTATTTTTGGGATATAATTTTTAAAATTAAAAAAACCTTTGTTGCAATATTGCCAAGAATACTGATCAAGTTTTCTATATAAAAAGTCTATTTTTATATTATTTAAGTTTAAATAGTCTAAGTTTTCACCCACTGTTGGATATAAAGCATAACAGTTTTCAATTTTTTTTATTTCATTTATATCAATGACCTTACAATCGATAGACTTAGCTTTTAATCTTTGTTCTTGGTCTTCGATTAAAAGAGATTTAAATTTCACTACTTTTTCACTGAGTTTGAGGGATCTATTTTCATTTTTATTAGAAATTAGATAAATTTTTTTAAATTTATTATTCTGAAAATCAGTGATTTCAAAAGAGAGATTGTTCTCAAAAATT
Source organism: Pelagibacterales bacterium SAG-MED11 (assembly GCA_014654265.1). GTDB lineage: Bacteria > Pseudomonadota > Alphaproteobacteria > Pelagibacterales > Pelagibacteraceae > Pelagibacter. The sequence goes on along the minus strand of JACWDI010000013.1, from coordinate 2,748 downwards.
AATAGATTTTTATCTTCTATATTTTGTGGATTATTAAAATCTTGTTTGATGATTGTGTAAGTTTTTTCAAATACTTTTGGAGGAGCATTTTCATTAAGTTTGATATTACTAAATCTGTTGTTGGTAAATTTTTTAATGTTCCATTCACTAGCCAGATAATTTTTTCCTTTTGTTTGAATTCCAGCAACCCATCTCCATCCTAAAGTATTGGATGCAGCATCTCCATCATAAAGATGCTTCATAAAAAACTCTGCACCCAATTGCCAAGGTAAATCCAAAGTAAAAATCCAAATACTTGCAAACCACATTCTTGCGTGATTGTGTAAATAATTAGTTTCTTTTAATTCTTTTATCCATTCATTAAAACACTCGATGTTTGTATTACCCTCAATAGCATCTTTATAGTTTTGGTTGTCTTTAAATTCTTCACGAACTTTTTTTAATTCGTTTAAATAATCAGTCCAAACATTAGGTCTTAATTCTAACCAACCCTTCCAATATGTTCGCCATAAAACTTCTTGAATAAATTTTTCATTTTTAAAGAATGAAAATTTGCTTAGTGATTTTTTGATTACCTCTAATTCCGATATAACTCCATGAGTAATATAAGGTGAAAGGCAAGAAATATTTGATCTATTATCTGGACCATAATCAAAATTTCTTAACCTAGAATATTCAAATAAATTTTGGTCTACAAATCTATTAAGATTTTCAATAGCCGAAGCTCTTGACGTTCCAAAATTCATTAAGATTATTTATTTTTTTTTTTTTTAAGACCTAATTTATCACTGTGTCTTAATCTTAAGATGACAATCGCACCAGCGATGAGAACTATAGCTACTGCCTCATAAACTAATGCTGTTGGATCCATTTCTTTTCCTTGAAGAATAATAAATCGTGCAAGCGCAGTGATTGCTATTAGAAGCGGTAAAGTTATACTAATTGATTGTTGATCCCAAAAAACTCTAACCATTGCCAATACTTCTAAGTAAAGAAACATTAATAGTAAATCAGCTAAAGTTACTGATTTAGCAAGAAACATTTTATTCATCTCAATTCCAACCGCTATAACAGTGCTAATTAAAATTATTACCATTAAAACTAGTTGTAAATTTTTGGCAATTTTTTCCATTACTTATCTTTACTAAATGGTAGCCATTTTTCAAACACTGATTTTGAAGAACCATCGTAAGGAATTGAATAAGAGTAGGGGTTAGGACTTGTTAATACTTCAATCCCTTTTGAAAAAACGAAGATAAACACAACCACAAAAACAATAACCATTATTTTAAATGGATCAAAATTTTTTGTTTTGAAAACACTAGCAGAACTTTCCTCAGCTCTATGAAAATGTTTAAATGTCATATAAACTGCAAATATTAATCCAACGTGGGCTACAAAAAGTCCTGCCCAACCAAATGCAAAAGTGGTGTATGAAAATACATATAAACTAAAAACAGTAGTCCAAATAAAACTTAAGACTAACAGAATTTGCAATCTGACAGTCTTCGGAAGAGCTCTTAAATCATTTTTACTATCATCAAATAAAATATTTGCTGCTTCTTTCATCCAATTTTTAAATGATTCCATGACATCAAGATATAGTTTCTAAAAAATTAAACAAATGATAAATTGACCTAAACCTTATTAAGAACGTAGTTTTTTCTTATGAAAATTAATAAATTTTTCAACATTGGATTTATTGAATGTTTTATTTTCTTCAAACGAAACTTTTTTTAATGAGTAAGCAGAACTTTTAGTTTGTCTAGAAATTATAGTAACATTTCCTTTATAAAGTTTAAGTTTAACAGTTCCATTAACTTTTTTTTTTTTTAAATCGACAATTTTCTGAAGTTTAAATCTTTCTTTTGAATACCAATAACCATTATAGATAAGCTCAGCATATCTTGGCATTATATTTTCCTTTTTATGCATTGTTTCTTTATCCAAAGTAACAGACTCGATTGCTCGATGAGCATGAATTAACAAAGTTCCTCCAGGAGTTTCATAAACTCCTCTTGACTTAATTCCTAAAAATCTATTTTCAACAAGATCAACTCTCCCTACTCCATTTTTTCCAGCTAATTGATTGAGTTTTTCAAGCAACTTTGCTGGAGTTAATTTTTTTCCATTAACCCCTATTGGATCTCCGTTTCTAAAATTAATTGAAACAAATGTGGGTTTATTTGGTGCTTTTTCTGGTGAAACAGTTCTTTGAAAAATCAATTCTGGTGCAGAGTTTTTTGGGTTTTCTAAAACCTTACCTTCAGTTGAAGTATGAAATAAATTATCATCAACTGAAAAAGGTGGAGCACCTTTTTTATCTTTTGGAATAGAAATTTTATTTTTTTTTGCATAATTTATTAAGTCTGTTCTTGATTTTAATTTCCATATTCTCCACGGAGCAATTATTTTTATTTTTGGACCAAAGTAATGATAGCCAAGTTCAAATCTAACTTGATCATTCCCCTTTCCAGTTGATCCATGCGATACAGCATATGCTTTGTATTTTTTTGCAACTTTTATTTGATCTTTTGCAATAAGTGGTCTCGCTATTGAAGTTCCCAACAAGTAAACCCCTTCATATACCGCATGACCTCTTAACATCGGGAAAACATAATCTTTTACAAATATATTCTTTAGATCCCTTATTATTATATTTTTAACTCCAAGTTTTTTAGCATTTGAAATAATTTTTTTCTTATCAATTTCTTGACCAATATCTGCAGTATAACAAATTACCTCTGC
>JACWDI010000012.1 GCA_014654265.1 Pelagibacterales bacterium SAG-MED11 | reverse complement strand
AATCCTTTTGGTACATTTGCAAGATCAGCAGCAGAGTTTTTCACAAAACCAAACTGTTGTTCTAGCTCACCAATTCTAGCCACTTCATCAGCTAACATAAAGTGAGGGAAGAAACCCGCACCCATTTTGTTACTGATCCAGAATACTGGAAGCAAGTAAGCTATAATTAGTACAATGTATTGCGCAACCTGTGTCCAAGTTACCCCTCTCATACCACCTAACATTGAACAAAGTAAAATACTTACTAGTCCAACATATACTGCGTATTGGAACGGGATATCTAAAGCAACAGAAGCAATAGTACCTGTAGCGTTAATTTGTGCAGTCACATAGGTAAATGAAGCAACAGTTAAAACTATTACCGCCATTAACCTAGAAACATTACCACCGTATCTTGTACCAATAAAATCTGGAACTGTGTAACAGCCAAACTTTCTTAGGTATGGTGCTAGTAATGATGCAACCAATACATAACCACCGGTCCAACCAACAAGTAGTGCCATATAGCCGTAGCCTTTGAAGTAAATACCACCTGCCATTGCAACGAATGATGCACCAGACATCCAGTCTGCTGCAGTAGCCATTCCATTGAATACGGTAGGTACTTGTCTTCCAGCAACGTAATACGCATCTGCTGCCATTGTCCGTGACATGTAACCGATTATTGCATAAATGGCCACCGTGAAGGCAACGAAACAAATTCCGATTGCTTTCGACGTCATACCCATCTGCTCACCGATCGCCATTATGATTATGAAAGCTATAAAACCTCCTGTATAGATTCCATAAACCTTAGGCAAATTATCTATAAAATTACCTTTCATCATTAGTCGTCCTCTCTTTCTGAAAAGCCGAATTCTTCATCGATTTTTTCTTGTCTATTCGCAAACCAGAAAATTAGGATTACGAAAATTCCAAGAGATCCCTGACAAGTAAACCAATATGTCAAAGGATAACCGAAGGGTCCTGTTACAGACTCCATCTCAGCTCCGAATAAGAAGATGCCAATTGAGAATACAAACCAAATTGCTAACGTCACCATTAACAATCCTCTGGTTTTTTCCCAGTGTTGTGCTTGTTTTGACATTTATACCTCTCTCTTTTTAGTTATAACTGGCCAAAACCATAACCATTATGAAAGAGATTTAAAGTGTTAAAATTGCTCAAATTAGGCAGATTTTGAGGTATAAGGTCATTTAATGATGGTTTTTTATGGCAAAATATAAACTTACTTGGAGAGATCTTACTTGGAATGACTTTAAAATTTACCTTTTTGGTCTTTTTAGAGCCTTCATACCCAAGAGCAAAATAAAAGATCTAGATGAACTAGAGAGTTTTATTCAATCTAAATCTGCATGGGTAAGCCAAGTCACTCTTTATGGATATTTAAAAACAAGAATGGGAACTAGATATGTTCTTCATTTTGAAAATGATAAGTTCATGGGATCTGTAAATCTAGCTAAGTGGAATATTTATGCAGTTGCTTTGCAAGATCTAACATTTTTTACCTTTTCATATTTAAAGGCAAATTTAGATTATCAAGATTTTGATAAGGCAAAAGAAATTTTTTTAAAAATTTTAGATGATGAGACCTCAAATAAGATGCCATTAGATATTATAGATAATGCAAAAAAGAATTTTGATGAAAGACTTCAAAAAATAAATTGGGACACATACTGTAATGACCTTCCTTTTAATTCAAGTGCTTTATCATTATATGAATGGGCACCTATAGCTGATGAGCTTAAAACTTTGGATCGAAAAATAGTTTTAAATTCAGTTATCTTAAAATGGGATGTTGTTAAAAAAGAATTTAAAGAAAGATTAGGTTTTTAAGTATTCTTTCTATTGTCCACTAAACTAGTAACTACGCTAGGATCAGCTAGGGTTGTGGTATCTCCTAATTGACTATGTTCATTAGCAGCAATTTTTCGTAAAATTCTTCTCATTATTTTTCCAGATCTTGTTTTAGGAAGACCAGGAGTAAAATGTATGAGATCTGGAGTTGCTAATGGACCGATTTGTTTTCTAACCCATAATTTTAACTCTCTTTCAAGATCTCCAGTTTCACTTTCCCCTGCATTAAGAGTAACATAACAATATAAACCATTACCTTTGATATCATGAGGATAACCAACTACAGCAGCCTCAGCTACTTTTGGATGGGCAACAAATGCACTTTCAATTTCGGCTGTACCTAGATTATGACCTGAGACAATAATTACATCATCCACTCTTCCCGTGATCCAATAGTATCCATCCTTATCTCTTCTACAACCGTCACCAGTAAAATATTTTCCATCGAATTGTGAAAAATAAGTATCTATAAATCTTTGGTGATCACCATAAACAGTTCTCATTTGACCTGGCCATGATTGAGCTATACACAATCTTCCTTCACCAGCTCCTTTTATTTCTTTACCATCTTTGTCCACAAGAACGGGTTTAATTCCATAAAAAGGCTTTGTAGCTGAACCTGGTTTTAAAGGGATAGCACCAGTTTGTGGTGAAATTAAAATTCCTCCTGTTTCAGTTTGCCACCAAGTATCTACTATTGGACATTTTGAGTTTCCTACTGTCTTATAATACCACATCCAAGCTTCAGGATTTATGGGTTCACCGACAGTTCCTAACAATTTAAGTGATTTTCTTGATGTTTTATTGACAGGTTCATTTCCCTCTCTCATTAATGCTCTAATAGCTGTTGGTGCAGTATAAAATGTATTCACTTTAAATTTATCAACAATTTGCCACCATCTTGAACTATCTGGATAATTAGGAACTCCCTCAAACATTATTGTTGTAGCACCATTAGAGAGTGGTCCATAAATTATATAACTATGTCCTGTCACCCAACCAATATCAGCAGTACACCAGTAAATATCTTTGGGTTTATAATTGAAAATATATTGATGGGTCATTGAAGCATAAACCATGTAACCACCTGTTGTATGTAAAACGCCTTTAGGTTTACCAGTCGATCCTGATGTATAAAGAATAAACAATGGATCTTCAGCGCTCATCTCTTCTGGCTCACAATGAGCTGGAACATCTTTTATCAAATCATGATACCAGACGTCTCTATCAGTATTCCAATAAACATAATTTCCAGTTCTTTTAACAACAATACATTTTTTTACATTTGGGCAGTTACTTAATGCTTCATCTGTAGTGGCTTTTAAAGGAATAGTTTTTCCTCCTCTTACACCTTCATCAGCAGTAATAATATATTCAGACTCACAATCATTAACTCTTCCAGATATTGATTCAGCAGAAAAGCCCCCAAAAATTATTGAATGAACTGCTCCTATTCTTACACAAGCTAACATTAAAATTGCTAGCTCAGGAATCATAGTTAAATATATTGTAACTCTATCGCCTTTTTTTATTCCTAATTTTTTTAACCCGTTAGCTGCTTTAGAAACTTTTTGATGAAGTTGTTTGTAAGAAATTTTTTGAGTATCTTTTGGATCATCCCCAACCCAAATAATTGCTGTTTTGTCTTTCTTGTCTTTTAAATGTCTATCAATACAATTTGCAGAAGCATTTAACGTTCCATCTTCGAACCATTTTATTTTTACTTCATCCTTGCTATATTTGACATCTTTAATTTTTTTATAAGGTTTTATCCAGGTAATTCTTTTTCCTTCTTTTTTCCAAAAAGCATTATTATTTTTTATCGACTCATTATATTTATTCTGATATTGAGATTTATTTGCTAAACTAGCTTTAATCCACTCTGGCCTTGTTTTAAAAATGAGTTCCTGAGAAGAAGTATCATTTTTTTTGGTCTTTAAAGATTTTCTTTTAATTCTAGATTTTTTCTTTGCTACTTTTCTTTTCTTTGGAATCTTTTTTCTACTTTTGACTTTTCTTTTTGTAGATTTTCTTTTTTTAATTTTAGATTTTTTCTTTTTTTTAGGCATAAATAATATTTTTTAAATCTTACTCATCTTATTTAAAATTTTCCAGCTTTTAGAGTCTATTGGCATAACTGACAGCCGGCTTTGCTTTATGAGGGATAAGTGGCTTAATTCCTTGTTTTTCTTGATGTCTTCCAGAGTAACTGGTTTGTCTAACTTCTTTAAAAACTTAACAGTTACAGCAACAAATCGTCCAGATTTATCAGTTTTATCAATGTAATGCTCTTTTGTAACCTGGACAGTTCCAACTATCTCTTTTCCAATATTAGAATGATAAAAAAAACACTGATCTCCTTTTTTCATAGACTTTAAATTTTTAGCTGCCTGATAATTTCTGACACCATCCCACGGGGCACCTTTAGCACCAGCTTTAATTTGTTGTTCAATAGACCAAACATCTGGTTCAGATTTCATTAACCAATATTTCATTATAACTGAACTCCAGCGCCTTTTAGAAAAGCAGCCTTTTCATCCAATGGCCACCTTGGTTTTGCAGGATGATCTAAATCACTAAACTCTTTTAATTTGAATTTTTCTAGACCAACCATTGCGATCATCGCAGCATTATCTCCACACAACTCTATTGCAGGAAAAATACTTTCATAATTGTTTTCTATACATAAGTTTACCAGCATTGATCTAATCTTTTTATTTGCAGCCACTCCACCTGCGACTACAAATTTTTTTTCTTGTAGATTGTTAAGTTTTTCAAACTCATTAAAAGCAATTTTAGTTTTTTTATATAAAATATCCTCAATAGTTTTTTGAAAAGATGCTGCTAAGTCAAATTTCTCTTGTTCTGTATTAATTGTCTTACTTATCTTTAAAATTGCTGTTTTAAGTCCTGCAAAAGATAAATTACATCCACCTTTATTAAAAATTGGTTTTGGTAACTCATATTTATTTGGGTCACCCTTATCAGCAAAAACTTCAATCTGAGGTCCACCAGGAAATTCAATTCCTAAAAGTTTTGCAGTTTTATCGAATGCTTCACCTAATGCGTCGTCAATAGTTGTTCCTAATCTTTTATATTTTCCTAAGTTCTGAACACTTAAGTATTGTGAATGCCCTCCTGAAATTAATAATAAAAGGTATGGATAATTAATTTTTGAATTTAATTTTGGACTCAAAGCGTGACCTTCTAAATGATTTACAGCAATAAATGGTTTGTTAATTGTTGAAGCAAAAGCTTTCCCAAAACTTAGGCCTACTGATAAACATACGATCAAACCAGGTCCTGCAGTTGAAGCTACAGCATCTATCTCTTTAATACTTCTACCACTCTCATCTATCGCTTTTTTAACAATCCAATCTATCTTTTCAATGTGTGAGCGTGCTGCTAGCTCTGGAACAACCCCACCAAACTCTTTATGTATGTCTATTTGGCTAGAAATAATGTTACTTAAAACTATTGGCATCCCTTCCTCATTTTCAGTTACTAATGAAGCAGCTGTTTCATCACAGCTTGATTCTATTCCAAGAATTAAGGGTTTTTTGCTCATTCAAATAGTTTTTAATAATTGTACAATCCCAATACAAGTAAGAAATAAATTTTTTTATGAATAAAAGAATAACAATTGGATCAAGAGGTAGTAAGTTAGCATTACTTTATGCTCAAAAGGCTAAAGATAAAATTATTGAAAATACTAACTTAGTTGATGGAGACATCATTATTAAATCTATAACAACTAAGGGTGATCAAGTTCAGGACACCAGGTTATCTGATTTAGGAGGGAAGGGTTTATTTTCTAGTAATATTGAAAAGGAACTTAAAGATAATAACATTGATATAGCTGTCCATGCACTTAAAGATATGCCAGCGATTGAAACAGATGGACTTATAACAGATACATTCTTAGAAAGAAATGATCCTAGAGAAATTTTAATAACTAATAATAAAAAAAAACTTAAAGAATTAAATTTAAAATCAACTATTGGAACTTCATCTTATAGAAGAGAATTTCAGATAAAAAAAATTAGACCAGATATTAAATGCAAACTTATAAGAGGAAATGTTGATACTAGAATAAAAAAATTAAAAGAGGGAATTTATGATGCAATAATACTATCTTATGCTGGAATAAAATATTTAAACTATGAAAATGAAATTTCCGAAATTTTTTCAGCTGAAGAAATTATTCCTAGTGTTGGACAAGGAATTATTGCGTTGCAGTGTAGAGATGAAGATAAAGATATAGCATCTATTTTAAAAAAAATTAATCATCTAGAAACTTATAAAAGAGCACATGCAGAAAGAAACATTTTAAAAATTTTGGAAGGAGATTGCGAGACTGCAATAGGTGCTCATTCTAAAATAAATGGAGATCATATTACTCTAGAAGCAGAACTTTTTTCCTTAGATGGCTCACTTAGATTTTATGAAAAAAAAACTGGTAAAATTGATGAATATAAAAAAATCGGAACAGAAATTGGTACAATTTTAAAACAAAAATCAAAAAATTCTTATAAAATATAATATGCACATATTACTAACTAGACCTATAGAAGATTGTTCAGAAATAATATCGAAATTTCAATCTTTAGGTCATCAAGTTTCTCATCTTCCTTTACTGAGTGTGAACAAAGTAAATTATGGAGAGATAAATTTTTCAGATTACAAAGGAATTATTTTTACAAGCGCTAATGCTGTTAAATTTTTAGATTTAAAAGAAATTGAAAAAAAAATGTTATGCTTTTGCGTTGGAAGTGCTACAGAAAAAAAAGCAAGAAGTGTTGGTTTCCAAAATGTAATTGCAGCAGGAGGAAATGTCGAAAATTTAAAAGAGCTGATTTTACAAAATTTTGATAAAAAAGATGGAAAATTAATTTATATAAGTGGAGAAATAGTGTCTGTTAACCTCGATCATCAATTAGAGGAGGAAGGTTACAATATCAAAAGAGTTATTAACTATATAACAAGTCCTATCGAAAAGTTTGACAAAAGATTTATTAATGAATTAAAGATAAAAATACCTGATATAGTCTATATTTACTCTCAAAATAGTGCTTCTAGTTTTCTTAACATTATAAAAATTTACCAATTAGAAAGTCTGTGGATGAACACTAATTTAATGTGTATTGGAGAGAAAACCTCAACAATATTGAATGAAATTAAGTGGAAAAAAATTTTTCTTTTTAATCCTGGAGAAGAAGAGTTTTTGTTATATAAAATTTAATTATGGAAATAATAAATAATTTTTCTGATAT
>JACWDI010000011.1 GCA_014654265.1 Pelagibacterales bacterium SAG-MED11 | reverse complement strand
CCTCCTTTAAACTATCTGTTTCCTCAACAAAAGTATCCTCAGCAAGTTTGTAAAGATTTTTCCAATCGTTATCAGAAAAATTATCTTCATTATTTAAAAAACTTATTTCTACTTGATTTGCTAATATTGGAATCTCTTTATTCCAAAAATTTGAAGAAATACTTACATTAAAATTTAATAGAAATTTATTATCATCAAATGAAAATAATAATTTTTTTCCGATGATTTCTGAACCTCTACTTAAAAAAGGCAAAAGTAATAATGGGAAAGCTAATTTTTCAACTGAACACTTTTTTAGAGTTTCTATGTTCTTAATTTGATCAATAAAATTTACCCCTAAAGTAATTGGACAAAGAGATAACCCATTTGATTTGTTAATTTTATTGATTAATTTTATATCATCAAAATTTTCTTTTTTTTTATTTTGATAATATTGATTAAGGTGTTTAATTCCTGGGAAACCAAATAATTCAGATAACCTTATAGATTTTCCAACCTCTTCAGCTATGCCCCACGAATAACCAGCGGCTCGACTTGCTCTTTTTACTGTTGTCTCAATTTCACTTAAAGATTTCATAATTTAAGAGAAGGTTTTATAAACCCATTGCTCATCATAATCTTTTAATTCATTTGGAAGTGGTGCACCTTGAAACATACATATTCTCAGCCATTTGTCAGATCTTGGGTCAAATTTTAGAGCTCCGAAAAAAGATAATTTCAATCGCAGCATATCAATTGGTACTATATTTTCTCCTATAGTATTGTCTTGTATTTCTGAATATGGAAAATTTTCAATAATAAAAGCCCTTCTTACAACATGTCTTAAATCAGAATTATCAATTAAAAACTGATTAATTTTCAAATTATTTTTCAAAGACAATAGTCTTTGATATAGTTTTTTTATATCTCTCGCTATTGCTAGAGGTTGTTCTAAATCTGCACCACTCTCTTCAAAACGATTAGCTAATCTTGGTTCTTCTTTGTTTTTTGAAATAAACCAAAATTTTTGATTACTATCTTCTTTATTAAAATCAATTTTTAGAATATCTGAATACTTATTTTCTAAAATTTTCCTCAAGTCTTCTACATTTCGCTCAGTAGGAATATTAAAGTATTTTTCTTCTTCTGAGCTCATTTGACTAATTAAAGGCTGAACTATTTCACCAAATGGTTCCATCATTATTGAAACAATATACTCAATACACTCCTCACAAGTTTCTTTCTCTAGCCAAAGGTAAATTTCATTAAATGGATAATCTTCTTTAAAATCAAATTCATTTTCTAGAAAATGAATAAATTTTTTTACATCTTTAAGTAAAAGTTTTATCTTTTTAAGTTGATATTCACTCTCTGTGTTCCAACTAGTAATATTTTTAAGAGAATTTTTGACACAATCTTTAAACAAACTTACATCTTTAGTTTCAGCAATTTTAATTTCTCTAATTTTTTTGAGTGCAACTTCTCTACTAAGTATCCAATTATTAAGTAATGTTGGATGATTAACAATAAATGGGGCCATCCCTAATCCAGTTGAATTTCCAATTCCCAAATTTCTACAAATTTTTGGATCTAGGTTAACAGCTAATTTAGGATTTCTATTTTTTGCAACATGATTAACTTGATCAAATGTAAATTGTCTAACTAGATAAACAAGCATCATCTCTAGTCTAAATGGTCCATTAATTTCCTCTCTATTTTTTATTCTAAATCGATCTGCTAAACCAAACTTACCTGATCCATATACTGCAGTTGTTCTGTATAAATATCCAACTTTTTCAAGTAAGTCTAAATTTGGTTGCGATCCGTTACTTAAACTTTCAACTACATGATCAAATACTCTTACTGATTTATTTGCTCTTGATAATGTTAATTCTTTATAAGAAAGCCTACCAACTTCTTGCTTTGGAACTTCATTTCTTAATCTTTCAATATCTTCTTTTAAAGGCACACCATCGTGCAATGTAAAAGCTGCATCCCATTTGGTTGCTATTACTCTATCCGATCTTTCATCATCATTGATTTTGTTTGCGTAACAAATTAAAGAATAAACTCTGTTTTTTTTTTTAAACGAATATACTGCTGTTCCATATCCATCTTTATCTAAATCAAATAAATCTCTTTTATAATCCCAATCTTTAAATTCATTTAAAAAACTTCTTAAAAAAGATAATCTAGATTGGTGAAATGAGCCCAGCCTTGAAAGCTTCATAATGATATTGGGATCTCTTAATTCTATATTCATTTCTAAATAGTTTTATAAAAATTATACCAATTGTTACCGAGTATTCCATTGGTCTCAGTCTCTGAAAACCCAACTTTTTTTAAACCTGTTTCTAAATTTTTAAAACCTCTTGCGTCTTCAAACCATTTTGGTTGAATTGGAAAACCTGGTTTATTTTTTGATCCTTCTCCATAATTTTTACTTTTAGACCAAGTTCCATTTCTCATCCACTCAACAACTTCATCTGGTTGATTTAAACAAAGATCAGAACCAATTCCAATATTTTTTACACTCATAACTTCAGCTGTTCTGGCTATCATTTCACAAAAGCTTTCTAAAGTACAATTTGTATTATTTTTTAAATGATGCGGATAAAGAGAAAAACCTAGAATACCACCGCTATCACTCAAAGTTTTTAATAATTCCGAAGATTTATTTCTTTTAGCTGCGTGCCAAAATGATGGATTAGCATGAGTTATAGCAATTGGTTTTTCACTTATTTCTATTGCATCAAAAGTACTTTTCTCTGCTGAATGAGACATGTCTACAACAACGCCTACTCTATTCATTTCTTTTATTACTTCACGGCCAAAGTTTGTTACACCACTGTCAATCTTTTCATAACATCCCGTAGCCAGTAAGGATTGATTATTATAAGTTAGTTGCATAAATCTACATCCGAGTTCATGAACTTTTTCAACTAAATTAATATTATCTTCAATAGGTGAGCAATTTTGAAATCCAAAAAAAATTGCTGTTTTCTTCTCTTTGTTAGCTTTCTCAATATCCTTGAAATTATTTCCAAGAAAAATTAAGTCTGAGTTTTCTTCAAATAATTTTTTCCATTTTTGAATTTCATTCAAATGTTCATCAAAATCTTCATGATATACTATTGTCACATGTACTGCATCAAGCCCAGCCTCCCTATTGATTTCAAAAATTTTTCTAGACCAATTGCAGTATTGTAAATTATCTATTCTAAATTTCATTTTGATGAATAATAATTAAGCATACCAATATGTTTTTTAAATACTATTTATTTTATTGAATTTATTATTTAATTTTGAAATAAAGATTAAGCTTACAATATCATGAAAAATATTAAAAAACTCAAAGTCTCTATTGTTATGGGTAGTCAATCTGACTATAAAACTATGAAATTAGCTGCTAAAATCCTTAAAAACTTAGGTGTTAAATTTGAAACAAAAATAATATCAGCTCACCGAACCCCAAATAGAATGTTTGAATATGCAAGTTCTGCAGATAAAAATAATATTGGTGTAATAATTGCTGGTGCAGGAGGATCTGCTCATCTTCCAGGAATGATTTCAGCTTTAACTACAATTCCTGTTTTAGGTGTTCCAATTGAAAGTAAAAAACTCAAAGGTCTAGATAGCCTCTTATCTATTGCTCAAATGCCAAAAGGTATCCCTGTAGGAACTTTAGCAATAGGAGAAGATGGAGCAATTAATGCTGCTTTATTAGCTGCTTCAATTCTCGCAAATAGTAATCCGGTTCTTAAGAATAAATTGAAAAATTGGCGGTTATCTCAAACCAAGTCAGTAAAGAAAAATCCAAAATAATTAAAGGATGACAGTAAAAAATCTCGGAATCATTGGTGGAGGTCAATTAGGTAGTATGATGTCATCGGCAGCAAAAAAATTAGATATTAAAACAGTCATTTATTCAGATGATAAAGATGCTCCAGCACAAAATTTTTGTGATGAATTTATTTTTGGAGGATACGATGATAAACAAAAAATATTAGAATTTATTAGTAAAGTTGACGTTATTAGTTTTGAATTTGAAAATATTCCTTATGAAACTCTTAATGAAATGAATAAATTAAAACCTGTTTTGCCAAAACCATCAGTTAACAGACTGATACAGCATAGAATTGCTGAAAAAGATTTTGTAAATAAGCTCAATATAAGAACAACAAGATATGTGTCTATAGAAAAAAAATCTGATATTGAAACATTGGGAGATTTTTTACCAGGAATTTTGAAAACTACTACAATGGGCTATGATGGAAAAGGTCAGTATCCAATCAAAACAGCTGAGGATATAAATTCATTAAATATAGATTTTTCTAAAGGCTACATACTAGAAAAGCTGGTAAAGCTTAAAAAAGAAATTTCAGTTATAATAACAAGGTATGGTAATAATAATTTTGAGATTTATGATCCAATAGAAAATACCCATCAAGATCAAATTCTAAAATATTCAGTAATACCTGCTGAAATTAGTAAAAAAATTTTAGATCAATCAAAAGATTGGGCTATCATGATTGCAGAAGAACTTAAATACATTGGTACATTATGTGTAGAATTTTTTATTGACAGAAATGAAAACCTATATGTAAATGAAATTGCGCCAAGAGTTCATAATTCTGGTCATTTAACTATCAACGCTTATAATGTAAGTCAATTTGAAAATCATGTAAGAGCTGTATGTGCACTTGAAAAAGTTGCGTTAAAAAAATTATCTAATGCAAAAATGGTAAATTTAATTGGCAATCAAATTGAACCTTATCGAAAAAATTTAGAACTAAGTAAGAATGAATTTTTTTTTGATTATCTAAAGAAAGAGATAAAAGAGAAAAGAAAAATGGGTCATATAACAACTTTATTATAAATGCTTAAATCAATAGAAGGAAATTTTGATCACCCTGAAGTTAATCAGCTTTTGATAAAACATTTTATAGAATTAAAAGCTGCATCCCCTGAAGGAAGTGCACATGTTCTTGACATACCTGGTCTTAAAACTCCATCAATTAAATTTTGGAGTCTATGGCAAGAGGAAAAGTTATTTGGCTGTGGTGCTTTGAAATTTCTTACAAAAGAACATGGAGAATTTAAATCAATTCGAATTCATGACAATTATAGAAACAAAGGTAATGGTATACAAGTAATTCACCATTTAATTTTTGAAGCCAAGAAATTAAAGATAAAAAGATTAAGTATAGAAACGGGTGCAGGTAAATTTTTTGAACCAGCACGAAAATTATTTAAAAAATGTGATTTTGCTACTTGTGAGCCCTTCGCGCATTATAAAGAAGATATAAATTCGATCTATTTGACTAAACAGATAAACAACGATTAGAATAAAAAAGGTCTCAAAAACATCTATTTAGTTGACAAAACCCTCTAAATTCTAAAGAAAGCGGAATTACTTAATTATAAGTAATAAATTAATACAACAAAAAGTAAGAAGATAAATATGAGTCTACAAGGTAAAGTAAAGTGGTTCAATCCAACCAAAGGTTTTGGTTTTATTGAAAGAGAAGATAAAGAAAAAGATGTGTTTGTACATGTTTCAGCAGTAAGAGATGCTGGTATGAACGGTTTAGATGAGGGTCAAGCTTTGACTTTCGATGTTGAAGATGGTCCTAAAGGTCCTTCAGCAGTTAACTTAAAAACTGCATAATTTTCACACTATCATTTATTGGCTATAATCATTTTCAGTTCTTAGTTTAAGAATTGATTTATTTTTATAGCCAATGGACTATTCTACAACAAACAAAAAGATATAATTTATATATGATTGGTATTTTAGGTGGAATGGGAACTCAAGCAGGTCTTGATTTTTGTAATAAGTTAGCAATCTTATACAGAGGGAAATTTGATCAAGATTACCCTCTATTCATACTCTATAATAAATCTAATATTCCAGGAAGACCTGAGTCAATAGGTGTTCAAACTGGAAATTTATCAAATAAAAAAAATAACAAAAAAAGTCAAAAAAAATATTTATTAGTTTTAAAAAGTTTAATTAAAGGATGTCAGGTTCTTAAAAAAAGTAAATGTAAATTTATAGTTATTCCATGTAATACAGCTCATTATTGGTATGAAGATTTACAGAAAAAAATTAATTTACCTATAATTAATATGCCAAAAGAGGTTTTTAATTTTACAAAAAAAACATGTAAAAAAAATTCAAGTATTGGTCTACTTGCTACTGAAGGCACTTTAAAAACTGGTGTTTACAATAAATTTTTCGATAACAACTATAATTTAGTTTTTCCAAATAAAAAAATTCAAAATAATTCTGTTAATAAGGCTATTAAATTTGTAAAAATGGGAAAAGTAAAAGAAGCTAGTAAGATTATAAAACCTGCCATTAATTATTTAATAAAAAAAAGATGTAAAAAAATAATTCTTGGTTGTACTGAATTGCCAATAGCTATTTTCGCATTTAAATCATTTAAAACAATTAAATCATCAAAAATATTTTTAGATCCTAATTTGATCTTAGCTAATTCAGCTATGAAAAAATATAATAATAGATAATGTCATCTAAAGAAAAACCATACGTATTGTACGTAGCAGAGTATATATATCTCAAAATTTGTAAAATTAAAAAAAAAAATCCTGATTTTTCAAATATTAATGCTCTGGAGTCATTTATTGGAACAGATGAGTACAAAGAAATAAGTAGTGGTGAATTTCATGACAAATGGATTAAAAATTTAAAAAAAAATAATTTTATTGATCTTAAAACTAAAAAAAAAATACCAGATGAAACAATTAAATTACTTCATATTCAAAAAGATATGATGATTAAACAACTTATTCAATTTCCTGAATTATATTATGCAAAAAGTCATTTTCCTTTAGAATTGTCTCAAAGAGCTTTTGATCATTTATGGAGAATGTGTGAAAGTTATGAATTATGGTGTAAAGAAAGCAAACAAAAACATTTAATTTATTTAAAAATTACTGATTGATATTTTTAAGGTTTAGTTTTTGTCTTGTGAGTTTTATTCTTTTTTCAACTAGTAGCATAAGTTCTTTATTTAAATTTTTTTTATCATTGTTTTCTTCAATTTTATCTTTGACAAAAGTTAGAGAATTTTTTCCAGTTGCATCTTCAATTGTTTTATTAATCATATATTGAGCTCCAGCTTTGTAAACATTACCAGATGTAAAAGCTGTTAAACTAGGACCAAGTATAGAAAAAACAGGCAAAAAACCAGTCAAAAAGAAAAACGAAACTATAAACGTTAATATTTTAATAAATCTAAATTTCATTTCAAAATCATTTTTTTGTTAATCACAATTGAGAAGAATCCTATACATTTTTGAATACAACTCAAGGTAGTAATTATGCTTGCATTTTTCATAAGTAAATTTAACTAAATTTATCCAATAAAAGTAAGAATAAATGATCTATAAAACCTGAAATGGTCAGAATATTTCCACTAATATTTATATTGTTATGGTCTTCAGCCTTTATTACCACCAAGCCAATTATAGATAACAGCGATCCCTTTTCAGCTTTAGCATTTAGATTTTTTTTTGTAGCAATTGGGTTTTACCTTTTTTCCATTTATTCAAAACATTCAATAATTATTAAAAGAAAAAATTTAATTGAGTCTGTTTTGA
>JACWDI010000010.1 GCA_014654265.1 Pelagibacterales bacterium SAG-MED11 | reverse complement strand
TTATAATTTTCTTGAAGCCATTTAAGGATTATGGATGTATCTAAGCCACCAGAATAAGCTAATACAATTCTTTTTTTTGATTTCATTTATTAACTGCAAGCTTTTTTTGCAGTATTATAAGCTTTTGTAAATCCTAACAACGAATAGTGATCTATAGTTTGGGATCCTTTTTCATTATATCCCGCTACCATTATTCTTGATCCTTTTTTCATTACTTTGATCATAATATTTTCTTTTTTATTACTAGTCATCCAAGCAAAACCTTGCTGCTTTATATCAAATTTAAATTTATTATTTCCTGAAGTTGCTAAGACTGTATTATTCTTATTAAATTCGTACCCTGCAGTTGCACTTATTTCATTAGAAATTTTTTCTCCAGGTCTAAAAGTTACAAATAATCTAGCATCTCTTTTATTTTTTTTGGGTGCTTGTAAAACTGGAATTGATTGAGCAAAACATACCTTACCAGATACTTCAGTCATTACCATTACTTCCCAATCCTTATATTTTCCAACTTTTTTTAAATCTTCTGCAAAAGTTTTTGAGATACTGGAAATTAAAACTATAAAAGAAAATAATAAAATTTTTTTAATTATGGGCATGGGTTTGGATATTTTTTTTGAATTTTGTTAATCTCATTAATAATTTCGTTTGTTAGACTTACATTTACACTTTCTATGTTTGTTTTCAACTGTTCCATTGTTGTTGCACCTATGATTACGCTTGTTACAAAAGGCTGGATTTCACAAAATTTTAATGACATTTGAGTAAAATCAATATCAAATTTTTTTGATATTTCATAATATTCTTCTATAGCGTTTTGACCATTTTCATTTTTATATCTCGTAAAATCTTTAAATAATTTCATCCTTGATTTTTCAGGAAGATTATTATTTCTATATTTTCCTGTTAGGTATCCGAATGCTAGCGGTGAGTATGCTAATAACCCACTTTTTTCTCTTACTGATATTTCAGCTAATCCAACTTCATAAGATCTATTGAGTAAATTATAAGGATTTTGAACAGACATCATTTTTGGAAGTTTTTTTAATTTTGATAGTTCTAGAAATTTAGATAAACCCCAGGCGGTTTCATTAGATAAACCTATATATCTAATTTTACCTTCACTAATAAATTTATCTAAACTTTCTAGAATTTCTTCAAAAGGTGTCCAGTCATTATCTTTTTCGTCATGCTCATAGCCGTGCATGCCAAAAAAATTTGTGTTTCTCTCTGGCCAATGAAGTTGATATAAGTCTATGTGATCAGTCTTTAATCTTTTTAAACTTTCCTCTAAAGCCTGGGTGATTTTTTTTTTTCCAAAATTATATCCACCTTCCCTAATGTACTTGTTAGAAGTATTTCCACAAACTTTAGTTGCAAGAATAATTTTATCTCTCTTTTTTGTTTTCTGAAACCAATTTCCAATTATTCTCTCTGTTTCTCCATATGTTTCCTCTCTCATTGGAATAGAATAAATTTCAGCTGTATCCCAAAAATTTACACCTTGGTCTAAAGCGTAATCCATCTGTTCAAATCCCTCGTCTTGAGTGTTTTGCTCTCCCCAAGTCATTGTACCGAGACAAATTGTACTTACATCAAGATTAGTATTTCCTAATTTTTTGTAATTCATTGAGGTTTTATAGTGTTAATTTTTTTATTAATATTTTAAGACATCTTGAATAATTAGTAAAAGACTATATATCTCTCTTATTATGGAATTTGATAAAAAAGGTATTTTAGGAAGAGCTAAAGCAGCTCAACAATCAACAGTAGCGATGGATGAAGGCTTAAGAGCCTACATGCTTAAAGTTTATAACTATATGGCAACAGGAATATTGTTAACTGGTATAGTTGCTCTTTTAACATTTAAAATGTCAGTAGTTACAAATGAAGCTGGATCTATTGTGGGTTTAACTCAAATGGGAAATGCAATTTATATGTCTGGGCTTAAGTGGCTTGTGATGTTGGCACCCCTAGGAATTGTTTTTTATATGAGTTTTGGAATAAATAAAATGAGCGCGTCAAAAGCTCAAACAACTTTTTGGGTTTTTGCAGCATTAATGGGTTTGTCTCTTTCTTCAATTTTATTGATTTATACCGGTATGAGTGTGACTAGAGTTTTCTTTATTTGTTCAGCTACTTTTGGAGCAATGAGCATATACGGTTACACGACTAAAAGAGATTTAACCAAATTAGGATCTTTTTTAATGATGGGATTAATTGGAATTATTATTGCCTCATTAGTTAACATTTTCATGAAATCATCAATGATGTATTTCGTAATTTCAGTTTTAGGAGTTTTAATTTTTGTCGGACTAACTGCGTATGATACTCAAAAAATCAAAAATATGTATGCAGCGAGTGATACAGGTGAAATTATTGGTAAAAAAGCTGTAATGGGAGCGTTAACGCTTTATCTAGATTTCATTAACCTATTTATTATGCTTCTAAGACTTTTTGGTCAAAGAAGATAATATTATTTTTGAAGTTTTTTCCAGTTAGTATTTTTTAAAAGTATATTTAAATCAAAAGAATTTTTTAATATTTTCCCATTTGTATCTGTTATCAAATATTTTAAATTTTTATTTTTTGGTCTAAAATTTTTACATATTTTATAAAGTGCATTTTCAGCTGCATTTTTAAAAACACTAAAACCCACTTGTTTACTTGATATGCTAAGTCCATAATCTTTCCAAGATCCTTCAGAGACCATTTTTGCATATAAATCCAAAATAATTTTTAATTCATCTTTTTCAAAAAAATGTTTATCTTCTAGTTTTTTGTCATTAACATTGTTTACTACTAATCGTAAATTATTATTCATTTGTTTTATATTTGTTTATTAATCCTATTTGGAATCCTGTAAAAATGA
This sequence comes from Pelagibacterales bacterium SAG-MED11, assembly GCA_014654265.1. Taxonomy (GTDB): domain Bacteria; phylum Pseudomonadota; class Alphaproteobacteria; order Pelagibacterales; family Pelagibacteraceae; genus Pelagibacter. The sequence goes on along the minus strand of JACWDI010000010.1, from coordinate 9,146 downwards.
AAGTTATAGGTAACAAACCCCAAACTTTAAAATTTACCCAAAATTCCTCAGATTGCGTTCTCCATACCAATTCATTTAATATTGCGAGACCAAAGAAGAAATATACCCATCTTCTATTTAAAATTTCCCAACCCTCGTTAGTTAAAGAAACTGATTTTCCCATCAGTTTTTTGAGCACTGGTTCATTAGTAAAATATTTTCCAAATATTAAAGCCAGGCCTAATAAAATATTTATAATAGTAGGCTTAATGTAAATAAAAACTGGATTATCAAAATAAATTGTCAATCCTCCAAAAAAAGTAATTAAAATTCCACTTAACAATGGAACTTTTGGTATTCTTTTTTCTAAAAACCACATCACGGTTAATGCTATAATTGTCGCAATTATAAATGGAGGAATAGCTATTTTTAAATCTTTTCCATTATCGTAGTAGTAGTAAAAAAAAATTACTAATGGGCCAAAATCGGTAAGAAACTTCAAAAAAGATTTATTCACTAAAAAGATATTAACATATTTGCCACATCACAAAACATTAATTTTTTTATCATTGATTTTCATTTTTAAATACCCATACTTATATTAATGCCAATTCAAAAAGCTAAATTCTCAATAGGTGACATTGTAAAGCATAAACACTTTGAGTTCAGAGGTGTTATTTATGATGTTGATTTCGAGTTTAATAATTCTGAGGAATGGTATCAATCAATCCCAAAAAATGTTAGACCGAGAAAAGATCAACCTTTTTATCATCTTCTAGCTGAAAATGATGAAATTACTTATGAGGCTTATGTATCAGAGCAAAACTTGTTAATGGATGACTCTGATGAGCCCATAAAACACCCTCTAATTGAAGAGATATTCTCTGGGAAAAAGGGATCTAGCTACTTTAAACCGTCAAATTAAATAAAATCACTTTTTAAACACATTTAATTCAAATCTTGGTCACAGGGTTATTTTATATTTAAATAATTCTGATCAAGAGTGTTTTTATTACCCTTCGTTATTATCTCCCTCTACATTCTTGATCAGACTTTAAATTCATAATAAATAACCTGATATAAAGTTAAAAAATAAAATTTATGTTTAAGTTTTTAGAACCTAATAAAATCTTTTCTATCTCCTCTAAAGCTCCAAAATATGTTTTATTTTTATTTATTGTTGTTTTATCAGTAGGATTAACGGAAGCTCTAATTTTATCTCCTGAAGATTATAAACAAAGTCATGCTGTAAGAATTATGTATGTTCATGTTCCTGCAGCCTGGATTACACTTGGCATTTTTTCCTCAATTACCTTTTTATCAATCTTAGGATATATTTTTAAAATTAAAAATTTCTTTTTAATTGCAAAAAGTTTAGCTCCTTCAGGTTTTGTGTTTAATATAATAGCGCTTGTTACAGGTTCTATTTGGGGAAAACCAACCTGGGGAACTTGGTGGGCTTGGGATGCTAGAATAACTTCTATGTTAATTTTAGCCTTATTTTATTTAATGTATTTACTTGCTTGGAGAATTTATGAAAATAAAGAACAAGTATATAAAATTACTTCAATAATAACAATTTTGGGAATTATAAATGTTCCAATAATAAAATATTCAGTTGATTGGTGGAATACACTCCATCAACCTGCTTCAATTAACATATTATCAAAATCATCGATTCATTCATCAATGTTATTTCCATTATTTATAATGACTGCGGCATTTGCCCTGTTCTCATTACTTATTTTTTTGATGAAATATAATACAGAACTGATAAAAATTAAAAATAAAGGCTTAGATAGATTATGATCAATGAAATACTTTTTATGAATGGATATGGCATTTACGTTTTATCATCTTTTATGTTTACACTTTTAAGTTTTTTATCTTTATACTTTGTTGTTAAGGCTCAATATGTGAGAGAGAGAAATAAATTTATCGCTAAATTTGGAAATTTAAAATCTGAAAGAGCAGCTTTTGCAAAATCTCAAATCATTAATAAAGAAATTTTATCTAATTCATCAAATTTTTAAACTTTAAACCATGTATGGTCGTAAAGTTAAATTAAGATTTTTTTTTATAGTATTAGTTTTAATTACTCTAATTTTATCAGTATTCCTCATTTTAAAATCTCTTGAAGAAAATGTAGTCTATTTTAAATCCCCATCAGATATTAAAACTCTATCTGAAAGTGATAAAAATAAGATAAGAGTTGGGGGAATGGTCAAAAAAAATTCTATATCTATAAAAGAGAAAAAACTAAATTTTATAATCACAGATTTTAAAAATGAAATTAATGTATCTTACTCAGGAGCAGTACCCAATCTTTTTTCAGAAGGTAAAGGAGTTGTAGCAGAGGGTTATCTAAAAGATAAAAGTTTTTTTTTAGCAACAAAAATTCTTGCTAAACACGACGAAAATTATATGCCACCTGAGGTAAAAGCTGCATTAGAGGAGAAATAAAATTGGCTAGTTTAATAGGATATTATTCTTTGATTATTGGATTTGGTATTTCTTTTTTAATAATTTTTTTTTCTATAAAAAATCTAAGTAAATCAAAACTTGATAATAAAATTATATTTTCTGTTTTTTTTCAGTTTTTTTTTGTGAGTTTAAGTTTTTTAGGTTTAGTTCAGTCATTTATAAGTTCTGACTTTAGCAATGAAACAGTTTTCAATCATTCTCACACTACAGTGCCTACTTTTTATAAAATATCTGGTGCATGGGGTAATCATGAGGGTAGTTTATTACTTTGGTTATTAGTTTTGACGTTATTTATCTTTCTTTTTTTGTTGAGATCTAATGATCAGCCAAAAAAATACAGAATTTTAACTTTATTATTTCAACAGATAATAATTGTTGGTTTTTTTGTTTTTTTGATAAAAACTTCAAGTCCTTTTAATTATATTTTTCCAATACCAAAAGAAGGATTAGGTCTTAATCCAATTTTACAAGATCCAGCTTTGGCTATTCATCCACCAATTTTATACTTAGGTTATGTAGGATCATCAATTATATTTTCTTCTGCTCTTGCAGCGATAGTAACAAATTACATTTCAAGTTCATGGGCTAAGCATATTAAAAAATGGATTTTAACTTCTTGGATTTTTTTAACTTTGGGTATTTTATTAGGTTCAATCTGGGCATATTATGAGCTTGGTTGGGGTGGGTTTTGGTTTTGGGACCCAGTTGAAAATGTTTCTTTAATGCCATGGTTAGCACTTATTACATTGCTACATTGCACATTAGTATTGGAAAAAAAACAAATCTTAACTTCTTGGGTTGTAATATTATCAATTGCAACTTTTACACTTAGTATGTGTGGAACATTTTTAGTTAGATCTGGTATTTTAAATTCTGTTCACACATTTGCTAATGACCCAGAGAGAGGATTATATATATTAATCTTTTTATTTATTTTAGTGTTTTTATCGATTTTTATTTTTTTATTTTTTTATAAAAGTGAAAAAACTACAATAAATTCTTTTTTTTGGTTAAGTAAAGAGACATCAATTTTAGTTAATAATTGGTTTATGATGTATTTTCTTTCAGTAGTTTTGATAGGAACAACTTATCCAATATTTTTAGAGGTATTATCTTCAGAACAAATATCTGTTGGTCCACCATTCTATAATAAATTGATAATTCCATTTTTAGTTCCATTTTTATTAGCAATGGCAATAGGTCCAAAATTAAAATGGATTAAATCAGAGTTAGAAAATAAACTAAACTTAATTTTATTTTTAATTATTTCTCTTTTATTATCGACGTTTATAATAAGAAATTTAGACATTAGTTTTTTAATTAACACAATTTTAGTGACCTCTGCATTTTATTTATTTTTAATAACTCTCAAGGATTTTTTTTCAAAAAAATTTAATAATTTATCTCAAAATTTTGCTCATTTTAGTTTTAGTTTATTAATTTTAAGTATTTTATTTAATAATTTTTTATCAACAGAGATAATTACTAATTTAAAAATTAACGAAACTTATGAAAATGATTCACTGAAAATAAATTTTAAAAGTATTGAACAAAGAGATGAACAAAATTTTAAAGCAATAATTGGCAAGTTTGTTATAGAGCACAATGGTGGACAGACAGATATTATGCAACCTGAATTAAGAATATATAATCAACCTAACATCATTACTAGTGAAGCAGATATTAAAACAACTTTATATAAAGATAAATTTATGACTATGAATTCTGTTCAAAACCAAGAGTATTTTAATATTAGATATCAAGTAAAACCTTTTATGATTTGGATTTGGCTATCTACATTTTTAATTAGCTTAAGTGGTTTGATAGGTTTTTTTAAAAAAAGATATGAAAACTAAAATTTTTCCAATTTTATTAATAATTATAATTTCAGTAATTTTTGTAATTTTTTATAAAGGATTACAAAATTCTAATGTTTATGAACCCCAAATAGGCAATCAAAAAAATATTCCTGTTTTTGTTGCTAAAGCATTTGAAACAGAAGAGATTTTTAAATCAGAAGATATTTTTGAAGGGGATAAATTTTATTTGATGAATATATGGTCTTCCTGGTGCGCCCCCTGCAGAGATGAGCACAAGTTTTTATTAAATTTATCTAATCAAAAAAATTTAAAAATTGTGGGCCTCAACTATAAAGATAAAAAAAAAAATGCGATAAATTTTTTAGACGAATTAAGCAATCCCTATGATTTTATTTTTAGTGATACAGATGGAACAATTGCAATCGAGTGGGGTGCTTATGGGGTGCCTGAGTCTTTTTTGGTATATGAAAATAAGATTATTAAAAAAATTATTGGACCAATTGATCAAAATTCATTACTAGAAATTAAAGAGTTGATTCAATGAGATCTCTAAAATTTTTTATTGTAATTTTAATTATATTTAATTTTAATTTAGTACATGCAAAAACTAAAAATTTGGATGAAAAAATAACAAAAAATTTACGATGTCTAATTTGTCAAGGTCAATCTGTACATGACTCTGATTCTGAATTTGCAATTAGTTTAAAAACTTTGGTAAAAAAAAAATTAAATGAGGGGGATAGTGAAGAGGAAATTTATAATTATTTAAAAGATAAATATGGTGAATGGATTTTATATGACCCAGGATTTAGTAAAAACACTTATTTTCTATGGCTATTACCTCTCTTGATGTTTTTAATCGGTGGTGCAATAATATTAAAATTATTTATATATAAAAAAAATTAACTATATTTTACATATGAAACTAAAAATCTTATATCTTTTGATTGCATTCTTTGTAGCAGGATTACCTATTAATGCTAAAGATTTTAAGGTCGACACTAATAATACTAAGTTTAATGTTTACTCGGGAATGTTTGATTTTAGTGATGACGGTAAAAGATCAACTTTAATTGGATTTCAACATCAAAATGTAGATCTTAATAGAGATACATTTTTAGGAAATTTATCACCTATCACTGGAGTATTAATGACTGCAGATAATGCAGCATATTTATATACTGGAGTACAATCACAATATTCTATTGGAGCTTTAAACGTGATACCAAGTTTTACTCCTGGTATTTATGAACAAGGAGATGGTAAAGATTTAGGACATATAGTTGAGTTTAAAAGCGAGGTCCAACTCTCTTTAGATCTACCTAAAGATAGTCAATTTGGTTTTTCCTACAACCATTTATCTAACGCTAGTCTAGGAGATAAAAATCCTGGGGCAAATAGTTATATGTTTAACTTCCTTAAAAAGTTTTAGATAAACATATTATGATAATGAGATTAAAAGACTGTCACAACTTTAGTGATTTTAGAAAACTTGCTAAGCTGAAACTTCCATCACCTATTTTTCATTATATTGATGGTGCAGCCGATGATGAAATCACATACGCTCGAAATACAAGTGCTTTTGATGATGTTGATTTAGTTCCAAATGTTTTAAGAGGCGTTGAGAATGTTGATTTGTCTACAACGATTTTTGGTAAAAAATTAGATTTACCATTTTATCTTTCACCAACAGCATTACAAAGACTTTTTCATTATGATGGTGAAAGAGCAGTTGGAAAAGCTGCTAAAAAATTTAATACAATGTTTGGTGTCTCAGCATTAGCTACAGTTAGTGTAGAGGAAATATCTTCCATGATTGATACTCCTAAGATGTTTCAATTTTATTTCCATAAAGATAGAGGTTTAAATGATTCTTGTTTAGAGCGGGCAAAAGCAGCTAAATTTGATGTAATGGCTTTGACAGTTGATACTATCACAGGCGGAAATCGTGAAAGAGATCTAAGAACTGGTTTTACTTCTCCACCAAAATTGACTTTATCGAGCTTATTTAGTTTTGCGACCAAACCAATGTGGGGAATAAATTATTTGACAAAAGGTAAATTTGAATTACCTCATCTTCAAGATTTTGTAAAAGAGGGTACAAGCACAAACTCTTCGATAGGAAACTATTTTTCAACGATGTTAGATCAATCTATGAATTGGAAAGATGCGGAAAAACTTTGCTCTCAATGGGGAGGTCATTTTGCGTTGAAGGGTGTTATGAGTGTTGAAGATGCAAAACGAGCAGTTGATATTGGGTGCACAGGTATAATGGTTTCAAATCATGGCGGAAGACAATTAGATGGTTCTAGATCTCCATTTGATCAGCTAGCAGAAATTGTTGATGCAGTGGGAGATAAGCTCGATGTTATTTGTGAAGGTGGAATTCATAGGGGCACACATATGCTTAAAGCGTTATCTTTAGGTGCTAAAGCTTGCTCCGGTGGAAGATTATATCTTTACGCATTAGCAGCTGGAGGTCAAGCAGGCGTTGAAAGAGCAATAGAAAAATATAAATCAGAATTAGTAAGAGACATGAAGTTAATGGGATGTACAAAAATTAGTGATCTAAATCGAGATAACTTAAGATTTAGAAGAACGTGAGTTTAAAAAACTGTTATAATTTTGAAGATTTTAGAAAATTAGCAAAAAAAAAATTACCTTCACCAATTTTTCATTACATAGACGGTGGTTCTGATGATGAGTCAACTTTAAGAAGGAATACAGACTCATTTAATGAATGTGATTTAGTTCCGAATATTCTTGCAAGCGTAGGTAAACCAGACTTATCAACAACTTTATTTGGACGTAAAATAGATATGCCAATTTTTCTTTCACCGGCAGCTATGCAAAGACTTTATCATCCTGATGGAGATAAAGCTTCGGCTAGGGCAGCAGAAAAATTTGGAACATTTTATAGTATGTCTTCGATGGGTAATAATTCAATTGAGGAGATATCGAATATCTCAAGTGGTCCAAAATTATTTCAACTTTATGTTCATAAGGATAGATCAATTTCTGATGACTTAATCGATAGGTCTAGGAGGTCTGGTTTTGATGCAATGTGCTTAACTGTAGATACCTTAGTAGCTGGAAATAGAGAGAAAGATCACAGAACAGGGTTTACAACACCACCAAAGTTAACTTTACAAAGCCTAATTAGTTTTGCGATGCGTCCTAATTGGGTTTTTAATTATTTGACAGGAAAAAAATTTGAACTTTCAAATGTTAAAAAAAAAACAGATAAGGGAACTAGTATTGCAAAATCAGTTATTGAATATATTAATGAACAATATGATCCGGCAATGGGCTGGAAGGACGCTGAGTATTGTGCAAAAAAATGGAATGGTCCATTTGCTCTAAAAGGTGTTATGAGTGTTGAGGATGCTAAAAGAGCTATTGATATTGGATGTACAGCAATAATGATCTCCAATCATGGTGGTCGTCAATTAGATGGTTCTCGATCTCCCTTTGATCAAGTAAAAGCAATTTCTGATGCAGTAGGTGATAAGCTGGAAATCATTTTAGATGGAGGAGTGCGTAGGGGAACTCACGTATTAAAAGCGCTTGCCGCAGGAGCAAAAGCTTGCAGTTTTGGAAAAATGTTTTTGTTCTCTTTAGCCGCAGGCGGTCAAAAAGGTGTTGAGCATTTACTTCAAAACATGCACGATGAAATCAATAGAAATATGGTTTTAATGGGATGTAAAAATTTAAAAGAGTTGAATAGTTCAAAATTAATTTATAGAAGTAGGTCTTAAAAAATAAAAAAAATATTATCATGAAACTAGCAAAGAATTTAAATAATTTAGGGACTGAATCAGCCTTTTCTGTTTTGGCTGAAGCAAAAGCATTAGAGGCTAAGGGAAATCCAATGATACATTTGGGGTTAGGTCAGCCAGATTTTAAAACACCTAAACACGTTGTTGAAGCTGCAAAAAAAGCTTTAGATGATGGACATCATGGTTATGTTTTATCTAATGGAATTTTAGAATGTAGACAATCTGTTACGAGATGGATTAAGAAAAGATATAATGCTGAGGTAGACGCTGAAAGAATTTTAATCATGCCAGGTGGTAAACCCACTATGAGTTATGCAATTCAATGTTTTGGAGAGCCAGGTGCAGAAATTATTCATCCAACTCCTGCTTTTCCAATTTATGAGTCAATGATTAACTATACAGGCTCGACTTCTGTACCTTACGATTTGACAGAGGACAAAGATTTAAAATTTAATCCAGAAAAAATATTGTCATTAATTACTGACAAAACAAGATTATTAATATTAATAAATCCAAATAATCCTACAGGAAGTTTTGTAGAAAAATCACAGATAGATGTTTTAGCTGAAGGACTAAAAAAACATCCACATGTAACTATTTTGAGTGATGAAATTTATAGTAGACAAATTTTCGATAACAAAGAAATGCCATCTTTTTTTAATTACCCAGAATTAAGAGAAAGATTAATTGTATTAGAAGGATGGAGTAAAGCATATTCAATGACTGGATGGAGATTAGGTTGGAGTTTTTGGCCTAAAGAATTAGTTCCACATGTAAATAAACTTTTAATAAATAGTGTATCTTGTGTAAATGCTGCTGCGCAATTTGCTGGCATTGCTGCTTTAGATGGCCCAGATGACTCAATTCATGAAATGATGGAAAAATTTACAGCTAGAAGAAACTTAATTCATCAAGGTTTAAATGATTTACCAGGTGTTGAATGTAGTCTACCTGGAGGAGCTTTTTACGCATTTCCGAAGGTTAGTGGAACAGGAATGAGTGGAAGTGAATTTTGTAAAAAAGCAATGCATGAAGCTGGTGTAGCAATAGTCCCTGGAACAGCTTTTGGTAAAACTTGCAAAGA
>JACWDI010000001.1 GCA_014654265.1 Pelagibacterales bacterium SAG-MED11 | reverse complement strand
AGAAACAGCGGTCATATCTGCAATTTCGATCATAAATTATGTGATTAATTGATAAATTGTCGCGAAAACTAAAGTGTAATTTTTATAAAAGAGCTTTATATAGCTAAGTAAATGAAAAAAATTTTATTAATAATTTCAAGCATTTTTATTTCAGGAAATACATTTGCTGATCAACCTAAAGACTGGCAATTAGGTTTTCAAAATCCTGCATCAGATGGAATGAGAGATATTGTAAATTTTCATAATAATCTTTTACTCCCAATTATAATTGCAATTAGCGTTTTCGTTTTATTTTTGATGTTATATGCATGTGTAAGATTTAGAGCTTCAGCAAATCCAATCCCCTCAAAAAGAACTCACAACGTTACTGTAGAAATTCTATGGACTTTAATTCCATGTTTAATTTTAATAGTAATGGCAGTTCCATCATTTAAGATTTTATATAAACAAGATACAATTCCAAAAGCTGATTTAACTATTAAAGCTGTTGGATATCAGTGGTATTGGGGATACGAATATCCTGATGAAAATATAATATTTGACTCATATATGATTGAAGAAAAAGATCTGAAATCAGACCAACCTAGACTACTTTCAGTAGATAATGAAGTTGTTGTTCCAGTAAATAAAGTTGTAAAAGTTTTAATCACAGCTAATGATGTTCTACACGCATGGGCATTACCAGCATTTGGTGTTAAAAGAGATGCAGTCCCCGGTAGAATTAACGAGACATGGTTTAAAGCAGAAAAAGAAGGAACTTACTATGGCCAGTGTTCTGAACTATGTGGAATTAAACATGCTTTTATGCCAATTACTGTTAAGGTAGTAAGTGATGAAGAATACCAAGAATGGTTATCAGAGGCACGAGTAAAATTTGCAAAAGAGGAAATAGGAAATGATAAATTAAAAATAGCGAGTAAATAAATATGTATACACAAACAGCATCACATGACGATCATCATACACCAACGGGTTGGAAACGTTGGGCATATTCAACTAATCACAAAGATATAGGTACAATGTATTTAATCTTTGCAATTGTTGCAGGGGTTATTGGAACGGCATTTTCAGTTTTGATGAGAATGGAATTGATGCATCCTGGTGATGGTATCTTAGGTGGAAATTATCATTTATACAATGTGTTAGTAACTGGTCATGGTTTAATCATGATTTTCTTTATGGTGATGCCAGCAATGATAGGTGGCTTTGGTAATTGGTTTGTTCCAATTATGATTGGTGCCCCTGATATGGCATTTCCAAGAATGAACAATATTTCTTTTTGGTTGTTACCAGTTTCGTTAACACTATTAATTTTATCAATTTTTGTTGATGGACCTCCAGGTCAAACAGGTGTGGGTGGTGGATGGACTATTTATCCTCCATTGTCATCAAAAGCAGGTCAACCAGGTCCAGCAATGGATTTAGCAATTTTAAGTTTGCACTTAGCAGGAGCTTCTTCAATTCTAGGTGCTGTGAATTTTATCACTACGATTTTAAATATGAGAACACCAGGCATGACATTACATAAAATGCCTCTATTTGCTTGGTCAATTTTAGTAACAGCTTTTTTATTGTTATTATCTTTACCAGTACTAGCTGGAGCAATTACTATGTTGTTAACTGATAGAAATTTTGGAACAGCATTTTTTGAAGCTCAAACAGGAGGTGACCCAGTTTTATTCCAACATTTATTTTGGTTCTTTGGTCATCCAGAAGTTTATATTTTAATTCTTCCAGGCTTTGGAATGATTAGCCATATTGTTTCAACATTTTCTAGAAAACCAGTTTTTGGTTATTTAGGTATGGCATATGCGATGGTGGCAATTGGAATTGTAGGATTTGTTGTATGGGCACACCATATGTACACAGTAGGCTTAAGCACTGATACAAAAGCTTATTTTCTTGCAGCAACTATGATTATAGCTGTTCCAACAGGTATTAAAATTTTTTCATGGATTGCAACGATGTGGGGTGGATCAATATCATTTAAAACACCTATGATGTGGGCACTTGGATTTATATTTATGTTCACAGTTGGTGGAGTAACAGGTGTAGTATTGGCAAATGCAGGAGTAGATACTGCAATGCATGATACTTATTATGTGGTAGCACATTTTCATTATGTTTTATCTTTAGGCGCAGTTTTTGCAATATTTGCAGGTTTTTATTATTGGTTTTCAAAAATGTCTGGTTATGAATACTCTGAATGGCTAGGACATTTACATTTTTGGTTAACATTTGTTGGAGTGAATTTAATCTTCTTTCCTCAACATTTCTTAGGATTAGCTGGAATGCCTAGAAGATATGCAGATTATCCTGACGCTTTTGCTGGATGGAATTATATATCTTCAGTAGGCTCGTATGTTGCGGTAGCAGGTTTGGCAGTATTTTTTGTAAATCTAATTTATTCATTTGCAAAGAAAAAAGCAGCAGCCCAAAACCCTTGGGGAGTAGGAGCGACTACTTTAGAATGGACTGTACCATCTCCACCAAATTTTCATACATTTGATGAATTGCCAAAATTTGAGGATGATCAGGAAGCACAAAAATCACATAGCTAATAGTATAGCTAAGAAAATTAATGAATAATTCAAAGGCTAAAAAAAGAAATTTAAGTCAGGAAGATTTATTTAATTTTTCTGAATTATTTAAATTAATGAAGCCAAGAGTAATGTCGTTGGTAATTTTTACTTGTGCTGTTGGTTTATTAACATCACCAAATCTTGTTTCAACTAAAGATGCTATAATTGGTATTTTGTTAGTTTCCTTAGGTGCAGGAGCAGCTGGGGCATTGAACATGTGGTATGAGTCAGACCTAGATGCTTTAATGTCAAGAACTTGTCTAAGACCAATACCGACTGGTAAGGTTAATAGAAATCAAGCGCTTATTTTAGGTATTACTTTATCTATAATTTCTGTTGTAGCCCTAGATTATTTTACAAACAGAATCTCAGCGGGAATATTACTTTTAACAATTTTATTTTATGTTTTCGTTTATACAATTTGGTTAAAAAGAAGAACACCTCAAAATATTGTAATAGGTGGAGCAGCTGGAGCCTTCCCACCGGTAATTGGATGGACTATTGCAACAGGCTCTTTGTCAATTGAACCATTAACTTTTTTCTTGATAATCTTTTTTTGGACTCCATCTCATTTTTGGGCCTTAAGTTTATATAAATCTGATGATTACAAAAGGGCCAATATACCCATGCTTCCATTGACAAATGGGGTTGAAAGCACAAAAATTAATATTTTTATTTATTCTTTATTAATGCTCCCGGTAATTATTTTCCCTTATTTTATAGACTTTGTAGGATTAGCATTCTTAATACCCTCAATATTACTAACTCTTTATTATAATTTTTTATGTTATGAACTTTATAATTATAAGAAAAATAAATTTAATCCTAAAAAAGCAAAAGCAATATTTGGATATTCTATTTTATATTTATTTTTGGTTTTTGTTCTTTTTCTGATAGATAAGATTATATGATAACTCCAGATAAAAAAACTAAAAGAAAAAATATTTTAACAGCTTTAGGAATTATAGCTTTTATGATTTTTCTTTTCTTTTTTACATTGTATAACACTGGCGTATTTGATAGGGCGATATGATACAAAAAAAAAACTTAACACCTTTAATATTAGCAGGAATTTTTGTTTTAATGCTGGGATTATCTTATGCGGCAGTACCATTGTATGACTTATTTTGTAGAGTGACAGGATTTGGTGGAACTACCCAAGTATCTAATAATGCTCCTAAAATTGTATTAAATAAAGTTGTGAGTGTCAGATTTGATACTAATGTTAATAATTTACCTTGGGATTTTAAGGCTAAGTCCAATGTTATTGATGTGAAAGTTGGCCAGGTGAACAAAATAGAATTTGAAGTGGAAAATTATGGTAATGAGCCAACTGCAGGAGTAGCAACCTTTAATGTTTCGCCATCTAGTTTTGGAAAGTATTACAGTAAATTAGGCTGTTTTTGTTTTGAGAAACAAGAATTAAAAGCTGGAGAAAAAGCAACATACATAATGACTTTTTATTTAGATCCTGAAATGGTAAATGATCCAACAACAAAAAATTTACAAGACGTAACTATGTCGTATACTTTTTTCTCGACAGATTACTATAAACAATCATAATTCAAAAAATGTCAGCTGAAAAAAAACATGATTATCATTTAGTAGACCCAAGTCCTTGGCCTATTTACGTTTCATTTTCATGTTTAGTATTGGCATTAGGATCTGTTTATTACCTTCATACAGATGTTTCATGGGGAATGTATCTTGGTTTTGCTCTTTTAATTTATGGAGCTTATATGTGGTTTAGAGATGTTGTTATTGAAGCTGAACATCAAGGTCATCACACACCTGTAGTTCAAATTCACCACAGATATGGAATGACATTGTTTATTGCATCTGAAGTAATGTTCTTTGTTGCATGGTTTTGGGCATATTTTGATGTGAGTTTATTTCCAAATGAATTTGTTGGAAATGTTTGGCCACCAAAGGATATTGAAACTTTTGATCCTTGGGATATTCCATTAATCAATACACTAATTTTATTATTATCAGGTACGACGGTTACTTGGTCTCACCATGCTCTTTTAGAAGATGATAGAAAAAGTTTTATCCAGGGTTTATGGTTAACTGTTATTTTAGGGTTTTGTTTTACTCTTTTACAAATATATGAGTATCAACATGCATCATTTTCTTTTTCAGATCATATTTACGGATCAGTATTCTACATGGCAACAGGATTTCATGGTTTCCATGTGCTTGTTGGAACTATATTTTTAGCCGTATGTTTGTTTAGAGGTAAGAGAGGTCATTTTAATAAAGATCACCATTTTGGATTTGAAGCTGCAGCTTGGTATTGGCATTTTGTTGACGTTGTGTGGTTATTTTTGTTCGCTGCAATCTATATTTGGGGAAGTTAATTTATATTCCTTGAAACATAAGTTTTTATTTTCAGTATTTGTAATTTTTTTTATTTTAGTTTTTGTTGCCCTAGGGTCGTGGCAAATTGTTCGTTTAAATTGGAAGAACAATTTAATATCAGAAATTGAAAATTCTTTAAAAAATCCACCTGTTGAATTAACAAACTCTAACGTAGAAAATTATCTTAAAATAAAAACATCAGGGTCAATAGATTTTGAGAAACAAATTTATTTATACAATCTAAATAATACTGGAACACCAGGCTTTGAAGTTATAAATCCAATTTTAATAAATGATACTAATTATTTGATTAATAGAGGCTGGATACCTTTTGAAAAAAAAAACTCTCAAGAGATTAATGTATTTGATGAAAATGATATAATTGGAACTTTAAAATTACAAGGAAGAAAGAATATTTTTAAACCAGATAATGATTTAGAGAAAAATTATTGGTTTAGTTTAAATAGAGAGGACATATCAAAATTTACAGGAAAAGAATTCTCTAAATATATAATTTATTTAAATGGAAATTATCAAGTTCCCAAACCAAAAAAAATTACTGCCGATATTTCTAATAATCATCAAAAATATGCTCTTACTTGGTTTTCATTAGCGATTTCAATTCTTTTGTTATATTTATATTTTAGAAAAAAGAATTATTAAATGAATTATATTAGTACAAGAAATAATCAGAAAAATTTTACTTTTAAAGATGTTTTTCTTAAAGGTTTGGCAGATGATGGAGGTCTTTTCGTCCCAAAATCAATTAAACAATTTAAAAAAGAGGAATTAAATAATCTAAAAAATCTTAGTTACAATGACTTAGCTGCTGAAATAATTTATCCATTTATTGGAGATTTTATGTCTAAAGATGACCTAATCTCGATGATTTCAAAATCGTACTCAAATTTCAGATCTAATGATGTTGTAAAAATCTCTGATCTAGGAGATCTTAAAGTTTTAGAACTATTTCACGGTCCAACACTTGCTTTTAAAGATATCGCTATGCAACTAATAGGTAATTTTTATCAATATCATTTAGGACGTGATCAAAAAAAAATTAATATAATAGTAGCAACTTCAGGCGACACTGGAGCAGCTGCGATAGATGCTTTAAAAGGAAAAAGCAATTTAAATGTTTTTGTATTGCACCCAAATAATAAAATTTCACCAGTACAAAGAAGACTAATGACAATACATGAAGAGAGTAACGTATTTAATATTGCAGTTGAGGGTAATTTTGATGATTGTCAAAATTTAGTAAAAGCAATGTTTAACGACGAAAAATTTTCTAAAGCAATTAATATGTCGGGTGTAAATTCAATTAATTGGGCAAGAATTATTGCTCAATCGGTGTATTATTTTTACGCTTATTTTAAAGTTGGAAATGGTCAACCTTTATCTTTTTCTGTTCCAACAGGTAACTTTGGTGATATTTATGCTGGTTACTTAGCAAAAAAACTAGGTCTTCCAATTGATAAACTAATTGTGGCTACAAATAAAAATGACATACTTCACAGAGCAATATCGGGTGGCGACTATACTCAAAAAAAAGTGGAGGAAACAAATACTCCAAGCATGGATATACAAATAGCAAGTAATTTCGAAAGGCTTCTATATGACATAAAAGATAGTAACTCCGAAGTTACAAAAGATGTAATGGTTGAAATAAGAAATAATACTTATAAAATTGATAAAAGTGATTTAGATAAAATTAAAAAGAATTTTATATCTGAGATGCTTGACGAAAACGAGACTGTAGAAATGATAAAGACAATTAATGATGAGCATCAGATGGTAGTTGATCCACATACTGCTGTAGGTATTGGTGCTGTGAGAAAATTAGGATTAGAAAAAAATTGCATTGTATTATCAACTGCGCACCCTTGCAAATTTCCAAAAGCAATAGAAGATGCAATCTCAAAAACTGAAAATTTACCAGATAGTCTTAAATATGTTAATGACAGAAAAGAAAAATTTGAACTTCTTTCAAATGATATTGAAAAAGTTAAAAAATATGTAATGAATTCAATATGAAACTTAAAATAAAAGATCAAATACCAGATACAGATATTTTTCAACTTGTTGATGGAGAACCTCAAAAAAGTAAATTAAGAGAAATAATAGGTGATGGGAAAAATGTTTTGTTTGGTTTGCCAGGGGCATTTACATCAACTTGTTCAAAACTTCACTTACCAGGTTTTGTTACAAATGCAGATAAAATTAAAGCTAAAGGAATAGAAAATATATTTTGTTTATCAGTAAATGACCCTTATGTAATGAATGGTTGGGGTGAGATTAATAATACTGGAAATAGCATAAAAATGTTATCCGATCCGTATTTGTTTTTCACGAAAGCTATTGGTGCAGAAGTTGATCGAAATGCAAAAGGAATGGGAATTAGATCAAATCGATATTTAATGGTTATTGAAAACTTCACAGTTGTTAATATGCATGTTGAAAAAGAAACTAAAGAATGTGGCTTAACTTCAGCAGAGAATTTATTAAATAATTTAATATAGTTAGGACAGTTGTGTTGCCAGGTGCCTCAATTATGAGTTTGCAGCATTTCTAGCAAGTAAATCTACTTCATTATTTAATTTGTCAGTTGAATGTGCTTTTACCCAATTCCAATTTACTTCAAATTCATTATTTAGTAGATCTAATTCTGTCCAAAGTTCTTTATTGCTTACCTCTTTTTTGTTTGCAGTTTTCCATCCATTTTTTTTCCAGTTATGTATCCATTCTGTTATTCCAGACTTTACATATTTAGAGTCTGTAAAAATTTCAACTTTGCTGCCTTTTGGAATTTTTTTAAGAGCTTGTATAGGTGCTAATAATTCCATTTGATTATTTGTAGTATTTTTTTTACTTCCTTTTATTTCAGTTTTTTTTCCATCACTTAATATAATTGCCGCCCAACCACCTTTACCAGGATTTCCAATACATGAACCGTCAGTGTATATCTTAATCATTACCTTAAATAATCTTTATAAGTTTTTAAATTATTGTGTATTAGGAGTTTTTGATAATACTCTCTCGGATCCTTTATTTTAATGAGCGCTGATTTTGGTGTATTTGAATAGTCAAAAAGTCTAGTTAGAAAATACCTCATTGCTGCACCACGACATAAAATATTTAATGATTTTTTTTCTGCAGTTGAAACTTTTTTTACACTCTCATATCCTTTAATTAAATTTTTTACCTTTTTTTTATTTAAGAAAAATTTAGAGGCTCTTTTGTCAAAACATAGTGCATTAACACAAATAGCAATTTCATACATAAAATAGTCGTTTGCAGCAAAGTAAAAATCAATTACTCCTGATAATTTACCTTTTTTAAAAAAAATATTATCTATAAATAAATCTCCATGAATTATCCCACTAGGTAATTTTTTTGGCCATTTCATTTTGATATCTTTAAAATTTATCTTTAGAAATTTTTCTATATTAGTAAATTTTTTTGATTTAAATTTAATACTGTTAAGTAACGGATTAAGATATTTGATACCCATAGAGTTTTTCCTGGAAAGATTTATTTTTTTTGTGGATAAATGCATTCCAGCAATCATTTTACCTATTTCGTGACAATTTTTTAAATTAAGCAACTTTTTATCTTTTCCCTCTAAAAAGGAAACAATACAAGCTGACTTTTTTCTTATTCTAACTAGGTAGTTTCCATTTTTATTTTTTTGAGGTTTTGGGCAATTTATTTTTGAATTATCTAATTGATCCATTAACTTCATAAAAAAAGGTATTTCATTTTGAGAGACTCTTTTTTCAAAGATTGTAAGTATAAATTTTTTATTTTTTGATTTTAATAGATAGTTAGTATTTTCAATCCCTTGTTTGATACCCTTAAAACTAATAATTTTATCTATTTCAAATTTTTTATTGATATAAGAAATATCTTTTTTATTTATTTTTGTATAAACAGCCATTTTAATTTAATTTTTTTGGAGCTTTGAAAACAACGTTTTCCTTAATAATTTCTACCTCATCTATACTGACTGTAAATCTATTTTTTAGCTCATTGATAAAATTATCAACTAGAATCTCAGGAGCAGAAGCTCCAGAAGAAACACCAATCGTATTCGCGTTTTTGATTAAATCAAATGGAATTTCACTTTGTGAATGAATTAATATTGAATTAGAGCAGCCAAATTTTTTTGCTACCTCTACTAATCTAACTGAATTAGATGAATTTCTACTTCCTATCACAAAAAATAAGTCACATTTTTTTGCAATATTTTTGACTGCCATTTGCCTGTTTGTAGTGGCATAACAAATATCCTCTTTCAAAGGTTCTTTTATATTTGGAAATCTATCTTTTAATATTTGGATTATATCTTTTGTATCATCTACTGATAATGTTGTTTGAGTAACATAAGAAATTTTTTTGTTATTTTGAATTTTATAGTTTTTGGCTTCATCTTCATTTTGAATAAGATCAATTGATCCTTTGGGCAACTGTCCCATAGTACCAATTACTTCAGGGTGATTTTGATGTCCTATTAAAATTAAATGATATCCAGCTTTATTTAGATTTTCAGCTTCTCTGTGTACTTTTGACACCAATGGGCATGTAGCATCAACATAAGTCATATTGTAGTTTTTAGCGTCCTCTGGAATTTTTTTTGGAACACCATGAGCTGAAAAAATAACTGGTCTAGTTTTATCTTCTATCTCCTCTAGTTCTTCAACAAAAATAGCTCCTTTATTTTTTAAATCATCTACCACATATTTATTGTGCACTATTTCATGACGAACATATACTGGAGTACCAAATTTCTGAATTGATTTTTCAACAATCTCTATAGCTCTTTCTACACCAGCACAAAAACCTCTAGGAGCTGACAGTAATATTTTCAATTCTTTATTTTTCATTTTTTTCTATTAAATACTCAAGCAATATATGTGGAAAGGTTAAAGACGCCAAACCTATAAATATAATTTTTAGAATTGAACTATCGAAATTGTATGAATTATTTAATAAATAAAGCCCAAGTAAACAAAAGGTAGCAGTAAGAATGGTTAAGGGCAGAGCTTTTTTTATGAAAATTTTTAGCCCATTCTTTAAATCATTCTCATCTAACTCATGCATCAAAGTAATACCGTGTCTAGTAGAATGTAAAAAACAAAAATAAATTGTAAATGCCATCAGAGGTGACAAATAATAATTTATAATTAAAATTGAAAAATAATCTAAAAAAATAGTAAACTTTTTTAATTCAAATTCTTTGGTAAATAATAAAATACTGGATAATGTGCTTAAAATAATACCAAATAGTATAAGGTTATTCATTTCAATAAAATCTAAAGTTCTATAAAAAGACTCGTTATCAATAAGTAATAATTTGAATATAGATATTGTTTCTTCAAAATGAAAAAACATAGGTGCTAAAATTACGAGCAAACCTTTCAAGAAAAATAATAATTGGTTATAATATGAATTTTCAATTATTAAAAACTGAGTATCTTCTTTGCCAAAGTGAAATGAAGCAACTATTAGAAAGATTGTTAATGAAACTGATGGCATGATTGTCCATAAGACTATTACAGTTGAAGCAATAAAAATATATAGCAAATAAAAAATATAAGTATTTTTTATTTCAAAAATTTTTAGAAGTTTTTTTCCTTTTATATGATCAAGTGAACCATGAGAAACCCCAATACTTAAAATTAAAAGTAAACAGAATAATGGTGAAAATACTAAATTCTCAAATTTTAAAATTGTTAAAGAAAAAATATTACAAAATAAAAAAAAAATGAAAGAATGATTAAAATTTATTTTTTTTAATTGGTTTTTCATTTTTTTATTAAATTAATAAAATAAAGCCTTAATAAAAGTCAATTTTGGCATTCTAAAAATAATAGATAAATCCTCAAAAAAATTACTTTTATTAGACAAAAATTTTATAACAGTCTTTGGAGAGGCCTTAAACATTTTAAAAAAAATTTCAGGCATTTTTTCTGGGTGTTTTTCAAGAACTCTAAGAAATATCTCATCTAAAAATTGATACTTATTACTGATTTTATATTTTTTAGCATGAGTAATATTCTCGATATTCTCTCTTATATATCTACTGTGTTCTTGAATATTTAGAAAAGTGTAACCCGTACTTAATCTCGTCATACCTCCAGCAGTTCCAATATTTATTTTGTTTTTAACTTTTTCATTTATTGGGTAAAAAAGAGGTATTGCACCTTCTTCTTTGTAAATTATTTTGTAATTTTTTAAATTTAAGTGATTTTCAATATAATCTTTAATTTGAGTGTCATAGTCTTTTTGAGTGTCATCATTCATTTTTGATAACCATGTAGTTTCAATTAAAGCCTTAGTCTTTGAATAGGGTAGAGTGTAAAAAAAATGCACACTTTCTTTTTGATCACAATCAAAATCCATAAGATTAAAAATTTCATCATCAAAGAAATCGTTTTTAGTTTCAACTTCTACACCACAAAAATGCTGCCAAAGATTACGATGATCCTTTTTAATTGATGGAACACTATTAAAAACAAAAGAATTTTTTGAATTAATTTCGCTTATATCTTTAAAGAAAGAAATATTATTATTTTCTTTTAACTTACTGTTAATTTTTTCATAGAACAGCCCACTATCAATACTTTGGTATGGATAAATGTTGCATTCTAAATAATTAGTTTTTTTTGGTATATTAATAGAAAAATTTTCCCAATTTTTTTTAACACAATCATCAAAATTATGTGCTGATACTTTCCAAAAAGACCAGGTTTTGTCTTTTTTATATTCTGCTCTTGGCTCAATAATAGCTAAAGTTTTATTTTTTAATTTTTCATTGATCTCAAGTTCATACGCAAGTGATAATCCTGCACAACCACCACCAACAATAATATAATCAAATTCTTTCATCTAAATTTATTTCCTGATTTATCAAATTATGATCATGTTGTATTTCATCATCTAATTTATGACTGTACGATAGTCTAATTAAGTCAAAAACTGATAGAAAAGTCTCAAAGACTTTTTCAACATTCGATACATATATCTTTCCTGAATTTAGATAATTTTCTAAATTTTTTTTATTTTTTATCTTATATCCTATTTTTCTATAAACTCTTCTAGCTACCAGAATAGAAAAACGGAAACTAAAAGGTATATCCTTAATTGAATAAAATGAATTTTCATAAAAAGTATCAGCAAGATTGATGGTTGATAAAATTTCCTCAAAGTTTTCATTTATGTAAAAACGATTATTTTTAGAATCTTCAATTACATCCCTCGATATATTAGTAAGTTGCATCGCAATTCCTAGATCGATTGCTGACTTGAGTGAACTTTTTTTATTAACTTTTAAAATTTTTGCCATCATCAATCCAACAGTTCCAGCTACTCTGTACGAGTAAACCAACAGATCTTTCTTTGTATCTAATTCAACTTTATCTTTAATGTCTGATTTTATTCCCATCAGTAAATCTTGAACAATTTTCAAGGATATATTGAATTCTTCAATAAGATCCCACATATTTTTGATAATAGGATCATCAAAGTTTTTTTGATTAAAATTATTTTCAAAATGATTAAATTTTTTTTCTTTATTTTCTATATTTTCATTATCATCTGCAATGTTATCTGCGACTCTACAAAAATCATACAAAGCAGAACATTTTTCTAACGTTTTTTTGGGTAAAAAAAAACCAGCCCAACTGAACGATTTGGCATAAACAGATAAGTAACTTTTATTAGACATTATAAAATTTTATCTAATACTTTTGCTGAAGAAAGTACCCCAGGTACGCCAGCTCCTGGATGAGTACCTGCTCCTACAAAATAAAGTCCATCATATATCTCTGACTTATTGTGAAATCTAAAATAAGCTGATTGAGAAAATTTTGGCTGGATTGAAAAACCAGAACCGTATTTTGTATTTAAATCTTTTTCAAAGTAATCAGGTGTTAAATAAAAATCTTCAATAATATTTTTTCTTAGATTTGGCATTAAATCCTTTTCCATTTTATCAATTACCAAATCTTTCATTTTCTCTCCTTCAATAGACCAATCAATTTTTGATTGGTTATTTGGAACTGGAACTAGAACATAAAAACAATCTTGCCCTTCTGGAGCCATAGATTTATCAGTAGCAGATGGTCTATGAAGATAGTAACTAATATCATTATTTAATTTTTTATTATTAAATATGTCATCAAGATGTTCTTTGTATTTATTTCCAAACTTAATAGTATGGTGTTCTACATTTTCATACTTTTTTTTTGTACCAAAATAATAAACAAATAAACCCATTGAATATTCCATTCTATTTTTTTTCCACTTAAACATAAGTGAATTATTAGAATTTCCATTTAACATTTTTTCATAAACAGCAGGCGGATCTGCGTTACAAATAACATTATTAGTTTCAATATGAGTTTGATTATCTAATTGAATACCAGTTATTTTATTACCATTAGAAATAATTTTTTTAACTTCATGACCTTTAATTATTTCTATGTCAACTTCATTCATCAACTTTTCAAAACCCTTTATAATATTTCCTGTTCCACCCATTGAATAATGGATGCCCCATTTTTTTTCTAAATATAAGATAAGTCCATAGATAGAGGTTGTAGTAAAAGGATTTCCTCCAACTAAAAGTGGATGCATACTTAACATTCTTCTTAATTTTTCATTTTTTATATAAGACGAAACCAATGAATAAACTGACTTATAACTTTTAAGCTTCAATAGAGCTGGTAGTTGTTGCATCATGACTAAAGGTTTATCAAATGGAACATCGGCTAATTCTGTAAACCCTTTGTCAAAAATTTTTTTCGTAAAGTTAACTAATTTTTCATAACCTATAACATCATCTTTACTCATTTCTGCAATTTGACTTTTCATCTCATTTTCATTACCTGAATAGTTGAATTTAGAATTATCCTCAAAAACAAATTGATACCAAACCTTGAGTGGAGATAATTTAATATAATTTTTTGGATCTTTTTCAAATAATTCAAATAATTCATTTATTAGGTATGGTGCTGTAATAACTGTTGGGCCACCATCATAGGTAAATCCATTTTTTTTAAATACCCTTGCTCTCCCTCCAAGGTCAGGATGTTTTTCAATTAAAGTAACATTGTGACCTTTAGCTTTTAGACGAAGTGCAGCAGCTATGCCTCCAAACCCAGAACCTATTACAACAGAATTCATTGTTATAATTTATAGTTTTTTTAAAGAATTGTAAGGTTATTATGAATTAATTTTTTTTAACTCTTCTTTAGTTTCATCTAAATTTTTTTGGAATAGCGCATCAAGTTTAGACTTATCAACAGAAGTAGTGATAATTTTTTTAACAGAATCCACAGCAATTTTAATTGAAGTATCCTTAATTTCTTTAATAGCTGCTTCTTTCATTTGACTTATTTTATTTTCAGCAAGATTTTTTTTGATTTCAGAAGTTTTATGGAACTTATCATTAAGCTCAATTACCATTTTATCGCTGTCTCTTTTAGCTTGTTCTAAAATTTCATCACTCACAGTTTGAGCAGTATCTAATTTTTTTTGAGCTTTATCTAATAATGTTTTAGCTTCAGTTCTTAATTTTTCACTTTCATTTATTTCATTTTTTATATCAGATATTAGTTTATTCAGAATTTCGTTTACTTTTTGGGGGACCTTTAAATATACAAGTGCTCCAAAAAAAATAACGAAAGAAACTGCTACCCAAAAAGTAGAATCAATTACCATAATACTTATCTCCATTTTTTTTTGATAAATCATCTACTATTGCTGAAATACTACTATTGTTTATCTCAGCTCCGATCAGTTTTTTCACTAATTCTGAAGACGCTTCAATTGCAATTTTGTTAATTTTTTCTGGGGCGCTTTTCTTAACCACTTCGATTTCTTTCTCTGCTTTTTTAATTTCTTCGTTAATTTGACTTTCCAAGGTTTCTTTTTTATTATTTATATCCTTAATTACTTTTTCTCTTGAGTCTTTAAAAATATTTTTTGCCTCTAACTTACTTTTAAAAATAATATCATCGTATTCTTTAAGTTTAGACTCGCTATCTTTTCTTTGTTTTTCTGCGGCCTCAATATTATCTTGTATTTGAGATTTTCTTAACTCTAAATTAGCACTTATTTTAGGCAATATAAGTTTTGATAAAACTATATAAAGAATTCCAAAAGTTAGTGTAAGCCAGAATATTTGTGAAATCCAAAATTCAGGGTTTAATTGAGGCATACCTCCACTTTCAGCAGCAAAAACTTCTTTTAAAAAAAAGAAATTAAAAAAAATCGACTGAAAAAAAATTTTTTTAATCATTAAATTTAAAATGCAAATAGAATGATTAACGCTACTACCAATCCAAATAATCCTGTTGCTTCTGCTAAAGCAAAACCTAAAAGCAAATTAGGAAATTGTTTTTGTGCTGCAGATGGATTTCTCATCGCTCCAGACAAATAATTTCCAAAAATTATTCCAATTCCCACTCCGGCACCGGCTAAAGCTATTGCTGCTAAACCTGCTCCGATCATTTTTGCTGCTTCTAATTCCATTATATCCTCCTATGTTGTTTAATGGTGTAAGTTTAATGCATCATTCAAATAGATGCAGGTTAAGATTGCAAAAACATATGCTTGAAGAAAAGCAACTAAGATCTCCAAACCTGTTAAAGCAACCGAAAAACTCAGTGGAAGCCATCCACCGACAATTCCGAGACTTATTACAAAGCCTCCGAAAACTTTCATCATAGTATGTCCAGCCATCATATTTGCAAACAGTCTTACAGATAAACTAATTGGTCTACTTAAATATGATATAATTTCTATAACCACTATTAAAGGGAGTAGTATAACTGGTACTCCACTTGGAACAAACAATTTTAGGTAACCAAAGCCATGCTTTATAAATCCAATTACTGTTACCCCAATAAAAATAAATGATGCTAGCACAAAAGTCACTATTATATGGCTTGTAACAGTGAAAGTGTATGGAATCATGCCAAACATATTGCAGAAAAGTACAAACATAAATAATGAAAAAATAAATGAAAAATATGGTTTTGCTTTTGAACCCGCGGTGTCACTGATCATTTTAGAAACAAAAGAGTAGCTAAGTTCAGCCAACAGCTGAATTTTATTTGGCAATATCGAATTTTTTTTGAACCCAAATTGAAAATAATCAAAATTGCTAAAGAGCTAATAACCATAAATAAACTTGCATTTGTAAAAGAAATGTCAAATGTACCTATTTTAATTTCTGGACCAATTCTATAAACTTCGAATTGTGTCATCGGATTTGCTGCCATAAGTTTGTATCTATTTTTGCATATTTTTAGCAGATTTAATTACATTTGTTATTCCAGCAATCACACCTACAAAAAAAAATATTAAAATTAACCAGGGTTTAGTACCAAAGGTCTTGTCTAAAATAAACCCAATAATTGTCCCTACTGCAACTGCTGACACTAATTCAGTACTTAGCTTAAAAGCAGTGCCAATTGAGGACGGATTATGTTTCTTGTCCTCTAAATTTCTCTTAGAAACCTTCTTCTTTGCAATCTCTAAGCGAGTTTTAAACGGATCTTTAGACATTTTGTTTATTTATTTAAGCAACCATACTCTCTGCTTTTTGTAAATCAACAGCAACTAATTGGCTAATACCTTTTTCGGGCATTGTAACACCATACAGTCTGTTCATTTTAGACATGGTTAAAGCATGGTGAGTTACAATAATAAATTTTGTATTTGTAATTTTTATAAGTTCTTCGAGCAAGCTACAAAACCTTGTAACATTGGCATCATCTAGTGGAGCATCTACTTCATCTAGCACACAAATTGGTGAAGGATTTGTTAAAAAAACAGCAAAGATTAGTGATAGTGCTGTTAAAGCTTGCTCACCACCAGACAACAAAGTTATCGATTGAAGTCTTTTTCCAGGAGGACTTACTAACATTTCTAAACCAGCTTCAAGTGGGTCTTCGGAATCAACTAATTCTAACTTAGCATTTCCACCATTAAAGAGTTTTGTATAAACTTCATTAAATTTTCTATTTACTTTTTCAAAAGCTTCAATTAATCGCTCTCTACCTTTTTGGTTTAATTCATTAATACTATCTTTCAGTTTAACAATTGCACTCACCAAATCGGCACGATCTTGTTCCATCTTTTTAATTTCTGCCTCATATTTGTTAGTTTCTTCATCAGCTTTTAAATTAACTGATCCTAATTTCTCTCTTTCCTGTCTTTTTTTATCAAGTAAATCCTCTTGATTAACAGCATCAGGAAGATCTTCGGCTCCATACAGACTTGAATTCTCTAGAATATTTTCCTCAGTTAAATTTAGTTCAGAAGTTATTCTATCAATCAAATCACTTTTTCTTTTTTTAAGACCTTCAATCGTTGCTCCAGAACTTGCTTTTCTTTCTCTAATTTGAATCGATTGTTCTTGAACCTCATTTAGTTGTGCTCGTAGAGTATCTATTTTTTCATCTGTAGAATGAATTATAGACTCATTATCTTCCTTTTCTTTTTCAGAAATCCTTAGACCTTCCGAAATTTGACCTTTCTTTTCAGCTTGTAATTTTGGTTGATTATCTAATTTTTCCAATTGCAAATTCAATTTATTTTTTCTATCCGTAAGCTCAGAAACCATTTTTTCAGAATTTGATAATAAATTTTTCCAACTCTCAATTTCCTTATCTATAATGCTTATTCTCTCGTTTCTTTTTACAGAATCTTTTTTTATATTTTGGTTTTTACTATAGCTATCCGCATATTCCTCAATAATTAATTGACAGTTTTCTAAAACAACTATTGCTTCACTATTTTTTTGCAAATTAATTAATTCCTTAACTTTATCAATTTCTTTTCTTAATTTATTTTTTGAATTATCTAAATCCTCATTAGATTTTTTTTCAGTATCATAATATTTAGAGTCAATTTCAATAAGTTCACTTTTTTCCTCTTTAAGTCTTTTTTCATTCGAATTTGCATCAATGACAATTCCTTTTTCTCTATTGATGTCTTCATCAAATGTTCTAAGAGACTTTTTTATATTTTCTATTTCATCTTGAATTCTTGTATTTTCTTCATCAAGTCCTTGCAATTCCAAATTAAGCCTTTGTATTTTTGAAAGATTTTCTATATTTTTTTCTCTTAAAGGGTTTACTTTTTCAGTTTCAGTTTTTATAAAGTTTTCAATTTCTGAAATTTTTTCATTAAAGCCACTCACTTCTCCTTCTGCTTCAGTATTAATTTCATTTTCAATTTTAATTTCTTTATCAATTTCTAATAATTTTAAGTAATATAAACCTGCCTCTATCTTTTTAATCTCATCAGACATATTTTTATATTTAGTAGCCTCTTCAGCTTGTTTTTGAAGATTAGCTAGTTGTTTTTCTTGTTGTCTTCTAAGCTCGTCAGCTCTTTTTAAATTATTTTCAGCAGCGCCTAATCTTAGTTCAGCCTCATGTCTTCTAACATGTAAACCAGATATTCCTGCAGCCTCTTCTAAAATAGCTCTTCTATCTGTTGGTTTTGCAGTTACTAAAGCACCTATACGTCCTTGGCTGATCATAGAGGGTGAGTGTGCGCCGGTTGATAAATCAGCAAAAAACATCTGTGCATCTCTTGCTCTTACCTCTTTATTATTTATATAGAATTTAGACCCTTTATCTTTTTCAATTTTTCTTCTAATACTTATTTCATCTAAGTCTCTAAACTGAACAGGACCCTCATTATTTTCATTTGCCACGGTGACTGAAACCTCAGCAATATTTTTTGATGTTTTGTTTGAGGTACCAGAAAATATCACATCTTCCATACCTGAACCCCTCATGCTTTTGGCAGACGTTTCTCCCATAACCCATCTTAGAGACTCTACAATATTAGATTTACCACAACCATTAGGACCAACAATTCCTGTTAAACCGTCTTCAATTAAAAAGTTGGTTTTATCCGCAAAAGATTTAAACCCATTTAGTTGGATTTTTTTAAACTCCATGGATTAACTTATATCAGTTTTTCTAGAGATTTTTTTAAATTTTTATAATTTAGAGATTTTTCAAACTTTTTGTTGTTGATAATTATCGTAGGAGTAGCATTTACTTTAAATTTTTTTGTTCCTTCGATTCGATCATTTAAAACAAAATCTTCAATTTCTTTATTATTAATGCATTTTTCAAAGTCAATATTGAAACCTTCTTTTTCAATAAATTTTTTAAGATTATCATTTACTTCCTCTATTGTACTTCCTTTCACCCAGACTTGTTGATTAGAATATAAACTTTCTAGAATTTTTAAACTATGACCTTGATTGCATTGAGAAATTTTTGAAGCATTAAAAGCAGCAATATCAAGAGGAAAATGTCTAAACTCTATTTTAGCTAATCCAGTATCAATATAATCTTTTTTTAGTTGAGGATAAACATCCTTATGAAAATCAGCACAATGACTGCAAGTTAAAGACTCATATGCAATTATAGTAATTTTTGCATTTATATTTCCTGATACTATCCGTTTAGTTTCTGCGCTAATACTTATTGTAGATACAAAATAAAAAATAAGAATGATTATAATTTTTTTCATTTTTCTTTAAAAACTTTCGTTAACTCTAGTAAAGATTTTTTAATTTTTTCATTTTTAACATTAATAATTTTGTCTTTAAATTTATTATTTGTCACATTTAAATTTAAATCATTTTTTTCAACTACAATTTTTCTTTCATCATTAAAACTAGTTAATTTTATTTTCTCAACCACCTGGTCCTCAAAAAAAGTGTTCATTCTAGTAATGATCTCTTTTTTTGAATATTCTAAATCAACCTCATTACCTCTTCTTACCATTATCGTTAAAGTGCTAACACCAAACTTATTAGAATTTTTATATGATTTTGGATAGCAGACTTTGAATAAATTTTCTCCAACGATATGCTTCCAATTATTTAAAGTTTCAGAATAAATTTGACCTCTTTTACTTATAAACTTTTTGATATTTTTTGGCAAAGTGTCTTTGAAGGATCTTAATCCTTGAATGCTTCCGTTTCTCTGCTTAGTATATTTTTTAAATTGCATATGAAAGATCAATTAGTAACAAAAAAAATTCTTAAATGGTACGATTTAAATAAAAGATCATTACCGTGGCGAAAAAATGTTTCTTTTCAAAAAAGACAGTATTACACATTAGTAAGTGAATTTATGTTACAACAAACACAGGTTGCAACAGTTATTCCTTATTTTAATCGATTTATAAAAGATGTCCCAAATTTAAAAGCTCTTTCAAAAGTCCAGAACAAAAAATTAATAAAATTATGGGAAGGACTTGGATACTATTCTAGAGTTAGAAATCTAAAAAAAACTGCACAAAAAATTATTAAAAACTTTAACGGAAATTTGCCTGATAATTTTGAAGATTTGATATCACTTCCTGGAATAGGAAACTATACTGCAAGTGCAATTTTATCAATTGCATTTGATAAACCTTACATTCCATTGGATGGAAATATAGAAAGAGTTTTAAAGCGATATTTGTATTTAAAAAAAGAAAGAGATATTCAAAAAGATAATCTTATAAAAAAAAAATCAATATTTGGAACGTCATCAAGACCTAGTGATTATGCTCAAGCTTTGATGGAATTAGGAGCATTAATTTGTAAACCAACCCATCCTTTATGTCATCGATGCCCTATTTCAAAGAAGTGTAAGTCACTAATAAAAAAAGATTTTGATTTAACCAAAAAAAATAAAAAAAATATAAACAAGTACTTTCTTCTAAAAGTTTATAAAAAAAATCAAAGATATTTACTGGTTAAAAATACTAAGTTTAATTTTTTAAAAAATTTGGCGATCTTTCCTATGGAAGAGTTATCAAAACCAAAAAATTTTGATGAAAATTTAAACTTTAAAATGTCAAATATGAACATGAATATAAAAATTAAATATTTGAAAAATACCAGAAAATTTCAATCACCTTATTGGATAAATGAAAAAAAATTGGACAATTACATGTTACCATCATTCACAAAAAAAATTGTAAAATATTTAATGAAAAATTAATGAAAAAGATAGCGATCATAGGTGCTGGAATTTCAGGATTATTCATTACTAATTTATTCAAAAAAAATCCTAATTATCAAATTACAGTCTATGAAAAAAATACCTCAATTAATTTAGATGAGGGTTATGGTGTACAATTGTCAGTTAACAGTATCAAACTTTTAAATGAAATTGGATTTGAAAAATTACATAATAATGAAAAATTTACTCCAGAAAAAATCAATTTTTATTCAAATAAAAGTTTAGATAAAATATGTGAGTTAGATATTACAGAATTTAATTCAGAAGATTGTAAGTATACCACTTTAAAAAGATCATCTTTAATAAATTTTTTAAAAACAGATTTGGAAGGTTTGATAAAGACTGGCTATAACATTTCAAAAATAGACCAAAAAGACAAAAAAATTAAACTTTCTTTTGAAAATTCTGAAGTAAAAGAATGTGATTATTTAATTATTTCTGACGGAGTTTTTTCAAAAAGTAAAAGTCTTATGTCTAAAGATGAGTCAAAACCTAAATATAATAATACATTAGCAATTAGAGGCATCTTGAATAAATCCCCTAAAAATATTGATATTAAAAATATTGCTTTATTTTTAGGTTCAGACTTTCATCATGTAATTTATCCAGTCAATCCAAATGGAGAATTAAATTTTATAGCCATAATGAAATACCAACTCTCAATAGAAGAACAAAATAATTATTCATTATTCAGTGATAGTTCATTTATCAAAAAAGTATTAGAAAAATTTCCTTTAAGAAATAAAAGTTTTTTAGATGATCTAAAAGAATTAAAAATATTTCCAGTATTTGTAAGTGAAAATTTCTATAAATTACAAAATGATAATATTCATTTAATTGGTGATGCTTTTTTCGCTTTTCCACCATCATTTGCTCAGGGTGCATCACAGTCTATAGAAGGTGCTTATGATTTATTTAAAAGAATTGAAAATAGTACAGAAAGTAATTTTTTTAAGAATAGAGTTAACAAAATAAAAATGGTTAATATCAGATCAAAATTTAATCAGTTTGCTTTTCATTTATCTAATCCTTTAACTATTTTTTTTAGAAACATCTTTCTGAAAAGATTAGTTAAAAACAAAAGGTTTTTAGAGTCTTACTT
Organism: Pelagibacterales bacterium SAG-MED11; assembly: GCA_014654265.1. Classification (GTDB taxonomy): domain Bacteria; phylum Pseudomonadota; class Alphaproteobacteria; order Pelagibacterales; family Pelagibacteraceae; genus Pelagibacter. The sequence continues at coordinate 371,333 of JACWDI010000001.1, read as the reverse complement.
GGGAAAAGTATATAGAAATTAATTTTTTGAAATTAATTTTTGTCTCAAATGATCGATTGGGACTACAGCGCCATCCAAATTATAGTGCCAATAAGTCCATCCATTACAACTTTCAGCACCCAAAATTGTTGCTGCTACTTTATGAATTGAGCCTTCTGTTTGAGCGTGTTTAATGCTTCCATCAGCCATGATTTTTGCACTTATTTTCTTTTTATTATCAAATATAGTTGTTCCTGGCTTTATTATTCCTAATTCTACCAATGAACCAAAAGGTATCCTTGGCTTAGATCTATTATTTTTAATGGTATCTAGGTAATTGTCTTCAATAGGTTCTGTATTTTTTAATCTTTGTTCAGCAGCTTTGAAATAAATTTTTTCTTTTTCTATACCATAATAATTTCTACCTAATTTTTTCGCAACGGTTGCTGTTGTTCCTGATCCTAAAAAAGGGTCTAAAACTAAATCATTTTTATTTGAAGTTGCTAATAAAATTCTATGAAGCAAAGCCTCAGGTTTTTGCGTTGAATGTACTTTTTTTCCATTCTTCTTCAGTCTTTCTGCTCCATTACAAATAGGCAGATCCCAATTAGATCTCATTTGTAGATCATCATTTAAGCACTTTAAAGATTGATAATTAAAAGTGTATTTTGATTTCTCTGATTTGGAGGCCCAAATTAAAGTTTCATGAGCGTTTGTAAAACGAGTTCCTCTAAAGTTTGGCATTGGATTTTTTTTATTCCAAATAACATCATTTAAAATCCAAAAACCCAAATTTTGAATTGCAGTACCAACTCTAAAAATATTGTGGTAACTCCCAATGACCCAAATTGCTCCATCTCTTTTTAAAATTCTTTTACATTCACTTAGCCAAGCATAAGAAAAATCATCATATTTTTTAAAACTTTCAAATTGATCCCACTTATCATTTACTGCATTTACTTTAGATCTATCCGGTCTTGTTAATTCACTTTTTAACTGTAAGTTGTAAGGAGGGTCTGCAAAAACTAAATCGAAAGACTCATCTGGAATTTTTTTTAATTCCTCAAGGCTGTCTCCATTAATTAATTTATTTTTAAAACTAAAAGTCATTTATAAGAATTAATTAGACTCTAAAAAGATTCTAGGGTCAACCTAGGATTGAATTATTTAGATTTAAATTGTGTAGAGATTTATAGGAATAACTATATCTGGTGTTTCTACGTGAAACCTATTTTATTTTATTAATTGGTGAAAACTTTTTTCTATGATGGCTTGTAATTCCTAGATCTTTTATGGCTTTTAAGTGATGTTTCGTTCCATATCCATAATTTTGATCCCATTTATAACCTTTAAATTTTTTTGCTAATTTAGTTATCATTTTATCACGTGTAACTTTAGCGATAATTGATGCCGCAGAAATTGAAGGTATTTTTTGATCTCCTTTTTTTACTGATTTAAGTTTATAATTTTTTATTTCAGGCAATTTATTTCCATCAATTAAAGTGAGAGTTGGTTTTTTTTTTAGTTTTTTTATAGCTCTTTTCATTGCTAAAAGACTTGCATTTAAAATATTTAATTTTTCTATTTCTTTTGTTGATGCTTTTCCTATAGCCCAAGCAGAATTTTTTTTAATATGTAGTGCTATTATTTCCCTTTTATTTTTAGTTAAACTTTTTGAATCTTTTAATAATTTTCTATTAATTGATTTTTTTAGGATTACGGCAGCTGCATAAACTGGTCCAATTAAACTTCCTCGACCAACTTCATCAACTCCCGCAATAATTTTCATTAAATCTTAATACTTAAATCTTTCATTTTTTGTCTAATTTTTTTTAAATCTTCCCAGGAGTATTTTTTTTTGTCAGGAAATCTAATTAAGTATGAAGGGCTAAAAGTTACTATTAAGGGATACGTTTTATTTTTAAGAATAATTTCCCTCCATTGACCTCTTTCATCTGAAACTTTGTTATTTGATGCCATAACTGCTTCCATAGCGGTTGAACCTAATAAAATTATTATTTGAGGATCTATAATTGAAATATGTTCTTTCAAAAATATTGAATAACGTTTTATTTCTTGAGATGTAGGCTTTCTATCATCTGGAGGTCTAAAGTTAACTGCATACGTAGAATAAATTTTTTCTTTTTTAATATTAATTGCCATCAACATTTTATTTAACAAAGTTCCAACGTCTCCCTGAAATGAAGAACCTGAGTTATCTTCAGCTGGTCCAGGAGCCTCACCAATTAGCATGATGCCTCCATTAAAATCTCCATCTCCTAAAATAAGATTTTTGGAATTGTCTTTTAAATTACAATTCTCAATTGAATTAATCTTTTCTTTAAGATCAGATAATTTTTTAATTTTATTGTTGTTATTATTACTCTCATTATTTTTTATTGTTTTAAGTCTATTTATAGGTTCATTACTGAAACTAAAATTAGGTTCAATAGTATCTATTAATGTTTGAACAAATTTGGCATTTTGATTTAAGATCTTTTTAGTCATAATGTGTAATTATGTTTTTTAAAAAAATAAAATTTATTTTAATTTTATTGTTATTCTACCAGACCCCCTTATATTCTAAAAGTACAACTTTTGACAATTTTAACTCTAAAAATTTATCAAAATATTTTTCTGGAATTGTAGCTTCAGGTAATGAAGATAATTCATCTGCCTTAAATTTTTTTAAATCTACTAAGATATTAACTCTTCAACACGATCCCTATTTAAAAAAATATGTTAACTCTTTAGTTTTAGAAAATAAAATTTTTCAAGCAATTAATACAATTAAACAAAATAAAGGAAAAAAAAATACTGATTTTTTTGATGCTTATTTATTGTTATTAATAGATAGCTTAAAGAATAATGATTTTGATTTAGCTTATGATTATATATCAGAAGCTAATAATTTTGTTCAGCAAGATAGATTTAACAAGGCAATTTTAGAGACCTTAAGACAATATGTTTATGTATTTAAAGAAAAAAAAATTTTAAATAATAAAAAAAATTTTGGTAATTTATCGATTATTTCAGACACTTTTTTAAAGTGCTATCTTGATGATCCTAAAACAGACTCGTATTTTTCAAATTTAATGAATAATAATGAATTAGATTTTACAAGATACGTTTATTTTTATCTAAGTTATTTGGTTGAAAATAATAGGATTGATGAAGCAAAAGAAATCACCAAAGAGATTGAATTTATTAATACAACATTATTGTTGTCACAAGGAAAAAGTTGGATCGAAAATGAAAATGAGCAAAGATTAAATGATATTTTTTCATGTAGAAACCACAATGATTTAATTAGTGAGTTTTTATTTTTAATTTCAAATTTGTATTCCTCACAAAAAGATTTTAAAGCGTCGAACTTTTATCTTAATCTTTCAAGTTATCTTAATTCTAAATTTACGTTTAATTTATCATTAGTATCCGAAAACTATATTTTGAATGAAGAATATGAAAAAGCAAAAGCAGTACTTAAAAAATTTAAAAAGGAAACAACTTTTTATTATTGGTTTAGATCAAAAAAAGAAGCTCAGATAATAGAAAAACAAAAAAGTAAAAAAGAATCTTTAAATTATATTGTTTCAAAATTTAATAAATTAGACGCTCCAAATAAAAAGAATTTATTTGATATTGCTAATTTTTATAAAAATTCAAAAAATTATAATGAAGCAATAAAATACTATACTATGATCTTAGATGATTTAGATGATAATTCTGATTTAAAATCTGATATTCTTTACCGAAGGGGAGGGAGCTATGAGAGATTAAAAAATTATGAAGACTCAGATAAAGATTTACTTCACGCTTTAAAGATTACTCCTAACAATGCATATATATTAAATTACTTAGCTTATTCATGGCTGGAAAGAGATTATAAAATTAATCAAGCTATTGAGATGCTTGAAATTGCGTATAAAACAGAAAGCAATGATCCTTATATAATCGACTCAATTGGGTGGGCTTATTATTTAATTAATGATTTTTTTAAAGCTGAAAAATTTCTTAAAAGAGCAGTAGAGTTAATGCCAGATGATCCAATTGTTAATGATCATTATGGGGATGTTTTATGGAAATTAGACAGAAAAATTCAAGCTCGTTATTTTTGGAGCAACGTGCTTGAAATGGAGGATGCTGAAGAAGATATGCTCAAAAAAATAAATATCAAAATGATTAATGGTCTTCAAAAATCTTAAATGTCTTTTTCTAGAATCAAATCATATGCTAAATTGAATCTTGCTTTAAATATTGTAGGCAAAAATAAATTTTTACATAAAATTGAGAGTATCATAGCTTTTATTAATTTGTATGACACAATATTGGTTAAAAAATCTAGATTTAAAAAACATAAAATTTCATTTACAGGAAAATTTTCTAAAAATATTGATAAGAAAAATACAATTTCTAAATTGTTACAGATCTTAGAAGAAAAAAAACTTATCAAAAACCAAAATTTTCATATTAAAATAGACAAAAAAATTCCCAGTAAAGCAGGTTTAGGGGGAGGTTCAATGAACGCAGCATCTATTTTGAAATATTTTATAAAAAAAAAAATAATTAAGATTAATAAAAAAGAGACTAGTGAGGTTGCTAAGTTAATAGGATCAGATGTAATTTTAGGGCTAAACACTAAATACTCAATTTTAACCGCAAAAAATAAAATAAAACATTTTACCAAAATAAAAAAAATTTATGTTTTGATTGTTAAACCTAATTTCGGATGTTCTACGAAAGATATATATTCTAAAGTAAGAAATTTTGAAAAACCTAAATTTAATAGACCTAGTAAAAAGATGTTTAATTACAACAATTTAATAAATATGAAAAATAGTTTAGAGCCCATAGTTTTTAATAAATACCCCAAACTTAAAAGATTAAAATTAGATTTAGAAAAATCATCAAACCCAATATTTGTTCGAATGACAGGTTCTGGATCAGCTATAGCAGCATATTTTCTATCAAAAGAAAGATGTGAACATGCGAAAAAAAGCGTGATTAAAAAGTACAGAAATTACTGGTGTATAGCTTCAAAAACTATATAAATTTTTTTCTTTTGTGTTATACGAACATTATATTGGGGCGTAGCCAAGCGGTAAGGCACGGGTTTTTGGTACCTGCATCCTAGGTTCGAATCCTAGCGCCCCAGCCAATTATGAAAAAATTTTTAGATATAATTTTTTTAAGATCTAACAACCTAAGTTACATTAGTAAAAATATTAAGGATCTCACAAAAAAGACATCAGCAAACAAAATTTTTGAAGCAATCAATTCTTTTACGTCAGAAAGTGAGATCAGATATGTTGGAGGATGTATAAGAAAAATAATTAATAAGGAAAAAGTAGACGATATTGATTTAGCAACTAATTTGGTCCCTGAACAAGTTTGTGAAGCTCTAAAAAAAAAAAATATCAGTTACTATAAAACAGGAATTGAACATGGAACAATTACTGCTGAAATAAATGGAGAAAAATTTGAAATTACTTCTTTGAGACAAGACGTTTTTACAGATGGAAGACATGCGAAAGTAAAATTCTCTACAAATTGGAAAGATGACTCCCTAAGAAGAGATTTTACTATTAATTCAATTTATTCAGATAGTGATGGTAATTTATTTGACCCTCATAATGGAAAAAAAGATCTAGAAGATGGTTTAGTTAATTTTATAGGTGATGCAGGTCAAAGAATTAAAGAGGATTATCTTAGAATACTACGATATTTAAGATTTTTTATTAATTACTCAGAAAACCCTCATGACACAGAAATAATTAAAAAATTAAAAATGAATATTGATGGGGTTTCAAAACTATCAAAAGAAAGACTGTTAGATGAATTAAAAAAAATTATTCAATTAAGTACAATTGAAAAATTATCAAAGGATAAAATAAGTCTCGAATTATTTAGTATTATTTTCCCTGAGTTAAAAGATATAAAAATTTTTTCAAATTTAGACAGAAGTAAAAAAATGCTTCTGCAGGATGAAGATTTCATTTTCTTTTTATCTCTAATGATAATTGATGACACAGATAATACTGATTATTTTTTATATAAATTTAATTTATCCAAAAAAGATCAAAAACGAGTAAAAGTGATCCATAATTTTTATAAAGAAAAAAAGCAAAAAAAGATATTTACAGAAAATAGTATGAATACATTTTTTTATTACAACGGAAAGCAAGCCGTAACTGATATTTTAAAGTTCAAGCTTATTAAATCAAAAAAAAATCTTAAAATTTATGAAGAATTAATCAAATTATTTGAAACAAAATCAAAACCTATAATGCCAATAAATGCAGACATGCTTATGACAAAGTATAAAATTCCTGAGGGAAAGGAGCTGGGTGATAAACTTAAATTAATAGAAAATGAATGGGTAAATAATAATTTTCAAATTTCTGATACAAAATTAGAAAATATCATTAATAATTAAATATACTTTACATCCTTAATTTCAAAATTTTTTATTCCTGCAGGAGTTTTTATTTCAACTAAATCACCCTTATTTTTTCCAATTAGACCTTTACCAATAGGTGATTGGAAGAAAATTAATTTTTGTTTTAAATCTGCCTCATCTTTTCCAACTATTTGGTAATTAATTTTTTCACCATTATCTAAATTTTCTAGAAAAACAGTTGAACCAAATATTACTTTTCCTTCGTTACTTAATTTTTTAACATCAATTACATTTGCTCTAGCGATTATATCATTTATTTCATTAATTCTTCCTTCGTTGTGAGATTGTTCTTCTTTTGCAGCATGATATTCTGCATTTTCTTTGAGATCACCATGAGATCTAGCTTCTGCAATCGCTGCAACAATTTCTGGTCTTTTTTTTTCTTTTAAAAAAATTAACTCTTCTTTAATTTTGTTTAATCCATTTAAAGTTATTGGTTCTTTTTCCATTTTATGTCCACTTAGCCAAAGGGGGTAATGACATTAAAATACCATCAACATTTCCACCCGTTTGTAATCCAAATTTAGTTCCTCTATCATATAATAAATTGAATTCAGTATATCTACCTCTTTTAATATATTGCATTTCCTTATCACTAATGGACCATTTTTTTTTCATTTTTTTTCTGATTATCTTTTGAAAAATTAATTGAAATGTTATTCCGACATCCCTTACAAATTTAAAGTCTTTTTCAAAATTATCTTTTTTATAATCAAAAAAAATCCCGCCTATTCCTCTAGATTCTTTTCGATGAGGTAAATAAAAATACTCATCACACCATTTTTTATATTTTGTATAATAGCTTTTATTGTGACGATCACACATATTCTTTAAAATCTTATGAAATTCTCTTTTTTCTTTAAGATCTTTTTTTGATGGAGTCACATCCATTCCTCCACCAAACCACTCTTGGGTAGTGCAAATATATCTCGTATTAAAATGCATTGCAGGGATCAGAGGATTTTTCATATGCATAACTACAGAAATCCCTGATGCCCAAAATCTTGGATCTTTATTTGCCCCTAGTATATTTTTTTGAAATTGTTTTGGAAATTTACCGTAAACTTTGGAAAAGTTTACACCTACTTTTTCAAAAATTTTTCCTCCTTGCATTATTCGATATTCTCCTCCTCCTTCATCAACTTTGGTGTTTCTTTTCCAATTTGTTGATTTAAATTTAGTTTTATTTTTTTCAAATTTGATTATGTCATCACAAAAAGACTCTTGAAGTGTTTTAAACCAATTGCTTGTTAAGTCTTTTTTAATTTCTAAATTCATTTAAATTAATTTAGTTTGTTTTAAACATTCAGCCAATATAATTGCAACTGAAGATGCAATATTTAGAGAACGTTTATCATTTTTCATTGGAATTTTTAGTCTATTTTTAACTAATCCATGAATATCTTTTGGCACCCCAGCGCTTTCTCTTCCAAATAAAATTGTATCGTTCACGTCAAATTTAAAATTTGTATAAGAATCGGATCCTTTAGTAGTCATTAATATTACTCTTTGATTCTTTTTTGATTCAAAGAAATGATCTGAATTTTGATATATTTTAATTTCTCTCTCATCCATATAGTCCATTACAACTCTTTTAAAACGCTTATCGCTTAGCAAAAAACCACATGGCTCAATTATCTCTAATTTTGCACCAAGACATGCACAGGTTCTGATTATTGCCCCAGTGTTCTGAGGAATATCTGGTTCAAATAATGCAATTTTAGGCCCTACATTTATTAATTTCTGTGTCATTCTATCAGTAGTAAATTTAGTATTTTATATTATATGAAACCATATATTTAAGTAGAAAAAATCAATATTGGGTATATTTACTAATAATAATAATGTCAGAAAAAAAAACTAATAGAAGAGATTTCTTGTTTACTGCTACCTACGCAGTTGGAGCGGTAGGAGTAGGTGCTACAGTTTGGCCTATGATAGATCAAATGAATCCTGATGCTTCAGTGAAAGCGCTAGCTAGTACGGAAGTAGATGTTAGTTCTGTAAATCGTGGAAAAACGATTACAGTTCTTTGGAGAGGAAAACCAGTTTTTATTAGAAGAAGAACTGAAGATGAAATTGCAGATGCGCGATCAGTTAAACTTGAGGATTTAAAAGATCCAGAGAAAGACGAAGACAGAGCAAAAAATCCAGAGTGGCTTGTAATGCTTGGTGTGTGTACCCATTTAGGATGTGTACCTCTAAATGACAAAGGAGATTATAATGGTTGGTTTTGTCCATGCCATGGATCTCACTATGATACATCTGGAAGAATTAGAAAGGGACCTGCACCTACAAATATGGAAGTTCCGAAATATGAATTTGTAAATGCTAATACGATTAAAATTGGATAAATTATATGAGTGATCACGAATATACTCCTAGTTCTAAATTTGGAAAATGGTTTAATGATAGACTTCCATTACTTTCATTGGCAAGTCACTTAACTGATTACCCAACTCCAAAAAATTTAAATTATTGGTGGACCTTTGGTGGAATACTTACTTTTTGTTTAATAACTCAAATTGTAACAGGATTAACATTAGCTATGCATTATATTGCTCACGCAGATATGGCATTTGAAAGTGTAGAACATATTATGAGAGATGTTAACTATGGTTGGCTAATAAGGTATATACATGCGAATGGTGCTTCAATGTTTTTTCTAGCAGTTTATATTCATATTTTTAGATCTTTGTTTTATGGCTCTTACAAATCCCCTAGAGAAATAATTTGGATAATAGGTATTATTATTTACTTGTTAATGATGGCTGCAGCTTTTATGGGTTATGTGCTGCCTTGGGGACAAATGAGTTTTTGGGGTGCAACGGTAATCACAAATCTATTCAGTGCAATTCCATTAGTAGGAGAGGGGATAGTTACTTGGTTATGGGGAGGTTACTCAGTTGATAACCCAACCTTAACTAGATTTTTTACATTACATTATTTAATTCCTTTTTTAATTTTAGGTTTAGTTGTGCTACATATTTGGGCACTACATGTCCCAGGAAATAATAATCCAGTAGGAATTGACGTCAAAAAACCCTCAAAGGATACAGTTCCATTTCACCCTTATATAGTCATAAAAGATACTTTTGCTTTACTGATGTTTATGATTGTTTTTGCATTTTTTGTTTTTTATACACCTAATATTTTGGGTCATGCAGATAATTATATTGAAGCTAATCCTCTAGTAACACCCGCACACATTGTTCCTGAATGGTATCTATTACCTTTTTATGCAATTTTAAGATCAGTTCCTGATAAACTTTTGGGAGTAATTGCAATGTTATCAGCAATTTTAATTTTAGCCGCTTTACCATGGCTAGATACATCTAAAATCAGATCTGCTGTTTTTAGACCTTTATATAAACAGTTTTATTGGATCCTAGTAGCTGATGTTTTAATACTTGGATATGTTGGTGCAATGCCTGCTGAAGGATTATACTTGTTAGTTGCAAGAGTTGCTACAGCATATTATTTTTTACACTTTCTAGTAATTCTTCCTGTATTAGGTTTAAAAGAAAAAACTCTTCCTATTCCTCTAAGTATTACCGAGCCTATACTTGGTGGTACAGCTAATTTGGCAACTGCAAGAAATAAAGAAAGTTCAATTAAATAAGTGAAAAATTTTTTAAGAATATTATCTTTAGTTATAGTATTTTTAGCTGCTCCATTAAACTCTTATGCTGCAGAAAAAGTTGAATACTTGAAAACGGATTGGAGTTTTAAAGGTCTTTTTGGAAAGTTTGATCGAGGAGCATTGCAAAGAGGCTATCAAGTTTACACAGAGGTATGTGCATCTTGTCATTCTATGAAATATCTCAGCTATAGAAATTTAGCAGAAAAAGGTGGACCTGAATTTACTGAGCAACAAGCTAAAGCAATCGCAGCATCTTTTGATGTATCAGATGGACCAAATGCAGATGGAGAAATGTTTACAAGACCTGGAAAACTCTCTGATAAATTTGTAATGCCATATGAAAACGTTAAAGCTGCTCAAGCAGCAAATGGCGGAGCCTATCCACCAGACATGTCAGTTTTAGTGAAAGCTAGGGGTGGTGGAGTAGATTATATTTATTCTTTACTTCAAGGATATGAAGATCCACCAGTAGGCATTAATTTAGAGGAAGGTGTTCATTACAATAAATATATGTATGGAAATAAAATTAAAATGTCGAACCCTCTATCTGATGGATTAATTGAATATTCTGATGGAACTAGTGCAACAGTTGAGCAAATGTCTAAAGATGTTACTACATTCTTGATGTGGACAGCAGAGCCTCATTTAGAAACAAGACATCAAATGGGTTTCAAGGCAATAGTGTATTTAATTATTCTGACTATCTTAGTCTACTTTAGTATGAAAAGAATTTGGTCACGTGTTGAAACGAAAGTTTAGTACATCACCATCTTTTACAATATAATCTTTTCCTTCCAATCTCATTTTACCATTAGTTTTTGAATTGACCCATCCGCTGTTTGCAACAAAGTCTTCATAAGAAATTGTTTCTGCTCGGATAAATCCTTTTTCAAAATCAGTGTGAATCTCAGATGCTGCTTTTGGAGCTGTACAGTTTTTAGGAATTGTCCATGCTCGGGTTTCTTCAGGACCAGAGGTAAAGTAGGTATCTAATTCAAGTATTTTGTAACCTCTTTGTATTAACAAATTCAATCCAGTTTCTTTTAAACCAATCATTTCCATGTAATTTTTTTTTTCACTAATATCTAATTCATTTATTTGATTTTCTATATCTGCAGAAACAATTAGAGTATTTTCATTACCAAATTTATTAATAAATGCCTCAGTATAATTATTTCCATTTTGAATACTTTTTTCATCTACATTACACACAAATATTTTAGATTTTAAGGATAATAGACCACTTTGACTTAGTTGCTTTTTCTCAAATTGAGAATTCAAAATTGAAATATCTTGATCTTTATTAATACAATCCAAAGCAGTATTAAGAATTTTTAATTGCTCCTCTTCTATATTTTTTTTATTGTTTTTTTCTAATCTCTTTTGAATAGACTCCAGATCAGCCAACATCATCTCAGTCTCGATAATTTCAAGGTCTCTAACTGGATCTACTGTTTCGTTAACATTTTGGATATCACTTGAGTCAAAGCATCTAACCATGTGAATAATTGCATCAACCTCTCTTATATGAGATAAAAACTTATTTCCTAATCCTTCACCTTTAGAAGCACCTTTAACTAATCCAGCAATATCAACGAAAGAAATTGTAGTATTTATAATCTTTTTTGAATTAGAAATTTCTGCTAATTTTTTTAATCTTTGGTCAGGAACAGGCACAACTCCAACATTTGGATCAATTGTACAAAATGGAAAATTTGCTGCCTGAGCTTTACTTGAATTTGTTAATGCGTTAAATAAAGTCGACTTACCTACATTGGGTAAACCTACTATTCCACACTTAAAACTCATTATTTGTTATTTACAGAACTTGAAAATAAATCCAATTTTTTTTCAACAAGAATAGAAATAAACTCCGTTATATCTTTAGATATTTTTTCAATACCAATTGTTTCATCCTCATCAAAATTTTGCAAAACATAATCTGCAACTTCGATACCATTTTTTGGTTTTCCAATTCCGATTCTTACCCTTGAGTAATCTTTACCTATGAATTTATCGATAGAAGCAATTCCGTTATGGCCTGCACTTGATCCACCAAATTTAGCTTTAATTTTACCAAATTCTATATCAAGATCATCATGAAATACTATAACGTCTTCAGCATCTATTTTAAAATACTCAATTAATTCTCTAATACAAACTCCAGAGTTATTCATAAATGTTAATGGCTTTATTGCATAAACTTTTTTGTCTCCAATATTTCCAGTTGTTAAAAGTCCTTTGAACTTGGGTTTTTGTTTTGAGAGACTAAATTTTTTGTTGATAGTGTCTATAATTTTGAATCCAACGTTGTGTCGATTGTTTTCACTGTCAGGTGTTGGATTACCTAATCCTACGAATAAAAGCATAAATAAATGGAATTAAAGTTTCAATTTTGATTGATTATTTTTTTTCTTCTGCAGGTTTCTTTTCAGCAGGCTTTTTTTCTTCACCCTCTTTTTTTTCACCTTTAGCTGCATCTGCTGCTGGTTTATCACCATCTGCCGCCGCTGCTGCCTCTGTTCCCTCGGCACCTTCTTCTCCCTCAGTTGCTTCAGCCTCCGCAGGTTTCTCTGGCTCTTTCATAACAGTTGGAGCGGCTAAAGTTGCTATCACGAAGTCTCGTCCTTGAATTGTCGGCATTACTTCAGAATCTAATTTAACTGACGAAATTTTAAAACTTTCACCAATATCAATACCATCAAGATCTAAAGTTAAACTTCCAGGAATTTTTTCACTTGGGCATTTTAATTCCACCTTTCTTCTAACAATGTTTAAAACACCACCTCTTTTCAATCCTGGAGATTTCTCGTGATTAATAAAATTAACTGGGACTTCGATTTTGATTTTTACTCCAGGTAAAACTCTTAAAAAATCTACATGGGTAGGTTCGTCACTTAAAATATGATACTTTACTTCTCTAGGTAAAACATTTTGTGGCTTACCATCAATATTCAGAGTAATAATACTAGATAAAAAATTCTCTTTTTCTATTAAAGTTTTAAGTAATTTTTTTGAAATATGGATTTTTTGATTTTCATCTTTTCCACCATAAATAATTGCTGGAACATTGCCATTGTCTCTTATGGCATTTAGTTGCCCTTTAGTTTTGTTAGTTCTTATGTTTGCTTCTAGTGAATTCATAAAACAGAGTTTTTTAACCCATGTTTATAAATAATCAAGGTAATTATTTGAATAAATCAGATACTGATGTTGAATTAGATATTCTTTTAATAGCTTCACCTATTAGCCCTGAAATTGGTAAAACTTCTATATTTTTAACATTTCTAATTTTTTCTGAATTATCAATTGTATCAGTAATAACTAAATTTTTAATTACTGAGTTTTTAATTTTTTTTACAGCATCACCGCTTAGAACACCATGAGTGATATAAACAAAAACTTCTTTAGCACCTTTTGCTTTTAATGCTTTTGCCGCATTCACAATAGTTCCACCTGAGTCAATTATGTCATCTACAATAATGCAAGTTTGACCTTTCACATCTCCAATAACATTCATCACCTGTGACTGCCCAGGCTTTGGTCTTCTCTTGTCAACAATAGCCAAGCCTACGTTAAGAAGTTTTCCTAGCGCTCTAGCTCGTTCTGTCCCACCCACATCGGGCGCAACACAAACAATTTTTTTACTTTTAATTTTTTTTCTTGCATGTCTTGCAAATATTGGGGTTGCAAAAAGGTTATCCACAGGAATATCAAAAAAACCTTGAATTTGTCCTGCATGCAAATCAACAGTCACCACTCTATCAGCGCCAGCTTTAGTAATTAAGTTTGAAACAAGTTTTGCTGAAATAGATGTTCTTGGTACAACTTTTCTATCTTGTCTAGCATATCCAAAATATGGAATTACTGCTGTTATATTTTTTGCAGAGGATCTTTTAAGAGCATCTATACAAAGCAACAATTCCATCAAATTATCATTTGCTGGAGAAGAAATTGATTGTACAATAAAAATACTATTGCCTCTAATATTTTCATTTATTTCAACGTAAATTTCCCCATCAGAAAACTTTCTTATACTTGAGTTTACAAGTTTTGTTTTCAAATATTTTGCAATATTTTTACTGAGAACTTTATTGCTATTTCCAGTTAATAATTTCATTGAAAAGTTTAATTAATCATAATTATTGAAATATTTCTACCATAATCCGCATGTTTTAACTTTAAAGATCTTCTTGCACTGAAAAAATTATTTTTTTTGTCAAAAGTATCTATATTTATCATATCGATATTTGTAATTTTATTTGATTTTAGTTGAGATTTAACAAAATTAGGTAAATCAAAATAAATAACTTTTTTTTTTGTTATAAAAAATTTTTTGTTTTTTTTATTCTTTTTAATAAATCTTTTCTTAAAATCTTCTTTCACATTGTAGCTCTTTTTTTTAATACAAGGGCCTATTGCGGCGGTAATAGACTTCGCTTCACTTCCTTTCATTATCATAAAACTTATTACTTTATTTATAATACCTTTAAAAGCTCCCCTCCAACCAGCATGAACTGCTGCGATAAAATTTTTTTTACTATCATGAAGTAATATAGGAACACAGTCTGCTGTCAAAACGCCTATAGGTAATTTTTCTTGATTAGTTATAATTGCATCAGCTTCAATTTTTTTCTTTTTTAGTTTTGAAAAATTTTTTATGAAAACAATCTTGTTACTGTGGATTTGATGAAGTAAAAAAATATCTCTTGATTTCTTACTAATCTTTTTTTTAACTATTTTTAAATTTTTTTTGACATTATTTCTTTTATCATTTGAGCCAGGTCCACAATTTAAACTTTTATAAATACCTTTTGATTTACCTCCGTTTTTGTTGAAAAAACCATGACTAATTTTTTTTTGTTTCAACAATCTTTTAGATCTAATCAATTTAGAAACCTAATTTAAATTTATTATTCTCATTTTTAATAAGCATTACTTTAAATAAATGACCCATTTGTTTTTTATTAATAAGTCTTTCAAGTCGATAGTATATATCTGATTTTTTAGTAAAATTTTTGTTTTTAGATATGATCTCTGCTCTTTCTTTTATTCCTAGCTTTGTCAGAAAGTCTTTTTGTGATGTCAAGTTAGTCTTCAAACCATTCATTTGTTTTACAAACTTTTCAAAAATATTAAAATTTATATTATGAGTGATATCTACATTTCCTATATTACTTAAAATATTGGCAAATTTGTGATTATACACTGCTTGTAATGTATTTTTCATTTTTTTATCTGTATATCCATAATCAATAAGCAATAAACCACCAGTATTTTTTTTTATTATATTAGAGATATCTCTTAAGTAATTTAACCCAAGTTTTGAATATTCGATAAAATTTTGACTTTGTGATATTTTAAATTTAATCTTCTTTTCGATTTTTTTTATATCTGCTTTTTTTTCAAAAAAAAATGGTCTCTTTGAATTTTCTAAATTTACAAATTTTTCGAACCATAAACTTTTTTTTTTATTAAATTGTTTGATTGCTATTGCATCAAAGAATTCATTTGCAATAAATATACTTGGGTCCTTATTTATTTTGTTTATATTTGGAATCCATTTAATTTTATTTTTAATCAGTTTTTTTTTTTGAATATTAATTAAAGTAGGACTTTTTTCATGAATCATAAAATTACAAGATTTTAAAAAAAATGGAAAATTTTGAAAACTTTCAATAATTATTTTCATCATTTCCCCATTACCTGCTCCAAGTTCAACTAAATTAAACTTTTTTGGAGACCCTAAGCTTTGCCAAAAACTTATAATCCATATTGCAATCATTTCAGAAAATAGTCTTGAAATATTAGGTGCAGTTATAAAATCACTTTCCTGTCCAAAAGGATTTTTTTTCATATAATAACCAGATTTTTTATCGTAAAGAGAAAAATTTATAAATTTATCTAAAGAAAGACTATTGTTCTTTTTTAGTTTCATATTTATTTATTACTAAATAAGTACCAATTAATAAGAATACAATGCTTATTAACTGTCCCATCGTTAAATTAAAAAATAAGTACCCCAACTGTTCATCTGGAACTCTAAAAAATTCAACTGCGAATCTAAATATTGAGTAAAAAATAAGAAATAACCCAGAGATTAAGCCTGGGATTTTCATAAAACCTTTTTTTCTAAAATATAATAAAATAACTAATAAAATTAATCCTTCAAATAATGCCTCATACAGTTGAGATGGATGTCGGTATAAATCATCTATCCGGATAAATTTTACAGCCCACGGAAGATTTGTTTCTATCCCGTATAATTCAGAGTTAATAAAATTTGCAATTCTTCCAAAAAAAATGCCAATCGGAGCTACAATAGAAACAATATCTAAATAACTAAAAATATTTTGATTATTTTTTTTGGCAAATAAAAAGCTTGCAAATATAACTCCTATAAGACCTCCATGAAATGACATCCCACCTTGCCAAATTTTAATAATGTCTAATAAGTTATCCGAGTAATAACCAAAATTATAAAAGAATACATACCCTAAACGACCGCCAATAATTATACCTAATATTATATATGTAATAAAATCATCAAATTTTTCTTTAATGTAATGATCAGAAATAAAAATTTTTTTACTTAAAATCCAACCCAGTAATATTCCAACAATATAAGCTAAAGAATACCATTTGATATCGATGGAGAAAATTTGGACTGCAACTGGGTCAAAATTATTAATTAACATTTTGAATTATAATTGTAAGCTATTAATATAATAGGTTAATATAAATATATATGAAAAATTCAAAATTTGTTATTGATAAATTGGCTAAATTATTTGAACAGGGTTTAGTATCATCTAAAGATCTGGCAAATGAATTAATGAATATTTTAAAATCAAAGAGAGATGAAATTGTTTTTAGAATGAGACTTACAAGTAAGGATGAATTTGAAATTTTGAAGAAAAGAGTAGAAAATTTAGAAAAAAAAACCAGTCAATTTAAAAGTTTAAAAAAAAATAAGTCTAAAAAGGTAAGAAAATCTTAACTGATAAACCATTCATCGAAGATTTATCTAATTTAATATTGCCTCCATGTGATCTTACTATATCTGAAGCTATTGATAGTCCCAATCCTACACTTGCTTTTGTATCTGCTCTGCTTTTATCAATTTTGTAAAAAGGCTTAAAGACATTCTCATATTCACTTTCTGGTATTCCAGGACCATCATCTTCAATTTTGATAAATGAATTATTATTATTTTTGTTGATTTCAACCTGAACCTTATTAGCATATTTGATTGCATTATCTAATAAATTATTGATACATCTTCTTATTAAATTCTTTCTTCCGTTAATATAAAGTCGAGGAATTATATCTGTTGAGATATTTTCATTATCATATTTTTCCACAATTTCATTAATTAATTCACTTAGATTAAACTGTTCATTTTTCTCAATATTAGATGAACTTGTGAATTGTAGATATTCATTCAACATTTTTTCCATTTCGTTGATATCTTCAGACATTTTAATTGCTAATTGTTTATCTTTGATAAAGGCAATTTGTAGTTTCATTCTTGTTAAAGGTGTTCTTAAATCATGGCTAATTCCAGATAACATCTCGGAGCGTTGATTAAGGTGTCTTTTTATTCTTTTTCTCATTCTATCAAATTCATAGCCTGCCTGTCGTATTTCTGATGCACCTGATGGTTTGAACTCTTCTACTTCTTCACCCCTACCAAACTTTGCAGCAGCTTTAGCAAGATTTGTGATAGGTCTTGTTTGGTTTTTTAAAAAGATTAAAGAAATAAAAATCATTATAATTGCTGGGACAGTTATCCATAATGCAAAAATTCTAGCAGATGAACTTGTGATTCTATCTTTAGGAATTAAAAATTTAAAGTATCCAGATTTATATTCAATTCTTAAGTCTATTAATTCTTTGTACCCTGTTGTATCAAACCAAAATTTTTCTGATTGAAATCTTGATTTAAGCTCTCTTCTCAGAGTTCGATCTATTGGGCTAAACCATCTTTCATCATATTCATAATCAAATTTTTCATTATCAATATATTCTATGTTAAGATCTTGATAGATTGAAAAAAGATTTGTTATTTCATCTTTATTATAAATTTCATCTTTATAAACTTCTATGAATGTTTTAACTTCATTAATTAGAGCTCTAGTCATTCCTTTGTTTGTCTTAATCCAAAGGCTATCAAAAAAAACAATAGTGATGACTAGTTGTAAAACTATGACTGGGACAGCAACAATTAATAAAGCACGGTAAAATAATTTTTTTGGAAGAATATTCTTAAAAAAATTACTCAATCCATAAAACATATCCAGCTCCTCTAATAGTTTGTAGAAATTTCGGATTTTTTGGATCAATTTCTATTTTTTTTCTTAATCTCGTGATAATTACATCAATAGATCTCTCTTTATCTAAATCAATTAAAGATCCAATATCATCTCTTGAAAATGTTTTTCCAGGGTTATTAATCATATTTTCTAAAATTTTTTTTTCTGTATTATTAATTTTAAATTCATTATTTTTTTTAAAAATTAATTGTTTATTTAAATCAATTTTAATATTTTCAAATTCAATGACCCTTTTTGGGTCTTTTATTTTGGTTTTTGAAATAATATTTTGAATTCTTAAAATAAGCTCTTTTGGTTCAAAAGGTTTTGGGAGATAATCATCTGCACCAACTTCTAAACCTTCTATTCTCTCATTAGCCTGACCTTTAGCAGTCAATAATATGATAGGTGTTTTTAGTTTTTGTTGATTTTCTTGAATGAACTCAAGTCCATTTTTTCCTGGCATCATGATATCTAATATTATCAAATCGAATTTTATAATGTTTATCTTTTCATTTGCATCCTCGGCGCTATTAGCAGTCGTAACAAGATAATCATTTTCATTTAAATACTTTTTAACTAAAGATCTAATACCATCATCATCATCAACAACTAATATATGTGCTATAAAATTATCCATTAATTATTTTTTTTAACACTTTATCAAAATTAATCACTTCTTCAGAACTTGAATTCAAAAGTGCACCATGTATCCTTTTTTTTTGTACTTCAAAAATTTCAGTAAATACTCTCTCACCTTTTTCATTTAAAAATATATGCTTTATTCTTGTATCTTGATCATCCTTTTTAAAAAAAATAATTTCTAATTTAATTAAATCTTTAAGAACTCTGTTTAGACTTTGTTTGGTTACTTTTAGCCTCCTAAGTAATTCAGAGATAGAAATACCCTTGTACATAGACAGCAAATGTATTACTTTTTGGTGAGCTAAACCAATTTTGTATTTATTTAGAATTTTTTTAGAGTCTGAGAAAGTTTCTCTGTAACTTATAAATAGCTTTTCGATTAGCTCTTTTAATTGATCATCTTTTAGATATAAAAGTTGTTTCATTATTGGTAAGTTATATTGACATATTATAGATACAAAGATATTTTTCAGTAAGAATTTTTAAATTTCATAAAATGATACCTTACGATAAAAGATCCGGCAAAATATGGTACAATGGCGAATTGGTTGATTGGTCAGATGTTAAAGTGCATGTTTTGAGCCATGGATTACATTATGCTAGCTGTGTTTTTGAAGGTGAGCGAGTCTATGATGGATCTATTTTTAAACTAGAAGAACATACTTCAAGACTATTTTACTCTGCAAAAAGAATGGGATTTGAAATTCCGTATAGTGAAAATCAAATTAATATGGCATCAAAAAAAATAATCACAACTCAAAAAGTAGAAAATGGCTATGTGAGGCCTGTAGCTTGGAGAGGAAGTGAAATGATGGCTATCTCTGCACAACAAACCAAAATTCATGTAGCTATAGCAACTTGGGAATGGGGATCTTATTTTGATCCTAAACTTAAAATTGAAGGAATAAAATTAAATATATCTAGCTGGAGAAGACCAGCCCCCAATACAATTCCTTGGGATACTAAAGCATCTGGTCTTTATATGATTTGCACTCTCTCTAAACATGAAGCTGAAAAACAAGGTTTTACAGATTCGCTAATGTTAGATCACGAAGAAAATGTTGCAGAAGCAACTGGTGCAAATGTTTTTTTTAAGGACAAAAATGGAGAACTACATACACCAATTCCAGACTCATTTTTAGATGGTATTACTAGAAGAACTGTAATTGAAATTGCAAAATCAAAAAATATTAAAGTTCATGAAAGAAAAATTAAACCTGAAGAGCTTAAAAATTTTGTTGGGTGTTTTTTAACAGGAACTGCTGCAGAAGTAACACCTGTGTCATGTATAGCTGAAAATCAATTTAAAGTTTGTGATTTGATAATAGATTTAAATGAGAGTTATCAATCTGTTGTTAAAAAGAAAAAAACGGCTGCCTAATCTTTATTGTCTTCTGATATTGCATGGTCTATTCCTTTACGCATATAGTCGTATCCAGTAAAAAGAGTTAAAGCTGCTGAAAGCCACAAAAGAATTATGCCAATTGTTTGTGCATTATAATCTTGAAAATTAATAATTTTATTTCCAGTTTCTCCAGAAAGTAAAAGTGCAATTGAAACCATTTGTAAAACTGTTTTTAATTTTGCAAGACTTGAAACAGGTAGTTTAATTTTTCCTCTTGCTAAAAACTCTCTTAAACCAGATATTAAAATTTCACGTGTTAAAATTATTATTGCTGCTATGACTTCATAATGACGTATTGTTCCATCCATTACTAAAAGAATTAAAGCAGTTGCTACAATAATCTTGTCTGCAATCGGATCTAACAATTCACCTAGCTTTGACTCTTGTCCAAGTAATCTTGCCAACATTCCATCTAGAAAATCAGTAAATGAAGCAACAATAAACAGAATTAATGCAGTCAAATCTCCGTAAAAACCTGGCAAATAAAATGCTAATACAAAAAATGGAACTATTAGTATCCGGCCTATAGTTAATATATTTGGTATTTTTCTAAGCATACAAATTCTTATTCATGAAAAAAGTTATATATCTTTTTTGCAACCTTTACCTCAACACCTTCAACAGATTTTATTTCATCAAGACTTGCAGATTCCACTGCTCTGGCAGACCCAAAATGATTTAAAAGTGCCCTTTTCCTAATAGAACCAATCCCATCTATTTGATCAAGTAAAGATTTACTTATTCCTTTTTTCCTTTTTGCTCTATGAGCACTAATTGCAAAACGGTGAGATTCGTCGCGAATTCTTTGAAGAAAGAACAGTGTAGGATCATTTTTTGTAAATTTAAATTCTTTGCCATTATGAAAAAAAGTTTCATTTCCACTATTTCTGAATTTACCTTTGGCTATAGCAACAATAGGGATGTCGTGAAGTCCTAATTCATTTAAAGCTTCTCTTGCTACAGAATATTGTCCTTTACCACCATCCACCATGACTAAGTCTGGAAAAGATAAATAATTATCTTTTTCTTGAACTGCTCTTTTAAATCTTCTATTTAATACTTCTCGCATCATTCCATAATCATCTTGCTCATTTTTTTTATTTTTAATATTAAATTTTCTGTATCTTTTTTTTATAAATCCTTCATCTCCATAAGCTATCAAAGCACCTACACTGTTAGTACCCTGAATATGACTATTATCATAAACTTCAATTAGATTTATGTTTGTTTCTAGATTAAATTTGCTTGCAACTTCATCAAATAATTCTCTATTATTCTGAGTTTCATAAAGTTTTCTATTAAGGCTATCTTTTGCATTCTTAATCGCTTGATTAATTACTTTCAATTTTGAACCTTTCTTTGCAATAGAAATATTAATTTGTTTACCTTCTTTTTGTGAGAGAGTTTTTTCTATTAAAATCTTTTCTTTAATCTCTTCTGATAGAATTATTGAAGATGGTACACTTTTATTTTCATAAAATTGTGAAATAAAAGAGTTAATTATATTGCTTAATTTTTCATCTGGATCGTGTTTAGGAAAAAAAGCTTGATTGCCCCAATTTTGTTTTGATCTATAAAAAAAAACTTGAATACAAGTTTTGCCAGATTCTTTATACCCTGCAATTACATCAGCTTCGATTAGGTTAGCTTCATTAATTCTTTGTGAAGATTGAATAATATTTAAAGATTTTATCCTGTCTCTTAAAATTGTTGCTTTTTCGAAGTCCAAATCCTCACTAGCTTTTTCCATTTGGTCTGAAAGACTTTTTTGAATTTTTCTAGATTTACCAGATACAAATTCTATTGCATCTTCCACTGTTTTTTTATACTCCTCTTTTTCTATATAACCAACACAAGGTCCCGAACATCTTTTAATTTGGTATAAAATACATGGGCGTTCTCTATTTTTAAAAACTGTATCATCGCAAACTCTTAAGTGAAAAATTTTTTGTATCATTTTTATTGTCCAATTAGCTGAACCTGCAGATGCAAAAGGCCCAAAATAAAAACCCTCATTTGTTTTTTTTCCACGATGTCTTTTTATCTGTGGCCATTTTTCTTTATTACTAATAAAAATAAACGGAAAAGATTTATCATCTCGTAATAAAATATTGAATTTAGGCTTATGTTTTTTAATTAAATTTGCCTCAAGAAGCAGAGCCTCACTCTCGTTTGAAGTAGTCGTTATTTCTAGTTTCCTAGTTTGTGATAGCATTCTCTCAGTCCTAATAATATGATTTTTTTCTGCTATATAACTTTTGAGCCTATTTGGTAAATTTTTTGCTTTACCAACATAAAGAATATCTCCTTTATCATTTAGCATTCTATATACTCCTGGGAGTTTAGGAATAAGTGTGAGCTCTTTTTTAATTACTTCTTTTCCTATTTCAGAACTTATCATGACTTCTTTTTTTGGTAATTTGAATACCAACTGATGAACAGTCTTTTAAAATCTCTAATTTTTCAATTTTTAACATTATTTTACCAATTCTTTTGTCTTTAAATAATTCATTAAAAACTGCCTCTGCAAGGGACTCTAAAAAATTGTAGTGTTTCTTTTTAACTAGTTTTGTTATTAATTTAACAACTGTTCCATAGTTTACTATAGACTTAATATCTTTATCATTAGTAGGTTTTTTATCCTCATAATCAATTTCAAGACTAAATTTAACTTTTTGGGATTTTTCTTTTTCAAAATCGTAATATCCAAGTTTTAAATCTAAAATTAATTCATTGATAAGAATTTTTTTCTCATAGTTAAATAGAGCTTTATTCTTATCTATTTTAATAATTTTAAGATTATTTTTTTTCATATTATTTAATTCTTGAGGCAATATAATCTAGAATTACAGGATTATAATACTGAAAACAAAGTCCCTGATTCATTTCATGACCACCATTTTTTCTTTCTGAAACTTTTTCTTCCCAGTCATTTCCTTTCATGACACAGTTTTTTCCATTTATTTTAAAATCCTCTGAAATAACAATTCTTTTAACACCCGGAACTTCTTCTAACCAATCAGATAACAGACCCTCATATTTATCTTTTGGATGTGTAAAAGCAAGAACAGGTATATTGTTTAATTTTTTTATGTTATCAATCTGACTTTGTCTTAGCTCAGCACCCCCTGGATATTTTTTTGCAAATTTTGCTAGTGCCTCCTCAGAACCAACTTTTTTCACCTTATATTTTGAAGAGAGTTTGCCATAACAAGCTTGCATATATGATATGCCTCCACCCACTTTTTCAGGATGAGCGGCCAATAACATTAAAGTTAATAGACCTCCACAAGAGTGGCCTGATATAATAATCTGTTTTCTAGGCACACCTATTTTTACAAATTTATCCACTAATTCTAAATTTTTTTTAATTCTTTTATCTAATTTATGTATACCTTCATAAAGTTCTTTAAACTTCCAGTATTTTTTCGGTGACATGTCTCCAGCTAAATCGTTAGTACAAAAGTTATAAACCATAATTTTTTTGTTATTAATTTCCATATCTACCAGTGAAGCTTGATTTCTTATTTGACTAACCCAAATGCATTCATTCTTTATTGCTTTATCATTTTTATTTTGTCCATGATTATAAATGATTATAATTTTATTTTTTGGGTCTTCAATATTCATGCCCTCATTTACTGAGGCGGATTTAGTGATAAAGCCACTTTTTAAAATTTTTCCATTCGCAAAGACATTGCCACATGATATCAAGCTAAAAATTACAACCATTAAAATTTTTTTCATTCTTTCCCCCCCATTATATCTGGTGTTTGCCAGTTTAGACTTTGTCCACTATCGATTGCTAAAATTTGACCCGTAATAGAGCTGTTCTTAATAAAAAAGTCAACTGCATCACAAATCTCTTTTACATCAACTTGTTTTTTGAGAGGTGTTGCTAAATATTGTTTTTTAAAATGTTTTTCAGATTGTCTCTTATTTTTGATTGTGGGTCCTGGCGCTATGCCATTAACTCTTATATTTGGTGAGAGGCTCATAGCACTAGTTTTTGTAAGAGTATAAAGTCCGGTTTTACTTATCGTGTATGAAAAAAAGAAAGGAGTTAGTTTAAAAACTCTCTGATCAATTATGTTAATTATATTATTATTTTTACCTCTTATATTCTTTGCGAATTCTTTTGATAAAATGGCAGGAGCTTTAAGATTTGTTGAAATATGGTTCTCCCAACTTTTTGAGCTAAAATTTTCTATTTTATCATTTTCAAATATAGATGCATTGTTAATTAGACAATCAAAATATTTTAGTTTTGATTTAGCAAACTTTAAAATTTTCATAACATCTTTTTCTTTACAAAGATTTCCTTTTACTAAATAAATTTTAGACCCATAATTTTGAAGTTTCTTTTTTAAATTTTCAGCTTTTGCTTTTGATTTATTATAATGAATTATAATCTGTTTATTTGGTCCTGATAATTTTTCAGCTATAGCAGCCCCTATTCTAGTTGCTCCACCAGTGATTATTATCCTCTGTGCTTCCATTTTTTATCCTTTTTTTTAGTAACCTTAGTTCCTGGCATTCCCATTGTCGATCTACCCTTTGGGTAAAGCTTATTTTTTACATCATACTGTCTGATTTTAGGGTTCAATGTAATTTCTAATTCTGAGCTTTCTAATTTTCTAATTTCATCTCTAATTTTTGCAGCTTCTTCAAACTCAAGATTAGAGGCGGCTTCCTTCATCTTTTTATCTAGAGCTTTAAGATGTTTTTTTAAATTTCCACCAACATTTGAACCTTCATTAATTTTAACGTAATCTTTTTCATAAACGCTCTCTAAAATATCACTGATTTCTTTTTTGACTGATTTAGCATCTATTTTATATTTTTTATTGTAATCTAATTGAATTTTTCTTCTTCTATCTGTTTCTTGAATTGCTTTCTTTATACTTTTAGTTTCTTTATCTGCATACAAAATTACCTTTCCTTCAACATTTCTTGCTGCTCTACCAATTGTTTGAATTAAAGAAGTCTCGGATCTTAAGAAACCTTCTTTATCTGCATCTAAGATTCCCACTAAAGCACATTCAGGTATATCTAAACCCTCTCTTAATAAATTTATTCCAACAAGGACATCAAAAACGCCCATTCTTAAGTCTCTCATAATTTCAATTCTTTCAAGAGTATCTATGTCTGAATGAAGATATCTTACTTTGACCCCATTCTCATGAAGATATTCAGTTAAATCTTCAGCCATTTTTTTAGTTAGCGTTGTTACTAAAACTCTGTGATTATTTTCAATTACTTTTTTACACTCATGCATTAGATCGTCCACTTGATTTTTTGCAGGTCTTATTTCAACTGGTGGATCAATTAATCCAGTGGGTCTAATTACTTGATCAATATATTTCCCTTTGGTTTGTTCTAATTCCCATGGACCAGGTGTAGCTGAAACAAATACTGTTTGAGTTCTCATTAAATCCCATTCTTCAAATTTTAATGGTCTATTATCCATACATGATGGCAGTCTAAATCCGTATTCTGCTAAAGTACTCTTTCTTGATCTATCACCTTTGTACATTCCGTTTAGCTGTGGGACTGTGACATGGCATTCGTCAACAAAAATTAAGGTGTTGTCTGGAAAGTATTCGAAAAGAGTGGGGGGTGGTTCGCCTGGTTTTCTTCCAGATAAAAATCTTGAATAATTTTCTATTCCTGCACAAGATCCTGTTGCTTCTATCATTTCAAGGTCAAATTTAGTTCTCTCTTCTAATCTTTGTGCTTCAAGTAATTTATTTTCAGCCTTATGTTTTTTTAACGTAATTTCTAACTCCTTTTTTATATTTATGACTGCCTGTTCAATAGTTGGTTTAGGAGTGATGTAATGGCTATTTGCATAAACTTTTACTAAATTTAATTCTCTAACCTGGTCTCCAGTTAAAGGATCAAATTCCTCAATTTTTTCAAGTTTATCTCCAAATAAACTTAATCTCCAAGCTCTATCCTCCAGGTGGGAAGGAAAAATTTCCAAATATTCACCTCTAGCTCTGAAGGTACCTCTATAAAAATTTTGATCATTACGCTTATATTGAAGTGCTACCAAAGATTTGATTATTTGTTCTCTGTTGTATTCGTAATTTTTTTGAAGAGTTAAAGTCATTTTACTATATGCTTCAACTGAGCCTAAACCATATATACACGACACACTCGCAACTATTAAGACATCATCTCTTTCAAGAAGGGATCTTGTTGCTGAATGTCTCATTCGATCTATTTGTTCGTTAATAGATGCTTCTTTTTCAATATATGTATCTGATCTAGGCACGTATGCTTCGGGAGTGTAATAATCATAATAAGAAACAAAGTATTCCACCGCGTTATCTGGAAAAAAAGTTTTCATCTCTCCATAAAGTTGGGCAGCAAGAGTTTTATTTGGGGCTAAAATTAAAGCTGGTCTATTTGTGGCCTCAATAACTTTTGCCATTGTAAATGTTTTTCCAGAACCTGTAACTCCAAGTAAAACTTGATTAAATGACTCTTTATTAGCTCCATTTACTAATTTTTTGATAGCTTCTGGCTGATCTCCTGCTGGTTTAAAATCTGATTTAATTTTGAATTTTTTTCCACCTTCAAGTTTTCCACTGATTTTTGGATTTTTACTCTGAATATCTGTAATTAAATCTTGATAAGTATTTTCCATATATTAAGAAAGTAGTAGAATTAAATTATATTTCAATGAGCATAATATCAGACAGTTTAAAGAGAATTAAACCATCCCCAACTATCGCAGTAACTCAAAAGGCTAGAGAATTAAGAGCAGCAGGAAAAGACGTAATTGGGCTTGGCGCAGGTGAACCAGATTTCGACACTCCAAATAATATTAAAAATGCAGCTATTAAAGCTATTAAAAAAGGAGATACTAAATACACTGCAGTGGATGGAACTCCAGCATTAAAAAAAGCTGTTGTTGGAAAATTCAAAAGAGAAAATAATCTTAGTTATTCAACTGATCAAATAACAGTTGGAACTGGAGGAAAACAAGTTCTCTACAATGCTTTTATGGCAACTTTAAATAAAGGTGATGAAGTTATTATTCCAGCACCATTTTGGGTTTCGTATCCAGACATGGTTCTTTTAGCTGGAGGAAAACCAAAAATAGTAAAATGCACTGAACAAGAAGGTTTTAAACTTACAGCAAAAAAACTTAAAAAAGCAATTTCAAAAAAAACAAAATGGTTAATCCTTAACTCACCATCCAATCCGACGGGAGCAGGATATACTAAAAAAGAAATTCAAGATTTAGCAAAGGTTCTAATTAGAAATAAAAAAGTCTATATCTTAAGTGATGATATTTATGAGCATGTTAGATATGATAATTTTAATTTTTTCACAATAGCTCAACTTTCAAAACTTAAAAATAGAACACTAACAATGAATGGTGTTAGTAAATCTTATG
This sequence comes from Pelagibacterales bacterium SAG-MED11, assembly GCA_014654265.1. GTDB lineage: Bacteria > Pseudomonadota > Alphaproteobacteria > Pelagibacterales > Pelagibacteraceae > Pelagibacter. Next base: position 343,475 of record JACWDI010000001.1, on the reverse strand, counting down.
CAATGACAGGGTGGAGAATAGGGTATGCAGCAGGTCCAAAAGATATAATTAAAGCGATTGGTAAAATTCAATCACAATCCACCTCAAACCCCTCTTCTATAAGTCAAGCAGCTGCTGTTGAAGCATTGAATGGAAAACAGGATTTTATTAAAAAAAGGTCTTACGCATTCAAACAAAGAAGAGATTTTGTAGTTAAAAGTTTAAATAATATCAAAGGAATTAGTTGCCTAAAACCAAATGGAGCATTTTATGTTTTTCCAAGCTGCAAAGGTCTATTAAATAAAAAAACAAAATTAAAAACTGATACTGATTTTGTTCAAAAGTTGCTTGAAAAATCTAATGTTGCAGTTGTTCAGGGATCAGCATTTGGCTTAAATGGATATTTTAGAATTTCTTATGCAACTTCAATGAAGAACTTAAAAAAAGCTATGGATAGAATTAAATCTTTTTGTGAAAGTTTAAAATAAACAATTTTATTTTTGGTCTAATATTTTTTTAGCTAAATCAGTTTTTCTTATCCAAGATTTTGGGATAGTGTCTACTCCTTTTAAAGCTGCAAAATAAGCTCCAACAAAATTAACTCTAGAACAGTTACAGCCACCAGCTTTAATAGTTTTTAAAATAGCCCCTTTATAATTTGTGGAATTAATAATTGAATGAATTGAGCTATTAAATGTTCCTGGATAGCTACAAGCCATACCCAATTTTTTAACCATGAGAGGGTGAGGTTTTGATTTTAATCTTTTAACTTTTTTAATATCTTCAACAACACTTTTAAAATATGAATTTTTTTTAAATATTTTAATGAATTCATTTATAGGATCTTTGCTACCTTTTAATGCTAAATCTATTAGATAAAATTTTGCTAAAGCATATTTGAGACTTATTTTTGAAATAGTTACTGTAGAGATAATCTTTTTTACATCTTTTATATTATAGCCATACAAAAAATATGGAAGAGCAGCACAATAACCATCAGACTCGTTTACCTTTTTACCTCCAGTTAATTTTTTTTTAGACTTAATATTTCTTACAGTTTCAATGATATTCTGATGGATCCAAGGTCCTTTTATTATTCCTCGCCAGTCTTTAACTTTTCTGTATTTTGCTCTTAAATTTAAATTTTTCCAATAAATACTTCCTGGACCAAAATTTTTTGTAATATTTTTTTTAAATTTTTCTTCTATATCTCGATGACCTTCAACTAAAGTTTTGAACATCACTTGACCAACTTCATTATAACCAGAAACTTTACCAGTTTTAATGTTGTAAAAAGGACTTTTATTTTTTTTTAAGAAGGTAAAGTCTTGTTTTCCCTTAATATAAGTTAGCAGTTTTTTCTGATTATAGACCCAATGTAATGGTCTAGCTGCAGCATCAGCTACAGTTGCTCCTAAAAAAACATGTAAATTATTTTTCACTTTACTTATGCGAAAGATGCTTTTCAGCCTCAAGTGCAGCCATACATCCCATACCTGCAGCGGTTACAGCTTGTCTAAATGTTTTGTCCTTTACATCTCCTGCAGCATAAACTCCGGGAATATTAGTTTCAGTAGAGTCTGGTTTGGTAATTAAATATCCTTCATTATCCATTTTCAATTGATCTTTAAATAATGAAGTTGCTGGATCATGACCAATTGCAACAAATAAACCATCAACTTTGATTTCTTCAATTTTATTTGTTTTTACATTTTTTACTTTTATACCTTTGACATTTTTAGGTTCTTTATCACCTATCACGTCTTCAATTACAGTATCCCAAATAATTTCAATTTTTTTGTTTTCCATTAATTTTTTTTGAAGCATTTTTTCTGCTCTCAGACTATCACGTCTATGAATTAATTTGACCTTCGAAGCAAACTTCGTAAGAAACATTGCTTCCTCTACAGCAGCATTACCACCACCAACAACTGCTACTTCTTTTTCTTTAAAGAAAAATCCATCACATGTAGCACATGCGGACACTCCAAAACCTCTAAATTCTTGCTCTGATTTTATGTTTAACCATCTTGCTTGGGCACCAGTTGAAATAATAATACTGTCTGCAGTAAATTTTTGACCACTATCACCAACTGCTTCAAATGGAGTCGATTTTAAATTTACCGATCCAATATGATCCTCTATCATCTCAGTACCAACTGCTTTTGCTTGCTCTTTCATTTGATCCATTAACCAAGGTCCTTGAATAACATCAGCAAACCCAGGGTAATTTTCAACATCAGTAGTTGTTGTTAATTGACCTCCAGGTTCAGATCCATAAACCAAAATTGGGTTTAACATTGCACGAGCTGCATAAACTGCAGCTGTGTAACCAGCTGGACCGGATCCAATTATTAACACTTTTGTGTGTTTAGTTGGATTTTGACTCATATGAAAGCTATATAGTAATTAATGAACAAATTAAAAGGTATATTATTAACTCAAGGCATGCATGGCATGATCAGCCAAGTAGAGGGTTTAGCAAAAGCTTTAGACATAGATTTTACACACCACACAGTTGAACTAAATAATTTTTGGAAAATGATTCCTCCAAAACTCACTCCAATTTCACAAATAGTTTATAAAAAAGTAAATCTATCTGATTTTGATATGATTATTTCTTGTGGACGCAAAAGTGTAATTCCCTCAATTCATCTTAAAAATAGTTTAAAAAAAAAAGTAATTAGTATTCATATTCAAGATCCAAAAGTAAATTTCAATAATTTTGATTTTATAGTTGCTCCTGAACATGACTCCATAAAAGGTCTAAATGTAATTAATACGAAAGGTGCGATTCACTATCTTACAAATGATGAAATAATAAAGAATAAAAGTTATTTAGATTCATTTATTAAAAAAGATCAAAGAAAAATTTGTACTTTAATTTTGGGTGGTCCAACTAAGCACTATGACTATTCTTTAAAAAATATCAAAAATATTTTCTTTCTTTTAAATAACTTCTTAAAAAAAAATGATTTTCAGCTTGTTGTCATTCCATCTATGAGAACACCAAAAAATTCAATCATTTATGCTAAAGAATATTTTGGGGAAAATCATACAATTATTGATAATATTGATAAAAAAGCTTATTTATCTGCTTTATCAATATCTCAAAGTATAGTGGTAACTTGTGACTCAAGCTCAATGATTTCAGAGGCAGCTTTAACTGGAAAACCTATTTATGTAGCAAATATTTTACCTAGAAAAAATGATAAAAGATTTCAAAAATTTAGAAAATTATTTAGAGAATTAAATATAATTAGAAATTTAGGTGAGGAAGAGGAAAATTGGAACTATCAAAAACTAGATGAAACTAATAGAGTAGCAAAAATAATTAAACAAAAAATTAATTCTTAATGTCTTTTATCAATTCAATTCAAAAGCAATCCAAAAAACATGAGTTTCCATTTGAACATTATGAGTATTACGATGCACTTACTGATGCTGCAATAGAAGAAATTGTCAAAGCTGATATTCCAGATGTAAGTAAACATAATCTAAATTATGATGGAACAAGAGCGATTGATGGAGGTGCTGCAGAATTTAGAGAAGGAGATTCTTCTGGAGGTAAGGCAATTAAATTTAGATGTTTTATAACAAAAGATAATGCTTCACAATTTCCTCATTTAGTAAAATTTATTAATGAACTACAATCAAAAGAGGTTTATGAAAATATTTCAAAAATGATAAATAAAGATTTATCAAATTCATATGTTCGGTTGGAAGTTATCTGTGATCGAGAAGGTTTTTGGTTGAAGCCTCATTGTGACATTAAAGAAAAACTAATGTCTGGTTTAATTTTTGTAAATAATACAAATGAATCTGAAGATTTAGGAACAGATTTTTATAACGAGAAATTAGAAAAAGTTAAAACAGTTCCTTATAAGCATAATTATGGATATTTGTTTACTAGTGGACCAAATACTTGGCATGGGATGGAAAAGAAGAAAATAGTTAAAGAAAGAAGATGTATCCAAGTAAATTATGTGACTTTCAAAACTGATTGGAAAGTAAGTACTTAAATATCCTGTAGAGAATTGACTTCTAATTTTTTAGTTTTAAGAGATTTAATAGCCTCTAAACATGCAAGTGCAGTTGACATATTAGTACAATATGGAACTTTGTTTTTAAGCGTTCCTCTTCTAAGAGCTATTGCATCATTTAATCTGTGTTCACTATTTCCACCTCCAGTGTTTATTACCAATGCAATTTTCTTAGAGTCTAAAACATCAACTATGTGAGGTGAGCCACTACTGACCTTATTTATAATTTTACATCTCATACCGTGTTTTCTGATATACTCTGCAGTTCCCTTTGTAGCACACAGAGAAAATTTAAGTTTTATTAATTCTTTTGCTAAACCAATTCCCTCGTCTTTATGAGAATTTTTTAAAGAAATAAAAGCAAGACCTTGCTTAGGTAAAGAGTTAGCTGAAGCTATTTGACTTTTAGCAAACGCCATTCCAAAGTTTTTGTCAAATCCCATAACTTCCCCAGTTGATTTCATTTCAGGACCCAAAAGTAAATCACTGTTAGGAAATTTATTAAATGGAAACACTGCCTCTTTAACAGCAAACATACCATTAGATTTATCTTTTAAATTAAACTTAGATAATTTTTCTCCAGCCATTACTCTTGAAGCAATTTTTGCAAAAGGTAGACCTTTTGCTTTTGAAACAAATGGAACCGTTCTACTTGCCCTCGGGTTTACTTCGATAACATAAATTTCATCTTTTTTGATAGCAAACTGAATATTCATGAAACCTTTAACCTTTAATGCTAAAGCTAATTTTTTAGTTTGATTTTCAATTTCTTTAATTAAGAAAGGCTTAATTGATACAGGAGGTAAGCTGCAAGCCGAGTCTCCCGAATGAATTCCAGCTTCCTCTATATGCTGCATAATACCAGCAACATGTACTTGTGTCCCGTCAGATATTGCATCAACATCTACCTCCATTGCATGATCAATAAATTTGTCTATTAAAATTGGGTTATCTTCTGCAGCTTTAAATGCTTCTTGAACAAAGTTTTTAAGTTGACTTTTTTCATGAACAATTTCCATAGCTCTTCCACCTAACACATATGAAGGTCTTACCATTAACGGCAAACCAATCTTTTCTGCTATTTGGATTGCTTGTTTATAAGTTTTTGCAATTCCACTTTCTGCTTGTTTTAATTTTAATCTGTTAAGAAGATTTCTAAATCTATCTCTATCTTCAGCTAAGTCTATTGAAGTATATTGTGTTCCTAAAATTGGAAGTTTATTCTCATATAAAAATTTTGCTAACTTAATTGGAGTTTGACCACCGAATTGTGCAATAATACCAATTAAATTACCTTTCTCCCTTTCTCTTTTAATTATGTTAAAAACATACTCTTCTTTTAAGGGCTCAAAATATAATCTGTCACTGGTATCATAATCAGTCGAAACTGTTTCTGGATTACAATTAACCATTATAGTTTCAAAACCAGCATCTTTAAGAGAAAAACTCGCCTGACAACAGCAATAATCAAATTCAATTCCTTGTCCAATTCTATTTGGACCTCCTCCCAATATTATAATTTTCTTCTTAGCTGATGGATCAGCTTCACACTCAGACTTTATTGAAAAATTTCTTTGATAAGTTGAGTACATATAGGGTGTAAAGGATTTAAATTCAGCCGCACAGGTATCAACTTTCTTGAATACAGGTAAAATTTTAAGAGCAGTTCTTTTTTGCCTTATTATATCTTCCGAAGTATTTGTTAATTCTGCTAATTTTTTATCAGAAAAACCAATGGATTTTATTTTATTTAATTCATTAAAATTTTTTGGTAATCCTTTGCTTTTGATTTTAAATTCACTATCTATTATTTCTTTTATTTGTTCTAAAAACCAAGGATCAATTTTAGATAATACAAATATTCTTTTTAAATTAATTTTCTTTCTAATTGCTTCAGCAACTAATAGTAACTTATTAGGAATATTTTCTTTAAGTTTTTTTTCAATTTGTTTTTTATTTAAATCGAAAATTCTATCTAATCCTGAAAAACCAGTTTCGAGAGAGACCAAAGCTTTCTGAAGCGATTCTTTGAAATTTCGACCTATTGCCATTGCTTCTCCAACAGACTTCATTGATGTACCTAAAGTTACCGGGGAAGTCGAAAATTTTTCAAAAGTAAATCTTGGAATTTTAGTTACCACATAGTCTATACTTGGCTCGAATGATGCTGGAGTTACTTTAGTAATTTCATTTTTTAATTCATCCAAAGTATAACCAACAGCAAGTTTAGCTGCAACTTTTGCGATTGGAAATCCAGTTGCTTTTGATGCAAGAGCCGATGATCTAGATACTCTTGGGTTCATTTCAATCACCACCATACGACCATTTTTAGGATTTATAGCAAATTGAACATTTGAACCACCTGTTTCAACTCCAATTTTTCTTAAACAAGCAATAGAAGCATTTCTCATTACCTGGTATTCTTTATCGGTTAAAGTGAGTGCTGGAGCAACAGTTACAGAATCTCCGGTATGTATTCCCATTGGATCAACATTTTCAATTGAGCAGATGATTATACAGTTATCTTTTTTATCTCTTACGACTTCCATTTCGAATTCTTTCCAACCCTCTAAACATTCCTCTACTAGAACTTGGCTAACAGGGGACTCGTGCAAACCAGTTTTGATAATTTTTAAGTAGTCCTTTTTATTCTTAGCTATTCCTCCGCCTAAACCTCCTAGTGTAAATGCAGGCCTAATAATTGCAGGTAACCCAATTTTTTTTAAAACTTTAGAAGATTGGTTTATGTTATTAACGATTTCAGATTTAGGTAAATCTAAACCAATATCAATCATATTTTTTCTGAATTTCTTTCTATCTTCTGCATTAGCAATAGCTTTAGAATTTGCTCCAATTAGTTCTATTTTGTATTTTTTTAAAATTCCTTTTTTTTCTGCTTCCATTGCTAGATTAAGAGCAGTTTGACCTCCCATTGTGGGTAGGATTGAATCTGGTTTTTCTTTTTTTAGAATTTTTTCTAAAACTTCTAAAGTAATAGGCTCAATATAAGTTTTATCAGCAACATCTGGATCAGTCATAATTGTTGCTGGATTTGAATTAATTAACACAACCTTATATCCCTCATCTCTTAATGCTTTACATGCTTGGGTTCCTGAATAATCAAATTCACAAGCTTGACCAATAATAATGGGCCCCGCACCAACAACTAGTATTTTTTTAAGATCTTTTCTTTTTGGCATTCTTTTTCATGTTGTTAATAAATTCTTGAAATAAATATACGCTGTCTTGTGGTCCAGGGTTTGACTCTGGATGGTATTGAACAGAAAACACTGGTTTATTTTTTAATTTAATACCCTCAATACTGTTATCGAATAAAGATTTATGAGTGATCTCAATATTTTTTGGTAAATTTTCTTTAACAACTTCAAAACCATGATTTTGACTAGTAATTTCTACATTGTCATTAATTAAATTTTTAACTGGGTGGTTTGCACCTCTATGCCCCAGTTTCATTTTCTTTGTTTTACCACCTAATGTTAGTGCAAGTATTTGATGACCAAGACAAATACCAAATAAAGGTAATTTTTTTTCAATTAGGCTTTTAATTATTTTAATTGCGTACTTTCCAGTTGCAGCTGGATCCCCAGGTCCATTTGATAAAAATATTCCATTAGGTTTAAGAGATAAAATATTTTTAGCAGGTGTCTTACACGAAACTACAGTGACTTTGCATTTAAAGTCAGAAAAATATCTTAGAATATTTTTTTTGATTCCATAATCTATAGCTACTACATGAAAAGAATTTTTAGTATTTTTTTTATAACCTATTTCCTTTTTCCACGTTTTAAGTCCTTTCCAAATATAATTTTTTGGCGTAGTTACTTTTTCTGCAAGATCCAAATTTTTTAATCCACTCCATTTTATTGTTAAGTTTGTAAGTTTACTAATATTAAACTTTCCTTTTTTTGAGTAAGCAATAGTTCCTTTTGGAGCACCTTTGTCTCTTATAAAATTAGTTAAGCTTCTAGTATCTAGTCCTGTAATTCCAACTATTTTATTTTTTTTAAGCCAAGCATTTAAATGTTGAAAAGATCTATAATTTGATGGTGAAGTTATTTCGGAATTAAAAATGACTCCTTTAGTCCAAATTTTATCAGACTCAAAATCTTCATTGTTAGTTCCAACATTGCCAATATGTGGAAATGTAAAGTTTATAATTTGTCCCGCATAGGATGGGTCTGATATTATTTCTTGGTATCCTGTTAATGAGGTATTAAAACAAACCTCTCCAGTTGCTTCTCCTTGGTAACCTATCCCAATACCCTTAAAAACTTTCTTATTTTCAAGAACTAAAATACCTGTATTAATTTGAGAATTTTTTGAGTGAGTTTTTTTTACTTTTTTGATCAATTACAACTCATAAGTTAAAGGTTAATACAATAATTGATTTATTATCGCAACAGAGATGTATTATAAAATTGTAAAAAAACAATTTTTCTTTTGAAGATTTTTTTCTTTGCAGTAAATTAAAAATATGCCTTTAAAAGAAACAATTGAAACTGAATACAAAAATGCCTTGAAAGCCAAAGATAAAACTAAAATATCAACTTATAGGTTAATTCTGTCCTCTATAAAGGATCTAGACATAGCAAACAGATCAGGTCCAAATAAAAAAGAAACAGATGATGAGGACATTAAAAAGCTTCTAAAAAAAATGGTTAAACAAAGAGCCGAATCGATTGATATTTACAAAAAAAATAACAGAAAAGATCTTTTAGAGGTTGAGCAAAGTGAGCATGATATTCTAACAGGATTTTTACCTAAACAACTAAGTGAAGAAGAAACCAAAAAAATATGCACTGACACAATCGCCAAGCTTGGAGCAAGTTCTGTAAAAGATATGGGAAAAGTAATGGGTGAACTAAAAAAATTGCATTCTGATGAAATTGACTTTTCTAAAGCTGGTCCTCTTATTAAAGAATTATTAAATAGCTGATGAAATATCCTAAAGAATATCTTGATGAAATTAAAACAAGATTAAAAGTTTCTACAGTCGTTTCAAAATCAGTTGTTTTAAAAAAAAGAGGTAAGGAGTATGTAGGCTTATCTCCATTTAAAAATGAAAAAACTCCCTCATTTACTGTTAATGATGAAAAAGAGTTTTATCATTGTTTTGCAACATCCGAACATGGAAATATTTTTGATTTTGTAATAAAAACTCAAAACCTTAAATTTGGTGAAGCAGTAAAACATTTGGCTCAACTTGCAGGGATGCAGCCCTACATGTTTTCTAAACAAGATGAGGAAAGAGAAAAAAAGTGGAAGGAATACTTATCTATATATAGTCAGTATGTTAATTATTATCATAACGAGTTATTAAAAAATGATGCCTGTTCCAATGCAAGAGATTATTTAAAAAATAGATCTTTAGGTAAAGAAGAAGTAAAGAAATTTAAAATTGGTTATATAGAAAAAAATCCAACTTTTTTTGATAAATTAAAAGATCAATTTAGCGAACAAACACTAGTTGATAGTGGTTTGTTTTACTTAGATGAAAAAAAGAAAGTATATATTGAAAGATTTAGGGGAAGATTAATTTTTCCAATTAATAATATTTCAGGTCAACCCATCGCGTTAGGGGGAAGAATTATTGAGCAATTAGATTATTTAGCAAAATATATTAATTCTCCTGAAACTATGTTTTTTAAGAAAGGTTCAAATTTATATAATTTAGATTTAGCAAGAAAGTTATCTAATAAATTAAGTAACATTTTTTTAGTTGAGGGTTATATGGATGTTGTAGGCTTAAGCAAAAATGGTATTGAAAATGCTGTAGCTAATCTTGGCACTTCTTTAACAGACAAACAGATCTTAACTTTAAATCAGTTTTTTGATGATATAATTATTTGTTTCGATGGTGATGAAAGTGGCTATAAAGCAGCTTTAAGAGCAGCAGAAAACTCTATAAAAGATTTAAAACCTGAAAAACAAATTTCATTTTTATTTTTACCAGACAAAGAAGACCCTGATAGTTTTGTAAATAAAAATGGAAAAAATTATTTCATTGATTTTACTAAACAAAGTAAAATCTCTATACATCAATTCATATTTAGCCATTATAAAAAGCAAACTGAAAATAATCCGTCTTCATTGGCAATTTTTGATAAGAAATTAAGAGCTATAGCAAATACCATTAAAGATGATTATATAAAAAAATACGTTTTAGAGTATTTCTTAGAGAAGATTTCTGAGCTTACTCCACACACTAGTCAAAATAGAAAAAACTTTTATGTTAAAAAAACTAGATCATTAGAGTCTACAAAAAGATATTTTACTGAAAGTCAATCTTTGACTGGGGTTGAGTTAAAAGAATTTTCATTAATTTATCTTGTTATGACAAATCTAAAATTGATGCAGGAAAACATTCATTTGATTGAAAATGTTAAGTTATTCACTGAAGTAAACAAGCAAATTTTCGAAAAGATTATGTTGAGGCTAAGATCTGAACAAAAAATTTCAATAAGTGATTTAGATATTGATACACAATTGATTGATAAAATAAATAAATTTGCTCCAATAAAACATATTTTAAAAAATAAACTAGAAAATGAAAATGCTGTTATTGAAATATTAGAGGATATTAATCGAGATCTTAATAATTATGATTTAGAATATAGAATTCAGGAATTAGAATCGAAGTTTTCTAAAGATTTGAGTGAAGCGACATTTAACGAGCTAAAAGAGTTGAAAAAAAAGCAAAATATCAACTAATCCTTACAAATAAAGAATGGATTTTTATAAATTTGACATTATATAAGACTCTTCAATTTAATTGTTGTGGAAAGAATAATTACTAAATCATTTGCTAGATTAATGGGTCGAGGAACTCACAGGGGTTTCATTACCTATGAGGAATTAAGTAAATCCTTAGGAAAAAGAAATCTTTCTGATGATAATTTAGCTCAAGCTTTTATTCATATCTTAGACGAAAAAATTTCTCTTGTAGAAAAAAAAACAGACTTCAAAGTTTTAAGAAAAAAAGAGGGCTCTTCTAAAGAAGAAGGCAAGACGATGGAGAAAAGTGACGATCCTATCAGAATGTATCTTAGAGAGATGGGTGGAGTTGAACTACTATCAAGAGAGGGAGAGATTGCTATAGCAAAAAGAATAGAAGCTGGAAAAGATGTAATGTTGATTGCACTTTCACAAAGTCCAATTACAGCACAACAATTTTCAGACTGGAATGAAAAATTACAAAAAGATGAAATTTTAGTTAGAGAAATTATTGATATTGACACTAATTATATGGAGGACGAGTCAACAGGTCCAAGTGCAAAACAAAAAAATGCTGGTGAAACTGATAGTGAGGATAGTTCAGGAGAAGAGACTGATGAAGAATTTAATCCTACGCTTGCTGCTATGGAAACAGAAATTAAACCTAAAGTTTTAAAAACTGTAAATCTACTAACTAAAGATTATAATAAACTTATTAAATATCAAAAAGAAAAACTAGATTGTGTTTTAACTTCAAAAAGTTTTTCGTCTGCTAAGGAAAAAAGTCACCAGAAAATTGTTCAAGAAATACTAGAAAATATAAAATCTCTTCAATTATCTCCATCTGTTTTGGAGGAATTAGTACAAAAGCATTATGTAGAAAATAAAAAGATTATTTCGCTAGAGGGAAATCTTTTAAGATTAGCTATAGATCACAAAATCCCTAGAAATGAATTTATAAAGTTTTATATTGGAAATGAAATTAATCCGAATTTAAAAAAATTTTTAGATACCAATCCTGTTTGGAAACAATTTTTTTCTAAAAATAAAGATCAATTTAAAGAAATAAGAGAAAGATTAATTGAATTTAGTCACAAAATAGGAATGTCAGTAACTGACTTTAAAAAGTTGGTCAGTAGAGTTCAAAAAGGAGAAAAAGAGTCCAGAATTGCGAAAAAAGAAATGGTCGAAGCAAATTTGAGATTGGTAATCTCTATCGCTAAAAAATATACGAATAGAGGTTTGCAGTTTTTAGATTTAATCCAAGAAGGTAATATTGGACTAATGAAAGCAGTTGATAAATTTGAGTATAGAAGAGGTTACAAATTCTCTACTTACGCAACTTGGTGGATACGACAAGCTATTACAAGATCAATTGCTGACCAAGCAAGAACAATTAGAATTCCAGTTCATATGATTGAAACAATTAATAAAATTGTTAGGACTCAAAGATTGATTTTAAGTGAGTTTGGTAGAGAAGCTACACCAGAGGAATTGGCTAAAAAACTCAGAATGCCGTTAGATAAAGTTAGAAAAGTATTAAAAATTTCTAAAGAGCCAGTTTCACTTGAAAAGCCAGTTGGTGATGAAGAAGATAGTAGCTTAGGGGATTTTATTGAAGATACAAAAGCACTTGCTCCATTAGAACAGGCAATTAAATCTAATTTAGGTGAAGCAACAACCAAAATTTTGTCTACTTTAACCCCAAGAGAAGAAAGAGTTTTGAGAATGAGATTTGGTGTAGGAATGAATACAGACCACACACTAGAAGAAGTTGGTTTGCAGTTTTCAGTTACAAGGGAAAGAATTCGACAAATAGAAGCCAAAGCTCTTAGAAAACTTAAGCATCCAAGTAGATCAAAGCAATTAAAAAGTTTCTTAGAAAGTTAAAATTTATTAACTTTGGGCCGTTAGCTCAATAGTAGAGTACTGCATTGACATTGCAGGGGTAGTTGGAGCGTAACCAACACGGCCCACCATTTATAAAAAAACAATTAATATCTGGATTTTAATTTTAAAAGTTATAAAAGTTTTAAGATGTTTAAAAAAGGGCCTGTAGCTCAGTTGGTTAGAGCAGTACACTCATAATGTATTGGTCCCAGGTTCGAGTCCTGGCGGGCCCACCAAATATTTTAATTTAATTTTTAGAAAACTCTTCTAAAGTTTTAAAAAGAGCATTTATATCATTGTCATTTGAGTTTAATATTGAAGAAAACTCCTCTTTCTGAGTTCTTGCTAAACTCAGACCTTCAATAATTAAATCTCTAATTAAAGGATTTTCAGGTTTTTTTGTATAAATTCTCCAATCAATTTTTACTTCTGGTCTTTCTGGTGTCCCTTTTAAAAGACTATTAACAATCGTATAATTCTCACTTAATATTTCTTTGGATTGGACATCAATTTCAGGATTTGTATATTCTGCTAATCTACTTGAAAAACTCTTAAGAAAATATTCTTCAAATAAAATTGCATATCTTTTCTTTTGGTCGTCGTTGAGGGTCTTTCTCACTGAACCAAGAGTATAAAATCCTATACCTCTTATATCCACAGTCTCTTTAGCTATTAATCTTAATTCATCCATTTTTTTCTCTTTTGAAATGTTTTCAGATAATATTTTTGAGGCTCTATTTACAGTTGATTGCACAAATATTTCAGGCTCTATAGAATATGAATAATTATAATTAAAAAGATATAAAAAAACTACGACAACAATTTTTTTTATTTTCATAGTTATTATAAATTATTGGCTAATTTCTTCCCAATCGCTGTCATCTTGAGTGTCAATAATTCTTTTTGTATTAAGGATTTTTTGCTGTCTATCTTGCAAATACAAACTTTTAACTGAAGCATAAAAATCTAAAGAATTTTTTTCTAAATTCTCAATGGAGTCAAAGTTTTTTGCTCTAAAATCAACTCCTGAAACTCCTTTTGAGTAATAGTAATTAGCCTCATTAAAATATTGAGTGTCATTTCTTACAGTCACGTTATACCAAGGATCACCACCAAAAAAGTTTAAAGTTGATCCCACTGTGTCTCTTGCAGTACTAGGTCCTAAAATCGGAAGTACAATATAGCACCCAGGGCCAACACCTAGAGTAGCTAAAGATTGACCGTAATCTTCTTTTTCAAAACCAGTTAAACCTAAATATTGTGCCACATCGAACAGTCCTAAAACACCAACAGTTGTGTTTACTAAAAATCTCCCAGTATTAACTCCTGCTTGCTTAAAGTTTCCTTGAATAAGATTATTTGGGATAGTTACAAGATGAGAAATATTCTCAAGTGAATTACTCACTCCTGATTTTGCAGGTGAAGGTAGTTTTCTGTAAACTGAAGCTATAGGTTGAAAAATTACTCCATCTAGTGCTTGGTTAAATTTAAAGGTTGCTCTGTTAAAATTTTCAGAACAATCTTTAATTGTTGCTGGATCATTTTTTTTTAATGTCAATTCTCCATCGTCGCTAGCAATAACATTTATAGTTAGCGCGTAAGTTGTAAAAATAATTATTAGTATTTTTTTGATCACTGGTGTCGTTATAATATATTAAAGATTAATGTAAATTACATATTTATCTAAAATGTATCGAAAAATAGGCATAAAATTGACCACCAACTATTCATATAACTTTAGTATTCCAAAAAGATCAAAAGATAGAATTAAGTTTATAATAATTCATTACACAGGAATGAAAACAGAATCAACTGCTATCAAAAGATTACAGGATCCTAAATCAAAAGTAAGTTCACATTACTATGTAAAAAAAAATGGCAATGTAATCAACTTAATTCCAGATTTATATGAAGCTTGGCATGCAGGTAAATCAAGGTGGAAAAATTTTAGATCATTGAATAAAAATTCTATTGGTATCGAGATTACAAATCCAGGTCATGAATATAGATATAAAAGTTTTTCATCAAAACAAATCACTTCACTGAAAAAACTCTTAAAATATTTAATCAAAAAATATAAAATAAATTATAAGTATATTCTTGGTCATTCAGATATATCACCATATCGTAAAAAAGACCCAGGTGAAAAATTTCCCTGGCGTGAATTAGCTAAAAGTAAATTAGCTTGGTGGCATAATTTAGATTTAAAAAAAATAAAAAAATTTAGAAAAATTAGACTTTCCTCAAAGAAAGAAGAAAAAAGTTTTACTAAAAATCTTCATAAAATAGGGTATATGAAAATTAGTCAAAAAAGATCAAAAAAAGACCGGTTGATAATTAAGGCGTTTCAAAGAAGATTTAGACAAGACTTAGTAAACGGTTTAGTTGATAAAGAGTGTTTTTTAATAAGCAAAAATCTCATACTTTCTTAAATTATTAAACTTGAATTTTTAAAATTTCATAATAAATTAGCTTTGCCAGATAAATGACTTGTCGCTTTAAATTATTTTAAAGAGGAAAGTCCGGGCTCTACAAGGACACAGTGCCAGGTAATACCTGGCAGGGGAAACCCTAGGGATAGTGCCACAGAAAATAAACCGCCATAACATGGCAAGGGTGAAAAGGTGTGGTAAGAGCACACCGGTTCTATTGGTAACAATGAACGCTGGAAAACCCCACTGGGAGCAAGACTAAGTAGAGATGACACTGTTGAAAAACTAAAAGCCGTCCTTGGCTAGTCATCAGGGTTAGTTGCTTGAGCTTAAGAGTGATCTTAAGCCTAGACAAATGATAAGTTTAAATGACAGAACCCGGCTTATAGTTTATCTGGCAAATCTTCTTTAAATAAAAGTTCCAATGTTCACGTTTTGATTCACTTTTTTCGATCAATATTTATAAATAAAACCCTAAATTGTAAGTATTGACTCTATGAACAAAAACCCATAATATCCCAAATATTCCCATATATAAGGGAATAAAGGAATTTATGGTTTATGTTTTTATCAACCTACGAAAACAATTTAGACAAAAAAGGAAGGGTGTCAGTGCCTGCAAGTTATAGATCTTATTTATCTAATTTAGGATACAATGGTGTAATTTGTTATCCATCATTTAACAATCAATCTATAGAAGTGTGGCCTCAAGACAGAATAGAAAAAATTTCAAATACAATAGATAATCTAAATCCCTTTGAAGAAAAAAGAGATTTTTTTGCTACATCAATACTATCTGAAAGTATAAATTTACAATTTGATAGTGAAGGAAGAATTTCACTCACTACAAAATTATTAAAACATGCAAAAATAAAAAATAGCATGTTGTTTGTTGGTCAAGGTAAAACTTTTCAAATATGGGAACCAACAATTTTTGAAAAATTTAGGGCTAATGCAAGAAAAAGAGCAAATATAAATCGAGCAAGCCTTAAATGGGAAAAACATTTAAACAATAAAGAGGGGGAATAAAATGACAATTAACTTAAGAGCACCAGAGATAAAAGAGCTGCAACCAAGACTTCTAGTTATGGGAGTTGGAGGTGCAGGAGGAAATGCAATAAATGAGATGATTGAAAATGGAATGCAGGGAGTTGAGTTTATAGCTGTAAATACAGACGCACAAGATTTAAAACATAGTAAAGCAAAATCAAAAATTCAAATTGGTTTAAATTTAACTAAAGGATTGGGCGCAGGAGCCAAGCTTGATATTGGACAGGCTGCAGCTGATGAGTCTTTAAACGAAATTGTAAATATTTTACAAGGCGCCAACATGGTTTTTATTGCAGCAGGAATGGGTGGTGGAACTGGAACTGGTGCAGCACATGTTATCGCTAGAGCAGCAAAAGAATTAAATATACTTACTGTAGGTGTAGTAACACTTCCTTTCTTATACGAAGGGCCTTCAAGAATGACAAGAGCTCAAATTGGTCTTGAGGAATTAAGAAAACATGTAGATACAATAATTGTAATACCAAATCAAAATTTGTTTAAAATAGCAAATGAACAAACGACATTTGAGGAGTCTTTCAATCTTTCAAATAATGTTTTAATGCACGGAGTACAAAGTGTAACTGACTTAATGGTTAGACCTGGAATAATTAATCTAGATTTTGCTGATGTAGAAACTGTTATGGCATCAATGGGTAAAGCTATGATGGGAACAGGAGAAGCAGATGGAGAAGGTAGAGCTATGCAAGCAACAGAAATGGCAATTAGTAATCCTTTGATAGATGATTATACGCTTAAAGGAGCAAAAGGTTTATTAGTTAATATTACTGGTGGAAAAGATCTTAAACTTTTTGAAGTTGATGAAGTAGTTAATAAAATTAGATCAGAGGTTGAAGCTGATGCAGAAGTGATTATAGGTGCAATAACAGATGAAGCTCTTGCAGGCAAAATAAGAGTTTCAATAGTTGCTACATCATTGGACAATCAACAGCCTGAGTCCAAGTCAGTTGTTAATATGGTACATAGAATACAAAATCGAAACACAGGTTATTCTGATTTTGGCTCAAACAATCAAACAGCATCTTTTTCATTTTCTAATAGCAACTCAAATCCATTTACTCATGGAGCTAATGCTTTGAAACTCGAAAATGAGGTTGTCACAGAAAATCAAAATGAATCTATAGATGAAGTAAACAATCAGTATCACGAAGAATTACTCAAAAATCAGGAAGTTGAAAGTATAGTTGAGAACACATCTGATGATAAAGAAGTTTCTTTTTCAGAAGAAGCGATAAGCTCATCAGACAAAGAGGAAGTTTCAGGAGATTTAAAAGAATTTGGTGTTGATACAGATGAGCCAGATTTATTTAATTCAGATATTGAAACACAAAATTCAGATGATTTATTGGGGTCATCCAATGAAGATCTAGAGGATGATGATCTCGAGATACCAGCATTTTTAAGAAGACAAAAAAATTAATGGTCTTCAAAAAAATAAATGCAAGCCACCATGCAATCGGATGTTGTAAAACACTATCCGGTTTTGCTAAATGAATTAATTAGCATTATTACCCCTCAGTATGGTGGCACATTTATTGACTGCACCTTTGGTCAAGGTGGCTATACAAAAAAGATCTTAAGTTATCAAAATACTCAAGTCATTGCTTTAGACAGAGATCTAGAAAGTAAAAAAAAAGCAGATAAAATTTCAAAGGATTTTCAAGATAGATTTATTTTTAAAAATAAGAAATTTAGTCAATTAGATGATTTGAAAATTAAAAATACCAATGTAAGGGGAATAATTTTTGATTTGGGTTACTCAACTACACAAATTAAAGATCCAAAAAAAGGCTTATCATTTAATTCTTTGGGAGATTTGAATATGCAAATGGGATTGAATGATTTTTCAGCAAAAGAGGTAATAAATAGATTAGATGAAAAAGATCTTGAGAAAATATTTAAATTTTTTGGGGAAGAAAAGTATGCAAAAAAAATTGCCAGTAGTATTGTTAAGCAAAGAAGTATAAATAAAATTGATACAAAAAGTTTAGTAGAGTTAATTGAAAAGACCAAAAAGAAAAAAAATTTTAAGATCCATAGCGCTACAAAAGTTTTTCAAGCATTAAGAATCTTTGTTAATAAAGAAATTACGGAGCTTATCTATGGATTAATAGCTGCAGCAAAAGTTTTAAAAAAAGATGGTATTTTAGCAGTTGTTACTTTTCATTCACTAGAGGATAAAATAGTCAAACACTTCTTTAAAAGTTTGTCAGAGAAAAAAAGTATATCAAGATATATTCCTAAAATTGAGGAGTCTGAAACGTTATTTCGAATGTTGGAAAAAAAACCTAGGACTCCCTCTAAAACAGAACTAAAAGAAAACTTGCCATCAAGATCAGCAAAACTTAGATATATTATTAAAAAAGATGATTTTTATAATTTCAAAACAGATATTTTAGAGAAATTTGAGTATTTAATAGAGATAGAAAATTTTGGAAACAAGCTATGAAGAAATTTTCAGTCATTTTTTTAATAGTATTTTTAATCTTATCTACAGCACTTGTAAAAAACTCAACAAAAAGAACTGATGATGAGATTTTTACAATAAAGGAGAATATTAGGGCATTAAAAAAGGATTTTGAAAATATTAAGTTAGAATATGAATTTTTAAGTTCAACAGAAAAATTACTTGAATTTCAAAATTTATACTTTGATGATGAATTAGCTAAAAAAGGCATCAATGAAATTAAGATAATAGACCAAAGCACAAAAAAGCTCCAAATAAATGATCTAATATTAGGTAATGAATAATAGAAATTCCAAAATCATTTTAGAAGATCATGAAAATGATTTTTCGTATAAAAAAAGTAAGTCAAATTTAGATTTATCTTTTAATAGGGTATCATTTATTTTTTTTATTTTTTTTATTATTTTCTTTATTTACTCGATTCATCTAATTCATTTGGGATCTAGAAAATCAAAAAATGAAATAAATGAAAATATAAATAATCCAATGAATAATCTTTATAGGGCAGATATTCTTGATAGAAACGGAAAATTTTTAAGTAAGACGGTAAGTTCTGTTGATATAGGCATAAGTACACAAAAAGTTATTGATAAAAAAAAACTAATAATAAATTTAAAGTATATTTTTCCCAATAAAGATTACAAAAAAATTGAGTCTAACTTGATAAATAAAAAATTTTTCTATTTTGAAAAAATGATTTCTGATGAAAATTATGAAAAAATAATGAAATTAGGCGATAAGTCTATTCAGCCTGAAGAAAAGTTGACTAGAATATATCCTGAAAAAAATTTATTTAGTCATATTATTGGTCAAATTGATAATGATAATAACGGCATATCAGGTCTTGAAAAATCATTAGATAACGAACTAAAAAATCTTCAAGAACCAATAAAACTAACAGTTGATAAAGACATACAATTTTTAATTAGAAGTGAGCTTTTAAAATATAATCAGATTTTTAAAACTAAAGGTAGTGCTGCAATTTTAATGGATGTTAATAATGGTGAAATTTTATCTTTAGTGTCTTTGCCAGATTTTGATCCAAATAAAAGAGAAACTATTTCTGATATAAATTTAATTAATAGAGCAACTAAAGGAGTTTATGAATTTGGATCTGTTTTCAAAACCTTCACTTTAGCTGCAGCTTTGGATGAAAAAATTATTGAACCTGAAACAGAATATAATGATTTACCAAAATCATTAACTTGTGCGGGATTTCCTATTAGAGAGTATGACGATAAAATACCATCTGATTTGACTGCAGAACAAATTCTTATTAGATCAGGAAATATAGGTTCAGTTAGAATTGGTCAGCAAATTGGTGAGGAAAAGTTCAGATTATTTCTATCCAAAATTGGCATCTTGGAAAAGATAAACTTTGATATTGAGGAAGTTGGAAAACCAATTAAATTCAATTGGGGCAAATGTCCTCTGGCTACTGCTTCTTTTGGGCATGGAATTACTACAACTTTGTTACAGCTAGCAAAAGCCTATGCGATTATTGTGAATGGAGGGTATCAAATAAGTCCTACTATTATTAAAAAGTCTCTAAAAGAAAAAAAAGAAAAAATTTTAGACCAAGAAGTATCAGAAAAAATTTTACCTATTTTAAGAAAAATTGTTAACACTAAAGAAGGGACAGCTTCTTTAGCTAACGTTAATGGATATGAAATTGGTGGAAAAACAGGAACAGCACAAAAAAGTACAACGGGAGGTTATTCTAAAAAAAAGATAAATTCTTTTATTTCGATATTTCCCACATCTAGTCCAAAATTTGTTTTAGCGGTCATGCTAGATGAGCCAAAGACTAATCAAGATTATGTTTATCATTATAGAGATGGGTCCAATATAAAATATAAAGGTACTCCATATAATACTGCTGGATGGACTACAGTGGAAACAACAGGTCAAATAGTTGAAAAAATTGGGCCTATTTTAGCCACAAAATACAGTGAAATTAATTAAAAATGTTACTGAAAGACTATATCCCTAATATTAATAAAAAATTTGGAAATATCTTTTTTTCAGGAATATCCTTTAATAGTTCTAAGGTAAAAAAAAATAATATTTTTTTTGCTATCAAAGGCAATAAAATTGACGGAAATAATTTTATCTCGATTGCGATTAAAAAAGGCTCAAAAATTATTATTACTGAAAAAAAAAATAAAGAATTTCAAAATGGGATTTTGTTTATTCATACAAAAAATATTAGAAAATTATTGTCTGAAGTTTCATTTAAAATTTTTAATAGAATACCAAAAAATTTAATTGCCGTTACAGGAACAAATGGGAAATCATCTATTGCAGATTTTTATTATCAAATTTTAAAATTTAATAATAAAAGAGTTGCCTCAATTGGGACTTTGGGGGTTAAGTCCAATAGTTTAAATTTAGATTTATCTAATACTACAATTGATCCAATTCAATTAGGCGAGATATTAAAAAAACTAAAACATCAAAGAATAGACAATGTTATTATGGAGGCTTCAAGTCATGGCTTAAAACAGAATAGGCTTGATGGTTTAAAGTTTAATTCTGGAATATTTACAAATTTATCTCAGGACCATTTAGATTATCACAAAAATTTGAATGATTATTTTAATGCAAAACTTTACCTATTTAGAAATCTTATCAAAAAAAAGGGGAATATAATAACAGATGATAAAATACCTCAATTTAAAATAATTAATAAAATTGCAAAAAAAAAAAGATTAAAAATAATTACATTGAATGATAAAAAAAATGATTTCAAAATTTTGTCTCATACTTTTAAGGGTGAAATTCAATTACTTAAGATCAAATATAACAACTCCATAAAAGAGATAAATCTTAACTTGATAGGAAAAATTCAATTAAAGAATATATTAATGGCAATATTTGCTGCTAAAAAAATTATCAATTTAAAAAAGATTTTGGATATTATTGAAAAAATTAAACCAGTAGAGGGTAGATTTGAAAATATTGGTAAAATTAAAAATAAATCAAAAATAATTCTTGATTATGCACACACTCCAGAGGCTCTAAAAACTTGCCTTTTAAACCTCAGAGAACAATTTCCAGATAAAAAGCTCTGTTTATTATTTGGTTGTGGTGGAAACAGAGATCAAAATAAAAGATCAAAAATGGGTAAAATTGCATCTGATTTCTCAGATAAAATTTATCTTACTGATGATAATCCTAGATTTGAGAACCCAGATAAAATTAGAAGAGAAATTAAAAAAGGAATTAAGAGAAAAAAAATCATTGAGATTTCTAATAGAGCGAAAGCAATATTTGAAGCAACAAAAAATTTGAATACTGGAGAAATTTTACTAGTTGCTGGTAAGGGGCACGAAAAAACTCAGGATATAGGTAAGCGAAAAATTTACTTTTCAGATAAAAAAATTATTCTTAAAGCAATTAAAATTAAAAACCTAAATTTATCTGATAATTTAAAGTTAAATATAATTAAAGAGATTTCAGGTAATAAAAAGGTTTCTTCATCATTATCCATTAAGCAAGCAAAAATTAATTCAAAAGAAGTGAAAAAGGATGATATTTTTTTTGCAATAAAAGGTGAAAAAAATGATGGAAATAAATTTGTAAAACAATCATTTAAAAATAAGGCGTCGTTAGCTATTGTAAATCGTTTTCAAAATAGTTTGAATAAATCTAAACAAATTAAAGTAAAAGATTCTCTAAAATTTTTGACAAATATCTCTAAAATTTTTAGAAAAAACATAGATACTAAAGTAATTGCTATAACAGGGAGTTGTGGCAAAACTACATTGAAAGAATTATTGGGCAACACATTGAAAAAAATTTCAAAAGTAAGTATCTCTCCCAAATCATATAACAATAAATATGGAGTACCTCTAAGTCTTTTTAATCTAACCAATAAAGATAATTTTGGTGTTTTAGAAGTTGGAATGGATAAAAAAGGAGAAATTGATTATCTTACAAAAATCATACGACCAGATGTTAGTGTTATAACTAACGTAAATTATGCACATGCAAAAAATTTCAAAAATATAAAGCAAATTGCTTTAGCCAAATCTGAAATTATTAATAATACTAAATCTGGTGGTTTCGTTGTTTTAAATGCAGATGATAACTTTTTTAAGTTACATAAAAAAATAGCTTTTAAAAATAATCTTAAAATAATTTCTTTTGGTATTAAGAATCCTTCATCTGATGTTAAATTATTAAATTGTGTGAAAAAAAATGATAATTTTGAAATTTACATTAAGATAAATAATTTAAAAAAATATTTTTTAATTTCAAATGATTTTCAAAATAATGTATATAATATTTTAGCTGCAATAGCTGTTATTAATATTTATATAAATATCTTTGAATTGAATAAAAATATTTTTTTAAATTTTGAAGTACCTAATGGAAGAGGAGACTTTTCTAAAATTAAAGTTAATGGCAAAAATATTAATTTAATTGATGAAAGTTACAATTCAAATCCATTATCATTAAAATCTGCAATACTTAATTATGATAAAATTAATTCAAAAAAATCAAAAAAATACCTTTTGCTCGGTGATATGTTGGAACTTGGAAATCACTCAAAAAAACTTCATCAATCTATTATACCTATTATTAATCAAACTAAGGTAGACAAAGTTTTTGTTAAAGGAAGCAAGGTGACATCTATATTTAATCAACTTACAAAGTCTAAAAAAGGTAGAATTTTGCAAAATAAATCACAAATTATTAATTTAATAAGAAATGACTTAAATAATAATGATTATTTGATGATCAAAGCCTCAAATGCGACAGGTTTCAATAGAATAGTGAAAGATTTAAAGGGGCTTAATTAATGCTTTACCAATTTTTATTAAATTTTGTAGATACATTTGGATTTTTAAATGTTTTTAAGTATTTGACATTTCGAACTGGCTTGTCAGTTTTTACATCTTTATTAATAGTTTTAATAATTGGAGGTCCATTTATAAAACTTTTTTCTAATCAAAAAATTTATAACCCAATCCGTGATGATGGACCAGAAGATCATATTATAAAAAAAATTGGTACTCCAACAATGGGGGGAGTAATCATTTTATTAGGATTACTTGTATCAGTTTTATGTTGGGCAGATTTATCTAATATCAATATTTTATTTTGTATATATATTGCAATCTCTTTTGGATTATTAGGTGCCTATGATGATTACAAAAAGATTAAATTTACTAACTCTTCAGGTATCTCATCGAAATTAAAAATTGTTTTACAAATAATATTAGCAATTATAGGAGTTATTTTTTATCTACAATTTGTGGACTATCAAGATGTAACAAATTTATATTTTCCATTTTTTAAAGATTTAATCATAAACCTTGGATGGTTCTTTATTCCTTTTTCAGTATTTGTAATTATTGGATCATCAAATGCTGTTAATCTTACTGATGGTTTGGATGGTCTAGCCACAGTGCCAGTAATACTAGTCGCAGCTTGTTTTGCTTTTATTAGTTACGTAACTGGTAATATAGTATTTTCAGACTATTTAAATATTCCTTATATTGAGGGAACAGGTGAAATTTCAATTTTTTGTGGAGCGATAATAGGTTCCTGTTTAGGTTTTTTGTGGTTCAATGCTCCACCTGCCAAAATTTTTATGGGTGACACTGGCTCATTATCCCTTGGAGGATCTTTAGGTGCAGTGGGGATAATTACTAAACATGAAATTGTTTTAGCAATTACTGGAGGTCTTTTTGTCTTAGAAGCAGTTTCAGTGATGGTTCAAGTAATTTCATTTAAACTTACTGGTAAAAGAATTTTTAAAATGGCTCCAATACACCATCACTTTGAAAAGAAAGGTTGGCCAGAGTCAACTGTTGTAATCAGATTTTGGATTATTTCTATAATTTTGGCAATGGTAGGCTTAGCTACACTAAAATTAAGATAATGAAAATAGCTCAAAATATTTTTTTAGAAAAAAAAATATTAATTTATGGCCTCGGTAAAAGCGGAATTTCATCTTTTAATTTTTTAAAGGACTTAGCTCAAATATATTTATTTGATGATAATTTAAAAATAAACAAATCATTTAATCAAAAATTTATTAATCTGAGTGAATTAACAAAAATAAAAATAGATATAATCATTATCAGTCCTGGTATTAATATTTCTAATTGCAAATTATCAAAATTTTTGAAAAAAAATAATTCAAAAATTTTTACAGATTTAGATGTGTTTTACTCATTTTATAATAATAAGAGTATCACTGTTACAGGAACGAATGGAAAATCAACAACAGCTAAAATTTTACATGACGTTTTATTGGACCAAAAAAAAGATGTGAGACTTGTCGGGAACATTGGTAACCCAATATTAAATGAGAGAAAAATAAAAAAAGAAACAATTTTTGTAATTGAGGCATCGTCTTATCAGTTAGATTATAGCAAAATATTTTCTTCAAAATATGGGATTATTTTGAATATAAGCCCAGATCATCTTGAAAGACATAAAAATTTAAAAAGTTATGTAGATGCAAAATTCAAACTTCTAAAATTTCAAGATAAAAAAAGTTTTGCTTTTGTAAAAAAAAATGATGATTTAATTAATAAAAATCTGAGATTAAATAAATTTAATAGTAAAATTACTAAAGTTGATACAAGTCACAATAATCATTTTTTTAAAAAAATTAAAAATAATTACTTTTTCACTGATGCAAATAAAGAAAATTTATCGTTCGTGATTGAAATAGCAAAAAAATTAAAGCTTAAAAATAATTTGTTTTTAAAAACAATTCAAAATTTTAAGGGTTTGAAATATCGTCAACAAACTATTTTAAAAAAAAATGGTTTGACAATTATTAATGACTCAAAATCAACTAGTTTTTCTTCTACTCTTAGTATTTTGAAAGCAAATTCTAATATCTTATGGTTATTAGGTGGAATTAATAAAAAAGGCGATAAATTTAATTTGAAAAAAAAAGAATTGAAGAATGTAAGAGCATTCATATATGGAAAAAATAAAAATTTTTTTAATAAACAACTTAAAAATAAATTAAAATCAAAAAACTTTAGTGAATTAAAAGATGCTCTAAAAAGTATTTCATATTTAGTTAAAAAGGAAAAACTAGCTCATAGTACAATACTATTTAGCCCTTGTGCAGCTTCATTTGATAGTTTTAAAAATTTTGAGGACAGAGGGCTCTATTTTAATCAATTGGTTAAAAAATATTTCAATGGAAAATAAAAATTTCTTATATAATTTATATTATGATTGGTGGAAAAATATTGATAAATTCATATTTTCTTTAATTCTTTTATTATTTTTTATTGGATTGTTTTTCTCATTAGCATCTACCTCATTGGTAGTATCAGATAAACTAAATACTAATGACTATTCATTTTTTTTTAAACATTTAATTTTTATTTTACTAGGCATCATCACAATTTTTTTTCTTTCTTCAATTAAACAAGAAAAACTTTTTAAATTTTCTTATATAATTTTTATCATCTCATTAATTTCACTGATTTTAGTCCCGGTTATAGGTATTGAAGTTAAGGGATCCAAAAGGTGGATTGATTTATATTTTTTACCAAGATTTCAACCAATTGAACTTGTAAAACCTTTTTTGATAATTTTTATAAGTTTAATTTTAAGTAGTGAAAAATATTCTAATATTTACTTAAAATATTTTTTTACTTTTTTAATCACATTGTTAGTAGCCCTATTGCTTGCTGTTCAGCCTGACATAGGACAAACTCTTTTAGTTTTTTTCAGCTGGTCAATTTTAATTTTTACCTCAGGTATAAGTATCTTTTTTTTATTAATTTTATTTTTACTTTTAATATTTGTATTTTCATATCTAGTTTTTTTTGTCCCAAAGTTTGAATACATTAAAAATAGATTGTTATCTTTCTTTAATTCTGAGACAGGAACACATAATTTTCAATCTGATAAAGCCATAGACTCAATTACAAGTGGGGGCTTTTTTGGAAAAGGAATTGGAGAAGGAACATTAAAAAATAGAGTTCCCGAAGCACACACTGACTATATTATTTCTGTTATCTCTGAAGAGTTTGGTGTTATTGCTATAATACTAATTCTAGTATTGTTTTTAATATTTATCTATTCAGTATTTAAAAAAGTTTATTTTGAAAATGAGGAAAAAATAAAATTAATTTTAGTAGGTTGTATAAGCCTTATTTTGATGCAAGCAATGATACATATTGGAGTTAATATAAGACTTTTTCCAACAACTGGTATGACTCTTCCTTTTATTAGTTACGGTGGCTCCTCTATTATAAGTATCTCAATTTTATCAGGTATAATCTTAAATTTGACTAAAAGAAAAATTAATTAAAATGAAAAAAAGTTTCTTAATTACTACTGGAGGTTCTGGAGGTCATGTCATACCAGCTTTAATTCTTTATGAACATTTATCAAAAGAAGCAAATGTAATTATAACAACTGATAAAAGGGGATTAAAATATTTAGATGACGAATTTTATAAATGCAAAATTATTAACACTCCAAGATTAGATAATATTTTTCTTTTACCCTTCAATATGATTAAGATAATTATCTTAACCTTAAAATCATTATTTTTATTAAAAAACAAAAAAGTAGAGAAAATTTTTTCTACTGGTGGATATATGTCTTTACCACTAATTTTAGCAGGAAAAATACTTAAATTAGAAATTTTTTTATTAGAACCGAATCAAGTATTAGGACGAGCAAATAAATATTTTTTAAGCTCTTGTAAAAAAATTTTTTGCTATAATAAAAAAATTATAAATTTTCCCAAAAATCTATTAAATAAGATGGTAATAATAGATCCTTTAGTAAGAGAGAATATTTATAAATTTAAATCACCAGGTAGGATTGAAGATAAATTTACAATTTTAATTATAGGTGGAAGTCAAAGTGCCAGTATTTTTGATATGAATCTTAAGAATTCAATTGTTAATATATCAAAGAAAAAACCAATTAAAGTTATTCAGCAAACTAATAAAGAAAACATTTCTTACTTAAGGGATTTTTATTTAAAAAATGACATTGAAAATAAAATATTTAATTTTGAAAATAATTTTGAAAATATTATTAAAGACGTGGATCTTTGTATAACTAGATCGGGCGCATCAACTTTAGCAGAGTTATCAGTAATCAATATTCCTTTTATAGCTGTCCCATTACCAACCTCAAAAGACAATCATCAACTAGAAAATGCTAATTTTTACAAAGAAAATGACTGTTGTTGGGTAATTGAACAAGCTAATTTTGAGAAAAAGATTGAGTATCTTTTGAATGAGATCTTAATTGATAAAATTGAATACTTAAAAAAAAAGGAAAATTTGAAGAAATTAAATTATCAAAACACTTGGATTAATGTTAATCAAAAAATATTGGAAATTATAAATGAAAATTGAAATAGCAAAAACAGAGATAATTCATTTTGTTGGAATCGGCGGAATAGGGATGAGTGGACTTTCTTTGATTATGAAGGGTAAGGGTTTTAAAGTTCAAGGAAGTGACTTGAGTCTAAATAAAAATGTTGAAAGACTTAAAAAAGAAAAAATTAAAATTTTTATAGGGCAGAAAAAACAAAATCTTAAAGATGCAACAATAGTTGTAGTATCTTCAGCTATAAAAAAAAATAATCCAGAAATTATTGAAGCAAAAAGAAAAAATTTACCAATAATTAAAAGGGGCAAAATGTTGGCACATATTGTATCCCTAATGAAAAATATAGTTGTAGTTGGTTCACATGGGAAAACGACTACAACCTCATTGATTACATCAATTTTTCAAACAACAAAGATAGATCCAACTATTATTAATGGAGGTGTAATAAATTCAATTAACAATACTGCAAAATTGGGTAAAAGTGATTGGTCAATTCTAGAAGCAGATGAGTCTGATGGAAGTTTCATTCATATTCCACCAACTTATTCGATCATTACAAATATAGATAGGGAACATATGGATTTTTATAAATCTATGGAAGACTTAAAAAGATATTTTATAGAATTTATTGAAAAGGTACCTTCATTTGGAAAATCATTTATTTGTCTTGATGATAAAATTAACAATGAACTTGTTAAAAGATTGAAAGGTAAAAATTTTTATACTTATGGTGTGAATTCAAAATCAAATTTTTTGATTAAAAATATTAAACGAAGAATGAAATTTACAGAGTTTGATTTACAAGTAAATCTTTTAAATAAAAAAAAAATTATAATTAAAAAAATTAGAATTCCTTTACTAGGAATTCATAATATCAGAAATTCTGTTGCAGCGGCAGCTGTTGCTATTACTGTCGGAATATCAGTTTCCGACATAAAAAGAGGATTACTAAAATTTAAGGGAGTACAAAGAAGATTTAATAAAATTTTTACTTATAACGGAGTAGATTTTTTTGATGATTATGCGCATCATCCAACTGAGATTAAAGTTGTATTAGAAGGAGTTAACAAAGTTTATGAAGAGTATGATAAAATTTGTGTATTCCAACCACATAGAATTTCAAGATTAAAAGATTTAAAGAATGAATTTTCTTTTGCTTTTAAGGATGCTGATACAGTTATTTTATGTCCTATTTATGCTGCTGGAGAGAAAATAAAATTAGGATTTAACTATTTAAATTTTGCAAAACAGCTAATTAAAAATTCTAAAGTAAAACTTTTTTTAGTTAAAGATAATATACAATTAGCAAAATTTTTAAAAAAAAACATTTATGGTAAAAAAATTGTAATTGGAATGGGTGCTGGGTCTATTTCTAATTGGATGAGAAAACTACCAGAGTTAATGTAATGCAAATTTCTGAATTAAAAAATATACTAAAAGAATTTGGTGCAAATGTAAGATACGAACATGACCTAAAAAAAAAAAATTGGTTTAACATTGGAGGAAAATCAAAGGTTTTTTATAAAGCAGATAATTTAAAAGAGTTAGTAAATTTTTTAAAAAAATTAAATAAAAAAGAAAAAATTTTTATACTTGGTGCAGGCTCAAATACATTAATAAAAGATGAATTGTTTGATGGGGTAGTAATAAAATTAAGCAAAAACTTTAATAATATTTCTCTATTAGGTGAAAATACAATAATAGCTGGAAGCGCAGTTTTAGATAAATCTCTTTCAGATTTTGCAATGAAAAATGACCTGACTGGTTTTGAATTTTTATCTTGTATTCCTGGAACAATTGGTGGAGGAATAAGGATGAACGCTGGTTGTTTTGGAAAAGAGTTCAAAGATATATTGTTATCAATTCAAGCAATTGA
Organism: Pelagibacterales bacterium SAG-MED11; assembly: GCA_014654265.1. Lineage (GTDB taxonomy): Bacteria > Pseudomonadota > Alphaproteobacteria > Pelagibacterales > Pelagibacteraceae > Pelagibacter. The sequence goes on along the minus strand of JACWDI010000001.1, from coordinate 313,640 downwards.
TAAATCTGGAAAAGTAATTTCAATACCATCCAAAGATATTAGGTTTGAATACAGAAAAAGTAACTTATCTGACGACTTGATTTTTTTAAGTGCTTCTTTTAAAGGTGTTAAAGATGATTATGCAAAAATTAAAGAAAATACCGATAAATTAAAATTAGAAAAAGAAAAAAACCAACCAACAAAAATAAAAACTAGCGGCAGTACTTTTAAAAACCCAACATCACAAACTCAAAAAAAAGTCTGGGAACTTATTAAAGAGTCAGTCCCTTTAGATAAAAGTTTTGGTGATGCATGTATTTCTAAAAAACATTGTAATTTTTTTGTAAATAAAGGAGATGCAAAATTTGAAGATATGAAAAAATTAATAGATTTTGTTGCTAAAAATGTTTTAGAAAAGACTGGAATTAGTTTAGAAAAAGAAATTAAAATTTTGGAATAACTTGAAAAAAAGAATATTAGTAATCTCTGGTGGAATATCTAAAGAAAGAATAATCAGCCTCGATACTGGTAAGCAGGTTGCAAAAGAACTCACTAAAAATGGTTATAATGTTAAAATTGCAGAACCAGATTATCGATTATTTGATGTAATTAAATTATTTAAGCCAAATATTATTTTTAATGCATTGCATGGTCAGTTTGGTGAAGATGGATATATTCAAACTATTTTAGAAACTACAGGAATTCCATACACACACTCAGGTATAATTTCATCGTCTTTGGCCATGGACAAGGTGTTATCCAAAAAAATATTTATTAAAAATAGAATATTAACTCCTAAATATTTTTCATATTGTTTTGATAAATCTAATAAAGATTTAATTAAATTGATTAATCAAAGATTAAAGTTTCCTGTAGTAATTAAGCCAATTAATGAGGGATCAAGCGTAAATGTATTTATTTGTTCAAAAAATGATGTTTTAAAAAAAATTAAATTATTAAAATATTATAAAAAAATAATGATAGAGCAATTTATTCCAGGACGTGAAATTCAGGCAGCTATAATTGGCAGCAAAAAACTAGGAGCAATTGAATTACAACCAAAAAGAAAGTTTTATGATTATCAGGCTAAATATAACTCAAATGCAAAAACAAAACATATTATTCCAGTAGAATTAAGTAAAAAAGATTACGATAAACTTATGAACTTAGCTTTTAAAGCTCACAAATTAATGGGATGTAGAGGTGTAACTCGCTCTGATTTTAAATTTTACAAAGGTAAATTTTATCTTCTTGAAATAAATACTCAGCCAGGAATGACTAGTCTATCTTTAGTTCCTGAAATAGCTGCATTTCATGGTATAAGTTTTATTAAGCTCATAAGATTAATTTTAAAAGATGCCTCAACAAATAAGTAAAAAAATTTTAGTATATTTTTTTTTATTTATAATTTTTGGATCATTGAATAATAAGAATTTAGCTCAATTAAAATTTCCAAATATCGAAAAAATTAAAATTGAAGGGTTAGCAATTGAAAATAAAGAATTTCAAAAAAGTTTAGATTTATTTAAAATGGGCACATTATTTCATCTAGATAAACTTAAAGTTATAGAATTGTTAAATTCAAATAATTTGATTGAGGAATATGTAATTTCTAAAAGATATCCTTCCTCTTTAGAAATTAAGATAACCGAAACTAAGTTATTGGCACATTTAAGCAAAAGAGGAAAAAGCTTTTATATTGGATCAAATGGAAAATTAATTGAGGCAGAAGGTAAATTAAAAAATTTACCATATATTTTTGGTGACCCAAGTATTGATAAATTCTTGTCTTTAAAAAGAATAATTGATAATTCAAGGTTAGATTATAAAGTTATTGAAAATTTATTTTTTTTTCCTTCTGGTAGATGGGATATAGAAATATCTTCAGGAGTCTTAATTAAATTACCAATTGAAAATATAGAAAAGTCTCTAGAGTTATCTTTAAATTTATTGAATGAAAAACAATTTGATAATATTAAATCTATTGATGTTCGACCTCAAAATCAGGTAATTACTTATGAATGAGGAACTAAAATTTGAGACATATCTATTTATAGGTAGTAAAAAATTAGTTATTTGCGTTATTGAAAAAAAAACTTTTAAAATTCTTTTTAAAGAAGAAAAACTATTGGATGATCACAATGAAGATTCTAACTTAAAAAAGTTAGATAATTTTCTTGCAAAAAATATCTTCAAAATAGAAAAAATTTTAAAAAATTTTGTAAAAGATATAAATATTATTTTGGATGATAAAGAATTTTTTCCAATCGAAATTTCAATTAAAAAAGATCATAATGGTAATTCTATATCCCAAGAAAACTTAATTAATCCATTAAATGTTTTAAAAAATTTATGTCAATTTAGTTTTAAGGGTAAAAAAATCATTCACATGTTGATAGAAAATTATCAAATTGATGGTAAAGACTATTCTTTTTTACCTGAAAATTTAAAGTGTAATAACTTTTCTTTAGACATTAAATTTATATGTTTGTCCAAAAATTTAATTGAACATTATGAGTCAATTCTGAAAAGATATCATATTTTGGTAAATCAAATATTAAATGCTAAGTATATTGAACAATTCCAAGATCAACAAAATCCGAATATTTATACAACTGCAAGCAGAATAATTTCAGGTCTTAATAATAATGAGATATCTTTGGTCAATAAAACCCTAAAAAGTAAGGGTTTTTTTGAAAAATTTTTCGATTTTTTTAGTTAACCTGTATTTTACAGTAATATTTGTTGTTTTCAGTTTTCTGATCTTCAGTCTTAAAAGTGCGTTGTGAGTTTATTAAACCAAAAAACAATTAACAACCCCGTAAAATTTACAGGAATAGGTCTTCATAGTGGCCAAATTGTTAATATTTCCATCAATCCTTCAGAACCTAACACAGGAATTATATTTAAAAGAATTGATTTAAAAAATAACAATTTAATATTTCCAAGTTTTGCAAATGTTACCAACACCTCACTCAATACCACAATATCTAATGATTTTGGCGTTAGAGTTTCTACGATAGAACATTTGATGGGTGCATTATTTGGATTGGGAATAGACAATGCTTTAATTAAAATTGATAACGAAGAAGTCCCTATTTTAGATGGTTCAGCAAAAGAATTTATTGAAAAGTTAATCATTAGTGGATTAAAACAAAGTGAAGTCCCAATTAAGATTATAAAAATTAAAAAAAAAATATCATTCAATGAGGGTGAAAGATCAATATCCATCGAACCCTCTAAACTAAGTTTAGATATTAATTTCCAATTAAAATATGATAATGCTGTAATAGGGAATCAAAAAAATAAAGTTAATGTTTATGAGGATGATTTGAATGACATTTTCAACTCTAGAACTTTTTGTTTATATGAAGATATAGAAAAAATTAAAAAAAATGGACTGGCAAAAGGTGGAAGCCTAGATAATGCAGTAGTAGTAAAAGGTTCTGAAATATTAAATAAAGAAAAACTTAGAAATTCTAAAGAATTTGTTAATCATAAAATACTTGATTGTATTGGTGATCTTTACACTAGTGGCTATAGAATTGTAGCTAGTATAAATTGCTCTCAGGGCGGTCATTATTTAACAAATCAATTATTAAAAAAGGTATTCCAAAACAAAGAAAATTTTTCAATTATTGAAATCCAAGAAAGAAACCTTCCACACACTATCATAAATAAAAGTTTATTAAGATCAATTGCATAGGTTATATAGATCTTTTAAATTGTAAGTTAAATCTATATAAAACAAATATGATTAAACTTAAGATTTTTTTACTTTTAATACTTCTTGTTTTTGGCAATTCTTGCTCAAAAGAAAGTATTCAACAATCTACAATCAATGAAAAAAGTCTAGATTTTCAAGTGCTTGAAGCTTATCAGGGTGGAATGGAAGCGTTAGATAGTGGCGATGTCTTATTTGCAGCAAAAAAATTTAATGAAGCGGAAATATTATTTCCACAAAGTAAATGGGCACCCAAAGCTGCCTTGATGGCAGCATATTCATATTACATCCAAGATTATTATGGAGATTCAATTGCAGAGCTAGAAAGGTTTATAAAAGTGTACCCATTGCATAAAGATTTAGTTTATGCTTATTATTTACTTTCAGTTTGTTATTACGAACAAATTGTTGATGAAAAAAAAGATTTACAGGCAATAATTAAAGCAAAAAAAAATTTTCAATTAGTTATAAAAAATTACCCTGATACCGAATATGCTATGGATGCTGAATTTAAAATAGACTTAATTAATGATATTCTTGCTGCTAAGGAAATGTATATTGCTAGATACTATTTTGACAAAAAAAAATGGATACCAGCTATAAATAGATTTAAAAAAATTACTGATGAATATGATACAACTATTTACGCAGAGGAGGCGTTACACAGATTAGTTGAAGTACATTATACTCTTGGTTTGATTGATGAGGCTGAAAAATATGCTCAGTTATTAGGCTATAATTATCAATCATCAAAATGGTATGAAAATTCTTACAGTTTATTTAATAAAAACTATGAGATAAAAAAAAAGGAGAGATTTAAAACTTATAAAAAAAAGAGTAATAGTTTTCTAAAAAAATTTAAATCTCTTATCAATTGAGATGGATAAAATAAAGATCAAGAAAGAGTACCAAAAGAAAATTAAAAATCTAATTAAACTCAACAGACATTATTATGAATTAAGCAAGCCTCTTGTTGAGGATCAAGAATATGATCAAATTAAATCTGAGATTTTTTCACTAGAAAAAAGGTATGATTTTTTAAAAAGTGAAGAATCTCCATCCAAAAAAGTTGGCTTTAGGCCCTCAAAAACTTTTAAAAAAGTTCTTCATAAAGTTTCAATGCTTTCACTCTCAAATGCATTCTCTGAGGAGGATTTAATTAATTTTGAAAAAAAGATAATCAATTTTTTGGATAAAGATAGTTCCTTTGAAATTGAATATAGTGCAGAGCCAAAGATTGATGGAATTTCAGCATCATTGACTTATCAAAAAGGAAAATTCACAATGGGTCTTTCTAGAGGTGATGGAAAAGAAGGAGAAGATATCACTCAAAATTTAAAAACAATAAATGATATACCTAAAGAAATTTTAATTAAAGATTTTCCAACAAACATTGATATACGAGGTGAGGTTTTTATTGGCAATAAAGATTTTGAAAAAATAAAAGATAAGTTTGCTAACCCTAGAAATGCTGCATCAGGTTCTTTGAGACAAAAAAATCCAAATGATACGAAAAAAATTCCCCTTAAATTTATAGCTTATGCATTTGGTCATGAAAAAGGAATGAAAGTTAAAAAACAAAATGAATATTTACAAAAGTTAACAGAGTGGGGATTTAAAACAAATCCATTTAATAAAACTTTAAAAGGTGTTCAAAATTTAATGAATAATTATTATGAAATTGAGAAAAAAAGAAATGAGATTGATTTTGATATTGATGGGATTGTTTATAAAATTAATAATTTTGATTTACAAAAACGTTTAGGAAATGTAGCAAATTCTCCACGATGGGCGATAGCACATAAATTTTCTGCTAATAAGGGTATTTCCAAAATAATTAATATAGATATTCAGGTAGGAAGAACGGGTGCCTTAACTCCTGTAGCAAAAATAAACCCATTAAATATTGGTGGGGTAGTTGTTTCAAATGCAACTCTCCATAATGAGGATGAAATAATAAGAAAAGATATTAGAATAAATGATACAGTTGTCGTAGAAAGAGCTGGTGATGTGATTCCTCACGTTGTTTCAGTAGATGTAAAAAAAAGAAAAAAGGAGTCTAAAAAATTTATTTTTCCAAAAAAGTGCCCATGTGGTTATGAAACAATAAAGGAATACAACAAGATAACTAAAAAATTTGATGCAGTAAGAAGATGTCCTGATAGAGGGTTTGACTGCGATAGAATGGCCAAGGAAAGACTAAAACATTTTGTCTCGAAGGAAGGTTTTAATATTGACGGTTTTGGTAAAAAAATAGTTGAAAATTTTTGGGATTTAAAATTAGTAAGACTTCCACAAGATATATTCAATCTAAATTATAAAAAGATAGAGTCATTAGATGGCTGGGGTAAGCAATCAGTTTTAAATCTTAAATATGCAATAGATGATAAAAAAAATATTTCATTTGAAAGATTTATTTATTCACTTGGTATAAGACACATAGGTTTTGAAAATGCAAAATTGATAGCTAAAACACTAAAGTCATCAGAAAGTTTTGTTAATCTTTCAAAAGATGACAAATTTGATGATCTACTAAATATTGATGGAATAGGAGAAACACAAATTAATTCTATTAAAAATTTTTTTAAAAATAAAACCAATTTAAATATAATAAATAATCTTCAAAAAATTTTAAATATTAAAAAGGCTATTGAGAATAAAAAGGGTGGAATTTTAAGTAATAAAACATTTATGTTAACTGGTAAACTAAATGGTATAAGTAGGGCTGAGGCTAAATCTTTAATTGAAAAAAATTCTGGTTCAATAATTAGTAATGTATCAAAAAAACTTGATTATTTAATTATAGGTGAAAAACCTACAAATAGAAAAATTGAAGCTGCCAAAGAATTAAATATAAAAATTATAAACCAATCTGAATGGCTTAGATTAATAAATAAAACTGGCTAGCCACTTTTTTTCATTAACATTAAGGTAATTATAAAGTTTAGAATAGACTTCCAAATTATACTTGAATAAATAATCTTTCTCATCTTTAGTTAATTGGTTATGATCAATTAAATCTTTATCAATTGGAGCTAAAGTTAAATTTTCAAAATAAAGCTTATTGTGAATTTTTTTCACATAAATTAAATTTTCAATTCTAATTCCAAAATCATTTTTTTTATAAAAGCCTGGTTCGTTACTTAAAATCATACCTTCCCGAATATTAATTTTATTAAATTTAGAGATTGATTGCGGCCCTTCATGAACATTTAAAAAGAAACCAACCCCGTGTCCTGTTCCATGGGCGTAATCTAAATTAATTTTTTTTAAAAATTTTCTTGCCCGTATATCAATATCTTTGCCAGTTTTATATTTAGTTAGATCAGACTGAAAAACTGCAATATGACCTTTTAAAACTCTGGTAAAAATATTCTTTATTCTTTTTTTTGGTTTTGAAAAACAAATTGTCCTAGTAACATCAGTAGTTCCATATTTATATTGCCCTCCTGAGTCACACAAAAAAATGTCACTTTTTTTTATATTTTTAGAATTATTTTTTGTTGCTCTATAATGAACAATAGCTCCATTAGATCCAGTCCCAGCGATAGTATTGAAACTTGGATAAAGATATTTTTTATTTTTTTTTCTAAAATATTCTAATTTGTTTTGAGCTTCATATTCAGTAATCTTTTTCCTATTCTTTATTTTCATCCAATAAAGAAATTTAGTTAGAGCGGTACCATCTATTATATGGCTATAAATCATATTTTTTATCTCTTTATTACTTTTAATTGATTTAAACAAATAAATAGGATCTTCTTTTTTTAAAATCTTAAACTTTTTTTTTAAAATATTCTCAAAGAATAATGAACAAGTTTTATAATCAATAATAATTTTATTTCCCTTGAGATTTTCGATGAGTTTTTCAAAATTTTTAAATTCTATAACTTGTTTTTTTCTAATTTTTTTTTCTAAAATTATCTTTTTGGCCTTCTTTTTTTCACAAATCAAATATGGATTATTCTTTTTATCTATCAATAAATGGCAGTTTGGTATTGGACTATTGGGATTATCAAATCCTCGGATGTTCAATAACCATGCAACATTCTCAGGAGCAGTTATAAACATTAAATCTGAATTATTTTTGTTAAGATATTTTTTGATTTTTAAAAGCTTTGCTTCATAACTTTCTCCAACTATATTATCTTCGATTGAAAAGAAAGGTTTATGAAAAAAAGATTTTTCTTTATATACTTGATCAATTAGATTCTCTTTAATAATCTTAATTTTATTGTGTTTGCTAAAATATCTTTTAATTTGTTGGGAGGTAAATATTTTTGGATCAACTCCTAAAGTAAGATTTTTAAATAAATTGCAATTTACAATTTTATCGTAACTTACTATCTTAAAAATTTTACCAGACTCTTTTTCAGCTTGAATTGTATATCTTCCATCAACAAATAAATAATATTTATCTTTTAAGATAACAGAATAACCTGCTGAACCAGTAAAATTTGATATCGTTTTTAATCTATCATTTTTTGAATATTCAGAAAAAAACTCATCATTTTTAGGAATTACATAGCCATCAATTTTATATTTATCGAATCTATTAATTAATTTTTGAATTCTCTTTTTTATCATTTAATTCGTTTTTGATATCTTATCCATCCTGGACTTTTGATGTTATCGTCATTATCAAAATCTTGATTAAATTCAAATTCTTCTAATTCCTCTTTTTCTTCATCAAAAAATGAATTTTTTTCCAAATATTTTTCTGGTAATTCATCAATGAATCTTGAAGCCATACTATCAATCCAATCACCTTGATAAAATCTATTCATAGAAAACGATATAATTGCTTTTTTTTTAGCTCTTGTCAGTCCGACATATGCCAATCTTCTTTCTTCCTCAAGGCCACTTTGACCTTTTTCCTCAATAGATTTTTGATGGGGAAATAGACCTTCCTCCCATCCCGGTAAAAAAACAACTTCAAACTCCAAACCTTTTGCAGCGTGCATAGTCATCATGTTAATCTTTTCTCCCTCCCATTCTTGATCAACTGAGGTAGCTAGAGAGACATGCTCTAGAAAACTTTCTAAATTATCAAATTCTTTCATTGCACTTAAAAGTTCTTTAATATTCTCAAGTCTATTTTCATTATCAACATCTTTTTTATTTTTTAACATTGCAGAATAACCAGATTCATCTAAAACTGTTTGAAGTAATTTTACATGGTTTATTTGTTTTACTTTTAAATCATTTCTCCATTTAAAAATTAATTCTAAAAATGAAGACAAACCAATTTTTGCTTTAGGTTTGATTAGATTTTCTTGTATCATTTTCTTAGATGAACTTTCCAAACAAATTTTATACTTTTTAGAATATTCATGTATACTTTTAAGAGAACTTTCCCCAATTGAACGTTTTGGATTATTCACTATTCTTTCAAAAGCCAAATCATCCCTCTCTTGATATATTAATCTCAAATAAGCTACACAGTCTTTGATTTCAGCTCTTTCATAAAATTTAGTACCTCCCAAAATTCTGTAAGGCAAACCAATTTTCAAAAATCTTTCTTCGAATTCTCTTGTTTGAAATATTGCTCTTACAAGAATTGTAATATTATTATAAGTGAATTTTTTTTTTAATTTTTCAATTTCATCAGAAATACCTATTGCTTCATCTTTTCCATTCTTAAAACAATTTAACTTGACTAACTCTCCTTCTTCCATCGTAGTTTTAAGGGTTTTGCCAACTCTATTTTGATTATTTGATATTAGATTGGATGCAACTGATAAAATATTTTCTGTAGATCGATAGTTTTCTTCAAGTCTAATTATTTTTGTGTTTTCATAAACTTGATCAAACTCTAAAAAATTTTTTATTTCTGCACCTCTCCAACTATAAATAGACTGATCATCGTCTCCCACACAACAAATGTTTTTATTCTTCTCAGAGAGTAATTTCAACCATTTGCTCTGAATAAAGTTTGTATCTTGATATTCGTCAACTAAAACATATTTGAAATTTTTTGAATAGATTTCTCTAATATCTAAATTTTTTTCTAAAATTTTAACAGCATGTAAAATCAAATCTCCGAAATCACAAGAATTTAGGTCAGTAAGTTTTTGTTGATAAATTTTATATATTGGTAATACAGTTTTTTCGTAAATATCTTTTTGATTAATTTTAACTTCATCTGGATAGAAGCCTTTATTTTTCCATCTATCAATTATTGTTAAAATATATCTTGGAGCTAACTGTTTAATATCAATGTTTTCTGCCTTACAAATATTTTTAATTAATCTGGTTTGATCATCTGTATCGATGATTGTAAAATTTGAATTAAGATTTACTGCTGGAGCATGTTTTCTTAAAAGTTTAGCACATATAGAGTGAAAAGTTCCTAACCAAGATAATCCTGTAGCAGCAGAACCAAGAATTTTACTCACTCTTAATTGCATTTCTTTTGCTGCTTTATTTGTGAAAGTTACTGCTAAGATTTGATTGGGATATGCTTTTTTCTCTCTAATAATATTAGCTATTCTGGTGGTAAGGACTTTTGTTTTTCCCGAACCTGCTCCTGCCACTATTAATAGAGGCCCATCAAGGTGCATAACCGCTTCTTTTTGAGCTTTATTTAGATTTTTAATATATTCAGAGTTTAACATTTTTAATTTTTAATTATAACTTGTTCCAATTTTTATGGGAAAAAATTTATCATTTAAAAAAATTGGAAAACAAATCTTATCTATAAATAATTTAATAGAAAGCTATTTTAATAAGCTGAGATCATTCATCTCAAATCCTAAAAAATTTCAATTCACTAGAGATAATAGAGTTATTTTCGTGTTTGCAGGAATTGTTTTTTTGACCCTTGCTTACTTTTTAGTTCCAACTGCATACAATAAAGATTTAATTCAAAAAGAAATAAAGAATCAACTTTTTTTAACATATAAGATTAGAATAGAATTTAGTGATGAAATAAATTATGGCTTATTTCCGAAGCCACATTTTGTTGCAAAAAATTTATCCATATTAAATGATAAAAAAGAAATAGCAGTTGTAAATAACTTGAAAGTTTTCATAGGGTTTAAAAATTTTTTTAAATTTGATCAGATTAAAATTATTGACTTAATTTTTAATAAATTAGAATTTAATATTAAAAAGTCAGATTTAAATTTTTTTATTAACATTTTAGAAGCTGAGCCAAATAGACAAAAACTTATTATTAAAAATAGCAGTATTTTTTTTCTAGATAAAGATGGAGAAGTTTTATTTATAAACCAAATAGAAAAAAGTAAATTCTTTTTTGATTTTACAAATTTGAATAATATTTATTCATCTAAAAATAAGATTTTTAATTTGCCATATAAGATAATAATCAAAAATGATAAATTAAATCAAAACTCATTTACAACATTAGTTTTAAATAAATTAAGGTTGAAAATTGAGAATCAAATTAATTATAATGAAAAAAATAAGACCGGATTTTTAAAAATTAATTTTAAAAATAAAAGCAACCTTATAAATTATGAGTTAAAAGAAAATTCGTTAGATTTTTCTTTGAAGGACTCTAATAAGACTTATGACGGATATATTGAATTTAAACCTTTTTATATGGTCTCAAATTTAAATTACCAAAACTTAAAATTTTCAGAATTAATTAATAATCTATTAATAAATGATATTATTAAAACTAAAATAATAAGTAATGAAAATTTAAATGCTGAAGTAAATATTAATATAAAAAAAATAGTTGATTTTGATCGTTTCGCTGATTTAAGTTTAAAATTGAGAGTAGAGGAAGGCGATTTAACTTTTTCTAAATCAAATGTTAAATGGAAGGAAAATATAGATTTATCATTAGTCGAGGGTTTAATAGATTATGATGAGGATACAATTAACTTTAATGGTAGAATGTTGATAACTATTAAAGAAAAAGATGACTTTTTTAGACATTTTCAAATTAGTAAAGATTTGAGAAAAAAATTAGAACAAATAGAATTTGATTTCAATTATGACATAATTGAAAAAAAGGTCTCTTTCGATAATTTTAGGATTGATGGTAAATCAAATGAAAAATTAGATAGATTTATAATGAATTTCAATTCAAGTGATGAAAAAGTTTTTAATAAAATAACATTTAAAAGCTTTGTTAATAATATTTTTTTATCTTACTTTGGGTAGATCATTTTTTTAGGATCTACAATTCTTTCAAAATCTTTTTTACTAATTAAGTCAGTTTTTAAAGCTTCCTCTTTTAAAGTAGTTCCTTTTTTTAAAGCTGATTTAGCAATCTTAGCAGCATTGTCGTAACCAATATGAGGTGCTAGTGCAGTAACTAACATTAAAGAATTATCTAAAAATTTTTTAATTTTAATTTTGTCAGCTCTTATTCCTTTAACACAATACAATGAAAAATTATTAGTGCTGTCTGCTAGTAGATCAATTGATTGTAAGATATTGTGAGCAATTAAAGGTTTAAAAACATTTAATTCAAAGTGACCATGAGAACCTGCCATTGTAATCCCATTATGATTTCCAATAACTTTAACACATACCATTGTTACGGCTTCTGATTGTGTTGGATTAACTTTACCAGGCATTATTGAGGAACCAGGTTCATTAGCGGGTAAAATGATTTCACCATATCCAGCTCTAGGACCAGATCCCAAAAATCTAATATCGTTTGCAATTTTCATTAAACTAACTGCTGTGGTATTTAAAGTACCAGAAAAATTTACTATTTCATCGTGGGCTGCTAAAGCTGCAAATTTATTTTTAGTTGGTTTAAAAGGTAGTTTGGTAATCTTTTTTATTTCATTGATAATTTTTTTATCAAAACCTTTTTTGCTATTAATTCCAGTTCCAACAGCAGTACCACCTTGAGCTAATGAGTAAATTTCATTCAAAGCATTTTTTATTCTACTAATACAATCCTCTATCTGAGATTGGTATCCAGAAAATTCTTGTCCTAAAGACAATGGTGTTGCATCTTGTAAGTGAGTTCTACCCACTTTAATTATATTTTTGAACTTAGAAACTTTTTTTTTTAACTCTTTGTTTAATAACTCTAAAGAGGGCAATAATTTATTTTTTGTTTCCATTGCAATAGCAATATGCATCGCAGTGGGAAATACATCATTAGTAGATTGAGATTTATTGACATGGTCATTGGGGTGAACAGGTTTTTTAGAACCTTTTTTGCCCCCTAAAATTTCAATTGCTCTATTTGCTATAACTTCATTAACATTCATATTTGTTTGAGTACCAGAGCCTGTTTGCCAAACTTTTAAAGGAAAATGCTCATCTAACTTACCAGATATAACTTCATTAGATGCTTTTATGATAGCTTTTGAAATTTGTGGTAAGATTTGTTTTTCTTTACCATGAACTATTGCAGCAGCTTTTTTAATAATAGCTATTGATCTGATTAAAACTGGTCTGACTAAAAACTCACCAATATCAAAATATTTTTTTGATCTTTGTGTTGAAGCTCCCCAATATTTATCACCAGGAACATTTATCGAGCCAATGCTATCGAATTCTTTTCTTAATTTCATTGATTAACAAGTAATTAATAAATTATTATAAATATACATTAATTTTATAAAACTTACAGGAGCAATATGTCAAATTTTAGTAAGGTTGGAACTTTCATGAAAACTTTTGGTCAAGAGGTAAAGGATAAACCTGCATTTAGTACAGATAAAATCAATAAACTAAGGATCGATCTTATTAAAGAGGAACTTGAGGAACTTACAGAAGCCATGAATAATAATGATTTACTAGAGGTAGCAGATGCACTTACAGATATCTTGTATGTTACTTATGGAGCAGGGCATGCATTTGGCATTGATTTAGATAAGTGTTTTGAAGAAGTTCAAAACTCTAATATGAGTAAATTAGATGAAAAAGGAAAACCAATTTATAATGAATCAGGAAAAGTTATGAAAGGACCTAATTATTTTAAACCTGATCTTTCAAAATTTGTTAATTAAATTTCTAATTTAAAATCAATAGCTGGAGCACTATGAGTGATGCTTCCAACTGAGATTCTATCTACCCCAGTTGCAGCAACTTTTTTAACAGTTTTGAGATTTATATTTCCTGAAGCTTCAGTTTCATAATATTTCTTTGCAATCTTAATGCCTGTTTTTAAATCTTTAATATTCATATTGTCAAATAAAACAGTGTTAAATTTGAGTCCTATTATTTGTTTAAGTTGTTTTAAATTATCAACTTCAACTGTAATTTTTTTTCTTTTTTTATTTTTGATAGCTAAAGAGACTAAACTTTTAATATTTGAAGAAGCTATATGATTGTCTTTAATCAAATACTCATCACTTAAATTAAATCTATGATTAGTTCCTCCACCCAGTTTCACAGCATATTTTTGAATTACTCTTAAGTTTGGAATTGTTTTACGTGTACAACAAATTTTACATTTTTTACCAGCCAATTTAACAAACTGGTTTGTTTTAGTTGCAATTCCTGAAATATGAGACAAATAATTTAAAGCAACTCTCTCTGCAATTAATATATTCTGGGCTTTTCCTTGTACTGTAGCAATTAATGACTTTTTTTTTACAAAAGAACCATCTTTTTTTTTTATTAAGAATTTAATTTTTTTATCAACTAAAGAAAAAGCATGTTTAGCAAATAAAAGACCACCAATTATAGCATCTTGATTTGATATTAGTTTTACTTTTATTATTTTATTATTTTCAACAAGATTAGAGGTTATATCTCCTGATGGAAACAAATCCTCATTAAGTGCAAGCTTAACGGTGCTTCTTATAAAATTTTCACTAAGTTTTATTTTTGACACAAAAAGCTATCTTCCAATAGCAACCATTTTTTCTACTGACAATCTTGCCTTATTAATTGTCTCATGGTCCATGATAATTTCACCAGTTTCATTTTCTAGACAGTCTAAGATTTTTGGTAAAGTTATTCTTTTCATGTGTGGGCAGAGATTACATGGTCTAATAAATTCTACATTTGGATTTTCTACTTGAATATTATCACTCATTGAACATTCAGTTACCATCATAACTTTTTTAGGTTGATTATCTTTTACGTAATTAATCATTCCTGAAGTTGAACCAGCAAAGTCACTTGCTTTGATAACTTCGGGAGGACACTCTGGATGAGCTATAATTTTAATTCCAGGATTTTTGTCTCTAATATCATTAATTTCTTTTTCATTAAATTGATCATGAACCATACAAATGCCTTTCCATGCAATAATTTCAACATCTGTTTGAGAAGCAACATATTTTGCTAAATAATCATCAGGTAAAAAAATTACTTTTTTAACTCCAAGTGATTTTACAATTTTAACAGCATTAGCAGAAGTGCAACATACATCTGTTTCCGCTTTTACATCTGCTGATGTATTAACATATGAAACTACTGGAACCCCTGGATATTTTTCTTTTAAAAGTCTCACATCTTTGCCTGTAATAGATGATGATAAAGAACAACCAGCTTTCATGTCTGGTAATAAAACTTTCTTATTAGGACTCATTAGTTTTGCTGTCTCAGCCATAAAATGAACCCCAGCCATCACAATTATATCTGCTGAAGTTTTTGATGCTTCAACTGCAAGAGCTAAAGAGTCTGCAGAAAAATCTGCTATACCATGATAGATTTCTGGAGTTTGATAGTTGTGAGCAAGAATAACTGCATTTTTTTCTTTTTTTAATTTATTAATTTTATGAATGTAAGGGGCATGCACTGACCACTCAATCTCAGGCATAACCTTTGATATCTTCTGATAAATTGGATCAGTAGCTTTTTTAACTTCTTGATTAAATTCCATGAGAAAATTTATCAATTTGAAACCTACTTGTCATTGATTTAATGTGGGTCATATTTGCGGCCATGCTGAAATTGGTAGACAGGCACGGTTGAGGGCCGTGTGGACCTAGTCCATGAGAGTTCGAGTCTCTCTGGCCGCACCAAAACTTAAATTTTGAGCCATTCAGGTATAAAAACTTTAAAAGTACCACTTTCACTTTTAAAAGTTTGATCTTTATTAAAATTTTCATCTTGATATTTGATCAGTCCAAAAGGGTAATCGTTACTAATTAGAACTTTTCCAATTTCGATATTATTGTTGTAAATTTTTTTCATTTTCAGACAGTTTGCCCTCGATAACTTTGATAGGTAATAATCTTTTTGAAAGTTTATTTTTTAATTTGATTCTTGCGGTATTTTCTTGACCAACATAACATCCTTTTTTAAAATCAATTCCATTAAGTTCCTCATAGTTACATTCAATACCAAATAATTTATTCTGTAGTTGATTTAAGTTTTTTGGAACTATCCCAAGATTATGACTTTGAATATAATAGTTTTCAATTTTATCATTCTTAAGTTCTAATTTTTTAAGAGATAAATAAAGCTTTTCTAAGTTAATAATTAATCTTGCACCTAAATTTTTATTTCTTGGATCTAAAATAATTGGGTCCTCTCTATACTTGAAGGTGAAACCTAAAATATCCTTAGAACCTTCAATTGACAGGTATTTTTCGTATCCAAAGCTTGCAACTACAAATTCATTGCTTAAATTCAAAATTTCAACTTTTGATCTAATTTTATATAGACTCAATTGTTTAAATATTTCATCGGATTGATTTTTTTCACAATCAATAAAGAATCCTGACTTATGTTTAACTACTATAAATTCAAACAGGAATTTACCTTGCGGGGTCAGCAAAGAGGCAAAACAACTTGAATTATCTGTAACTTTATTAATGTCATTACTTATAAGATTTTGTAAAAAATCTTTAGCATCTGGACCATTGACATAAATTATGGCTCTGTCCTGTAATATAAAAACACTATTTTTCATATTTGCATCAAACGAACTTTTAATATAATTACTTTTTTCATAAATGTTAGATCTTATAATCAAAAATGGTCAGTGTTATATTGATGGGGAGCTTAAAGATGTCAATGTTTCCATTAAAGATGGCAAAATTCAAAACATAGGTAAAATCACTGAAGAAGCCAAAGACACTATAGACGCTAAAGATCTTACTGTTTTACCAGGATGTATAGATACTCAAACTCATTTTAGAGAGCCAGGATCTACAGATACTGAAGATCTCCACTCAGGAAGTAAAGCAGCTATTGCTGGAGGGATAACAGCAGTATTTGAAATGCCAAACACTAATCCCCCAACATCGAATAAAAAAGAATTTCAAAGAAAATTAGACCTTGCAAAAAATAGAATGTACTGCAATTACGCTTTTTATTTTGGCGCAACAGCAGATAATGCTAAAGATTTAGCAGATTTAAAAAATTTAGAGGGCTGTTGTGGGATTAAACTTTTCGCAGGTTCTTCAACAGGAAATCTTTTAGTTGCTGATGAAAAAGATATTGAAACAGTATTTCAAAATAGTTCTAAAGTTGTAGCTGTTCACTCTGAAGATGAAGCAATTTTAAATATTAATAAAAAATTAATTAAAAAAGGTGATGTTCACTCCCACCCAATTTGGAGGAGTGATGAATGTGCAATTTCATCAACAAGAAGGATAGTTCGTATTGCGGAGCGTTATAATAAAAAAGCCCACGTCTTACACATAACGACAAAGCAAGAGATCGATTTCTTGTCTCAACATAAAGGAAATATTACCTTTGAGATTACTCCACAGCATTTAACAATTTATGCACCAGACTGTTATGATAAACTTGGTACCTATGCTCAGATGAACCCTCCAATAAGAGACAAGTCTCATTATGATAGATTATGGTATGCAGTTAAAAATAATTTTAATGACACTATAGGTTCGGATCACGCACCTCATTTAAAAGTAAATAAAGATAAAGAATATCCAAACTCACCATCTGGTATGCCTGGTGTTCAAACTTTAATGCCAGTTATGTTAAATCATATTAATGATGGAAAATTATCTTTAAATCAATTGATGAATTTTGTTTGTGAAAATCCAGTTAAAATTTTTGGAATAAAGAATAAGGGATTTATCAAAGAGGGATTTGATGCAGATTTTACAATAGTAGATATGAATAAAAAAATTGTCATTAAAAATGAAAATATAGAGAGTAAGTGTGGATGGTCTCCTTTTAATGGTGTTGAATTTAAAGGCACACCTGTTTCAACTATTATTGCAGGAAAAATAAAGATGAAGGATGGTAAAATTTTAGGAGAGCCAGACGGAACTCCTTTAAAATTTAATTAAGTTTTACTGTAAAAGTATTTACAAGCACAACTCCAATCACAATTAGAAACATTCCTAAAATTGCTTGCCAAGCTAAAGTTTGTTTAAAGAATATGTAACCTAGTATCGCTATTGTAAATATTCCAAGTCCACTCCATGTTGCATAAACAATTGCAATAGGAAGTTTGTTAACTACAAAAGTTAATAAATAAAAGGCAGTCAAATAAAAGATTGTTAATAAAGTCGTTGGAATTAGTTTTGTAAAGTTTTGTGATATAGGAAGAAGCATTGTACCAGCTACCTCACAAAAAATTGCACCTACAAGAAATAAATAAGTTTTAACCACTTTTTAAAATATTATTTTTGATAAGATCTTCTTTAATTTCACTTAAAATTGCTGGATCATCTATTGTTGGTGGCATCTTATATTCAACATTATCTGCAATTTTTCTTATAGTACCTCTTAATATTTTTCCTGATCTTGTTTTTGGAAGTCTTTTAATCACTATTGCAACTTTAAATGCAGCCACAGGACCAATTTTGTCTCTTACCATTTGAATACATTCTTTTGAAATTGTTTCATTATCTTTCTCAACACCTGCTTTCAATACAATAAGGCCTATAGGTAATTGACCCTTCAACTTATCTGCAATACCAAGGACAGCACACTCAGCAACTGATTGATGTTCAGACAAAACTTCTTCTATTGCACCTGTAGATAATCTATGACCAGCTACATTTATAATGTCATCTGTTCGTGACATAATCCAAATGTATCCATCCTCATCAATATGTCCGGCATCATAGGTTTGATAATAACCATCATAGTTTGACATGTAGTTTTCTTTATATCTTTTATCAGCATTCCAAAGTGTTGGAAAAGTTCCAGGAGGCAAAGGTAGTTTTACAACTATATCTCCCATTTCATTAGGTTTAGCCAAAGTTTGATCTGACTTTATAATTTTTACATCATAACCAGGAACAGCTTTACAAGCTGAACCATATTTCGTTTCCATCATTTCAATTCCTGTGCAATTAGAACTGATTGCCCAGCTAGTTTCAGTTTGCCACCAGTGATCAATAACAGGAACATTTAATAAATTTTCAGCCCATTTGATTGTATCTGGATCTGCTCTTTCACCAGCAAGAAATAGACTTTCAAATTTTGATAAATCATATTTAGAAAAAAATTTTCCTTCGGGGTCTTCTTTTTTAATTGCTCTAAATGCAGTTGGAGCTGTAAATAAAGATTTTACTTTATAGTCAGAAATGATTTTCCAAAATGCTCCAGCATCAGGAGTACCTACTGGTTTACCTTCAAATAAAACAGTAGTGCATCCTTTAAATAAAGGAGCATAAACAATATACGAATGCCCAACAATCCAACCAATATCACTTGCTGACCACCAAATATCTCCCGCATCTATGTTATAAATATTTTTCATAGTCCATTTTAATGCAACTATATGACCACCAATATCTCTTACTATTCCTTTAGGAGTACCCGTGGTCCCAGATGTATATAGAATATAAGCAAATTCATTTGAATTCATTTCAACACAATCAACTTCATTTGCTTTTGAAACCACTTCTTCCCAACTTACCTCTTTAGGAGCATTTAATTTTACCTCATGACCTGATCTTTGAAATAAAATCATTTTATCAATTTTGTGATTAGCAAGTTTAATTGCTTCATCTACTAGTGGTTTATATTCTACGGTCCTTCCAGGCTCAAAACCACATGAAGCAGTGACTAATACTTTTGCTTTACTATCATCAATTCTACTTGCAAGCTCGTTAGAGGCAAATCCACCAAAGACTACAGAGTGTATTGCTCCTATTCTTGCACAAGCAAGCATAGCAACTACCGCCTCTGGTATCATAGGCATATAAATGATAACTCTATCTCCTTTATTAACGCTTTGGTCCTTAAGAGCTCCTGCAAATATTGAGACTTTTGATCTTAATTCCTCATACGAAAATTTACTTTTATTACCAGTGATCGGACTATCGTATATTAGTGCAGTTCTTTTACCATTACCTTGATCGATGTGAATGTCTAATGCATTATAACAAGTGTTTGTTATCCCATCCTCGTACCATTTATAGAAAGGAGGGTTTGATTTGTTCAAAATTTTAGTCGGTTTTTTGAACCAAAAGATGTCATCTGCTGCTTTACTCCAGAATTCTTCTGGATTATTAATTGATTGTTCGTAAATTTTGTTGAATTTGTCAGACATTTAAAATTTGATTCGTTATTGCCCTTTTTTCGATTTTTAACTTTAAAATTGTATTTAATTTTAAAAAGTAAGTAAAATCAATGCTTATTAATGGTAATTTTGTCTTCTATTAACTGTTTTAATTTGGTATTTAACGCACAACTTTGGCTTAAGGAAGCTTGAGCCTAGTTTATATAAACTAATAAGTAAAAACTAACTAAAGAGGGAGTTTTTTATGAAAAAACTTAAATTGTTTGCTCTTACAGCTGTTGCCCTAGTGGGTATCACAACTGTAGCAAACGCTGCGACCGCTATGTTAGCGCAAGATGACTTCGTTGGAATATCTTTTTGGATAATTTCAATGGGTATGTTGGCTTCAACAGCTTTTTTCTTTATGGAAAGAAGCACTGTTAATCCAGCATGGAAGACATCAGTAACAGTAGCTGGTCTAGTAACTGGTATTGCTTTTATCCATTACATGTACATGAGAGATGTATGGGTATCAACTGGCGATTCACCAACAGTATACAGATATATTGATTGGTTAATTACTGTGCCATTACAGATGATAGAATTCTACTTAATTCTAGTAGCTGTAAGAAAAGCAAACTCTGGAATTTTCTGGAGATTGTTAATTGGTTCATTAGTAATGTTAATCGGTGGATATTTAGGAGAAGCTGGATACATCAACGCTACACTTGGTTTTGTAATCGGTATGGCAGGTTGGGTATACATTCTTTATGAAATATTCTCAGGTGAAGCTGGAAAAGCTGCTTCAAAAAGTGGAAACAAAGCTCTTGTTACTGCTTTTGGTGCGATGAGAATGATCGTTACAGTAGGTTGGGCAATTTACCCACTAGGTTATGTATTTGGTTACCTAACAGGTGGTGTAGACGCTAACTCACTAAACGTCGTTTACAATTTAGCTGACTTCATTAACAAAATTGCATTCGGTCTAGTAATTTGGGCTGCTGCAGTAAGTTCTGGAGCTGGTGCAAGAAGCAGATAATTACTGTTTAAATTAAATTTATAGGGCGAGTATGTTTTTGCATACTTGCCCTATTTTTTTTTAGGGCTATATACATCTCATGCCAAAAATAACTTACATCACCCACGATAAGCAAAGTCAAACCGTTGAAGTACAAAATGGCTTAACTGTAATGGAAGGAGCTGTCCAAAATGATATTCCAGGAATTGATGCTGATTGTGGAGGTGGAATGGCTTGTGCTACCTGCCATGTTTATGTCAAAGAAGATTGGTTAAATAAACTTCCAACAAAAGAAGATGGTGAAGAAGATATGTTAGATATGGCATTTGAACCAAAAACAAATAGTAGGCTTAGTTGCCAACTTACAGTTTCTGCTGAACTAGATGGATTAATAGTAAATATTCCATCAAAGCAAACTTAAATGATTAAAACAGACGCGTTAATTATTGGAGCAGGACCAACTGGTTTGTTTACAGCACATCAATTAAAATTAATTGGTTTAGATTGTGAAGTAGTAGATAATCTAGATAAAATTGGTGGGCAGTGTATAGAGCTGTATCCTGATAAGCCAATTTACGATATCCCTGCTGTACCAGAGTGTACTGGTGAAGAATT
Source organism: Pelagibacterales bacterium SAG-MED11 (assembly GCA_014654265.1). Lineage (GTDB taxonomy): Bacteria > Pseudomonadota > Alphaproteobacteria > Pelagibacterales > Pelagibacteraceae > Pelagibacter. Next base: position 291,974 of record JACWDI010000001.1, on the reverse strand, counting down.
AACAAATAATTTAATCAATCAATTAAAACCTTTTGATATTAAATTTCATTTGGGTGAAAGAGTTGATGAAGTTAAAAAAGATAATGATAATTGGATTGTTAAAACAAATAACGGTAAGTCTTTTTCTACGCCAAATGTTATAATCGCTGGTGGAGTAGGCTCTTTTGAACCGAGAAAATTTTCGCCCAAAGAATGTGAAAAATTTGAAAATAAATCTTTGTTTTATTCAGTTCAAAATAAAAAAGTATTCGAAGGAAAAACAGTTACAATCTTTGGTGGGGGAGATAGTGCTTTAGATTGGGCAGTAGAATTAACAAAAATTTCAAAAGTTAATCTTGTTCATAGAAGAGATGAATTTAGAGGTGCACAAGCAACATTAAATAAAGTTAAAGAATTAACTAGTGCTGGAAAAATTAATTTATCAACAAAATATCAGCTAGCAAGTGTAAATGGATCAAACAAAATAGAGAGTATTGATATCAAAAGTGATGATGGAGAGACTAAAAACTTAAAAACTGATTATGTCTTAGGTTTTTTTGGTTTAGTTATGCAGCTAGGACCAATTGCTAATTGGGGTTTAAATATTAATAAAAAAACTATAGCGGTCGATACCGAAAAATTTGAAACAAATCAAAAAGGTATTTATGCAGTAGGAGATATTTGTACTTATCCAGGAAAATTAAGACTTATCTTATCAGGTTTTCATGAAGGAGCTTTAGCTGCTAGAGCATGCTTTAAGTTAGCAAGACCAAATGAAAAATACAGATTTGAATTTACCACCACTTCTTCAAATTTATTAAAAAGACTTGGTAAAAAAGATTGATAGAACTTTTTTCAGCAAATACTCCTAATGGAAAAAAGATAAGTATTATGCTCGAAGAAATTGGCTATGAATATAAAACTACTAAGATAGATCTTGATGAGGGTGAACAATTTAAACCTGAATTTAAAAAGATTAGCCCATTAAGTAAAATCCCAGTAATAATTGATCATAGTAAAAATAAAACAATTTTTGAGTCTGGTGCAATATTAATGTACTTGGCGGAGGAAAGTGGAAAATTTTATGACCAAAAAAATAGATTAGAGATAAATCAGTGGTTGATGGCTCAGATGGGTTATGTTGGACCAATGTTAGGTCAACATCACCAATTTCATCATTACAACCCTGGAAAAAGTAAATTTGGAGAAGAGAGATATTTCAAAATTGCAGAAAGAATTTATACTGAACTTGACCAGAGGCTTTCAAACTCAAAATTTTTATCAGGTGATAATTATACAATAGCAGACATTGGAACCTTCCCATGGATTGCTAGGCATGAATGGCATGATATAGGGCTTTCTAATTATAAAAATTTGACAAGATGGTACAATGATATTGCAAAAAGAGAAGCTGTCATAAAAGGTTTTTCTTTTATGAATAAAGATGAAGTTATACCAAAACCTTAATTTACTGAATTTAATAATCTAAATAAAGAAGCAAATATCCCATGTCCAGACAATTCAATTAATAAAACTACAATAACTATAAATACTAATTTTTTATTCATCTAGTAAATACAAATAATAATAAAAGGATCCAAAAAAAACCATAATAAAAGTAAATATATTTTTTTGTAAAATTGTAAGTGATTGGATTATGAACTTGCTTATTTTTTTTCTTTTTTTTAGTCATCTGCATAAACCTTTTCATTTTTTTCGTGTTTTTCTTGTGCAGCAATTGTATATTTTGCAACAGGTCTTGCCATTAGTCTTTTTAACCCAATTGGTTCAGCAGTATCTAAACAATAACCATAAGTATCATCTTTAAGTCTTAATAAAGCTTTATCAATTTCAGAAATTAATTTGATCTGTCTATTGATTGCCTTCATTTCTACATTTTTATCAGTATATGAACTGGCTTGATCAACAATATCTGCAGAAATACTATTATCATCCATACTTCCATTATAGAGAGCTTCATTATTTGCTCTGACTAATTCTTTTTTCCAATCTTGTAACTTTATTCTGAAAAATACTTTATGTTTTTCACACATATATTTTTCAGTATCTTTAGGTATATAGGTTTTAGAAATTTTAATAGGACCTTTAGCTACTATTTTTGGCTTTAAAGCCACTTTTGCTTTTGCTTTTGTTTTAATTATAGGTTTGCTTTTAACTTTAGAAACTTTTTTTTTAGCTTTGCTGGTTTTAGGCATATTTTCAAATTGAATTCGAGGGAGTATATTCAGCAAAATAGGGGTGTCAAGCAACCTTAATTATTGTAAATATTTGTTAATGAATGTTTACAGAAATATTAATAATATTTTTTTTATTTTTGCATTATCTCATTTGATAGTTTGGACATTAGTTCCATCTATAACAAATAATAATTTACCTCTAGATACTATAGAAGCTTTAGCCTGGGGAAGTAATTTAGATTGGGGATTTAGCAAACATCCACCGATGAGTGCTTTTTTCCCTGAAGTTTTTTATAAAATATTTGGTGCTCAAGATTGGGCATATTATCTTTTAAGCCAATTATTTGTTTTAATCGCTTTTTATTATGTATTCAAATTTGCAAATGAAATTTTAGGCAATATTAGTTTAGCCTTAATTTCAATATTATTACTTACATCAATATATTTTTACAATTTTACCACTCCTGAATTTAATGTGAATGTCTGCCAATTACCTTTTTGGTCTATGGTAGTTTATTATTCTTGGAGAATATATGACTCTAAAGAAATAAAATTATCAGATTGCTTGTTGGTTGGAATATTTGCAGCAATTGGTTTTTTATCAAAATACTTATTTATTTATCTTTTAATATCGGTGGATTTATTGTTTATATATTTAATTTTTTTCAAAAAGACCAAAAAGTTTGACTTTAAGTATTTAATTACCCTTGAAGTTTTTTTAGTTTTACTGGTACCTCATTTTATTTGGCTTTATGATAATGAATTCATAACTATTTTTTATGGACTTAAAAGAACAGGTTTAGAAGAGTCTGTAATTTTTGATCATATTAAATACCCATTAATTTTCTTAGCTAAACAAATTGGAATATTAATTCCTTTTTTCTTTTTAGTTTTTCTTTTAACAAAAAAATTTAAGTTTAAGTTTAATTTTAAAGACAAAAAACTTCTATTTTTATTTTTTATAAATCTAGCACCTATAGCTTTAATGTTTGCAACCTCGATGGTTATGGGATCAAAAATAAGAACAATGTGGATGACTCCATTTTATTTATTTTTTGGAGTATTTTTTGTCTACCTACTAAGATCTCAAATAAATTTAAAAAAAATTAATTCTTTCTTGGTGGGATTTTTATTTTTATTTTTTCTATCACCAATTATTTATTCATATATATCAATTTCTCAACCCGATAAACGAACAGACTATCCTGGAAAAGAAATAGCAATAAAGACTCAAATTACTTGGGATCAAAATTTTAATCAAGAAATTCAATTTGTAACAGGAGATGAATGGAAAGCTGGAAATCTTTCGTACCACCTTAAATCAAGACCAAAGTGGGAAGGGTATACAAATGATGATATACTAAATAATTCATCTAAATTTATTTGTATAGATGATGTATGTTTGGGAAGATATTAATACTTAAGAATTAATTTATGAAATTTAAAATTTTAATTCCTGTTTATAATGATTGGCAATCAGTTCTTAAACTTCTTGATAGTATTAACTTAAGTATAGAAAGTTTAGACCATGAAATATCAGTCGTTATCGTTAATGATGCATCCAACCATGATCGCCCTTTAGAAGAAAAAGATTTAGAAAATATTTATTCAGTTAAAATTTTAAATATGAAAATAAACCAAGGTCATGCAAGATGTATTGCTACAGGACTAAAATATATTTATGAAAAAGAAGATTTTGATTATGTAATCCCTATGGATGGTGATGGAGAAGATAGACCTGAAGAAATCAAAAACTTCATTAAACTTTCTGAACAAAAAAGTGAAAAATCAATCGTAGGAGAGAGAGTGAAGCGTTCAGAAGGGATATTTTTTCAATTATGTTACAAATTTCATAAGTTTTTAACTTTAGCATTTACAGGGCAATCCATTAAATTTGGAAACTATAGTTGTCTATCAAAATCAACAATTGAGAAAATGTTAAAGGAAAAGGCTACTTGGAGTAGTTTTTCAGGTTCATTAAGAAAAGTGGAAAAAGATTTAGTATCTTCACCTTCTGTTAGAGGTACTAGGTATTTTGGACCCTCACAAATGAGTTTTTTTAATTTATTAAAACACTCACTTTCAATTATCAGTGTTTATAGAAAAACAGTCTTAATTCGATCTGCTTTATTTATTGTTTTTTACATTTTGCTAATCAAAAGTAATGCCTCAGTTATTACCTCTTTGCCTTTAGTTTTATTGCTTATTATGATTTATTCAATTTCTAGTTTAGCCTTAAGAGAAAATATTGAAGAATTTAACAATTGTTTAACAAACATTCACGATATTGATAATATAAAATAATTTTATGTATCTTATTAAATGAAAAAAATTTTATTTTTCATTTTTTTTATCAATTTTTATTTCAAATACTTCTTATAGTGATTTTAAAGAAATAAAAAAAAAGGCAACAATCACTAAGCCAGAAATTATTTTTCCAATTCCACAAAATCTAGATAGATGCATTACTAGTATGTATGTAAATCAAACAACCAATCCTGTTTTGCCATTAGCAAAAGTTGAGGCTCCATCAGGATATGGCCTGGATAATAGATTCATATCTGCTCTAGATAGTTTTGAAAATTTTAAACGTCCTTGTGGTGGAGGAAATATTGAAGCTTGTGAGAATGTAAAAAGAGTAATTTTAGATTGGGCAAAAACTGATGCTGCAAAAAGAATAGGACCTTCTAACCATGAAGGCAGACATTGGAATGATACTTTAACAGTTAATCTTTGGGTAGCATCACCAATGATCGCAGGATATTCATTTGTTAAGCAAGTGATCAATGTCCCTGAAGATGAGGATAAGATAATTAAAGATTGGTTCCAAAAGATAGTAAAGAAAAATAAACATCTTATGTATGACATGAAATACAAAGAAGGAACTCAAGCAAATGGTGTTCCAAAGAGAGCACATAATCATGCATTATCATCTGCAATAAGCCATATGCAGCTAGGTGTTTTGTTAAATGATGACAAGCTTTTTAGAAAAGCCTTTTTAAACTATGAGGCAGCAATTAGATATCAAAGAAAAGATGGTAGTTTACCTATTGAAACAAGAAGAGGAGGAAGGGCAATGTTTTACCAAGGTAGAGCTATGAACGCATTGTCAGTAATAGCAATTATTGCTGAAAACCAAGGCTATAACATTTGGGAATATGATTATAAGGGAAAAAATTTTCATAACATCGTTAAGTTTTTTATAGATTTCACAGAGACTAATAAAATTGTATTTAAATATGCAAAAGAGATGAAATCACCAGGACCAGCAAAGAACTATAAAGTTCAAGATTTAGATATTAGATCAAGTAGTAATTGGGGATGGCTCTATGCTTATGTAACTCGATTTCCAGATCATGAGAATGTTCAAAGATTAAAACAATGGTCTGCTAATCAAAGCACCCTTAATAATTATCAAAGAAAAATACTTTTTAACTTTGAAAATATTTTAAAAAGAAATTTCGGCACTTCATCATGGACAGTTGTAGAACCAAACTGTCATTTTACTAAGTAGCTCTGATCGTTGGTAGACAATAAAAATCAGCCGTATCTATTTTAGAGGAATATTGCCTTCTCATATTCCATTTTTTTTGAACCCCTGCACTAGCAAGACTTAAAGTTGATCTTCCATATCTATAATTGGTATTATCAATTGATCTCATTAAACTATCTATCTTTTCATCTTTTTCAGATGAAAATAAATTTTTTCTACCATCATCATTACGTAATCCTGTAAGCATGACACCTGCTTTTTGATATTGATAACCATTTTTAAAAATTTTTTCTAAAATATTAACTGCAGTCTTAACTGTCTCAATACTATTATTCGTAGCTATTGGAAAATCAATTGTTTTTGCATTTGAATAATAACCAAAGTTTCTTTGAAAAGGACTAGTTCTAACAAATACAGTTATAGCTTTTGCAACTAAAGATTCAGATCTAATTTTCTCAGATGCATTTAAGCAATAGTTTGCAACTGCTTCTTTTAACTCTTGAAATTTTTCAATTCTTTTTCCAAAAGATCTTGAGACAACACAACTTTTTCTTTTTGTCTGAGTTGTTTCTAAATTGATGCATGGGATACCCCTTAATTCCATTGCAGTTCTTGAACCCAAAACATTAGAAGACTTTTTGATCCATGTATTAGATTTATTTTTAAGCTGCTTAGCATTATAAATTCCATTTTTTTGATAAAACTTTGTCAGCTGTCTACCAACACCCCATACGTCGTTAATTTCAATTTTTTCAAGAACAGGATCTAAATTTTCTATACCAATCAAACTAGTAACACCTGATTGTTTTTTCTTTGCAATATGATTTGCAATTTTACTCAAAGTTTTTGTTTTAGCAATACCGATACTAGTAGGGATACCAGTCCACTGCAAAACAGTTTCTCTGATTTCTTTTCCAACTTTTTCTACTTCACTATCAGGAAAGTTTGATAAATCCAAAAATGCTTCATCAATTGAATAAACTTCTATCTCTGAATTAAACCTTTTAAGTGTTCTCATGACTCTTCTAGATAAGTCTCCATATAAAGAATAATTTGATGAAAAAACTTCAACTTTATTTTTAACAATAATATCTTTAGCTTTAAAGTAAGGTTCACCCATTTTAATCCCCAAAGCCTTTGCTTCATTAGATCTAGAGATGATACAGCCATCATTATTAGATAGAACAACAACAGGTTTTCTTCTTATTCTAGGATTGAATAGTCTCTCACAAGAAACATAAAAAGAATTACAATCAACTAAAGCTAATTTTTTAGTACGTTGAATGGATGACATAAGTCACAACCCCCCAAATAAAAATATCTTGTTCTTCATTAATTAAAATTCTATTAGAAAATTCTTTAGAACCTGAGGTTAGAAATTTTTTATCTCTTTCTTGAACTAAAGTTTTAACTACAAGTTCATCGTGAACATTTGCAATAACAGTTGAAAAGTTTTTTGGTTTTAAACTTTTATCAACAACCAATAAATCTCCATCATTAATCCCAACATCCACCATTGATTTTCCTTGTACTCTGATGATGAAAGTGGCTGGAACGTTTTTGATTAAATGCATGTTCAGATCGATATCTTCTTCGATATAATCAGTTGCAGGTGAAGGAAAACCAGCACCAGCTTTATGTAGATAATAGGGAATAGTTAGTTTCATGTTCTCTTTTTGTTCTTATTTATAGACGATTTATACAATACACGCAAGAGGTTGTATTTTGAGTCTGTAACTGAATCAAAAGTGAATCAAAACGTGAACATCAAAACTACATTTTGTATGGTTGTGGATAACTTCAACCAAGGATAGTTTAATTTAATACAAATATGAAAAAATTAACATGCCATTGTGGGGAAGTAGAAATTCAAGTTAATTTAAAAAAAAATATTGATGAATTAATGAGATGTAATTGTTCTATGTGCAAAAGAAAAGGAACAATGGTTACAACAATTAACAAAAATGACTTAAAGATTATTAAGGGGGAGAGCAAAATTAAGACTTATCAATTTAACACTAAAGTAGCCAAGCATCATTTTTGTTCAGAGTGTGGAATTCACACACATAACCTTAGGAGAAGTGACCCAAATACTTTTGGTATTAATGTAGGGTGTATTGACGAAATAGAACCAAATGAATTATTTAAACTTAAGACCTTTGTAAAAGATGGTCAAAACCATATAAAAGATAGAAAATAAAAATGAAAAAATTAGTATGTCATTGTGGAGCCATAGAAGCAGAAATAAATTTAGACGGAGATTTAGCTAAAGTAATAAAATGTAATTGCTCTATTTGTAAAAGAAAAGGAGCCATCATGTCGATGGTAAAAAATGAGGATTTCAAAATTACTAAAGGTGAGGAGAAATTAAAACTTTATCAATTTCATTCAAAAGTTGCGAAACATTACTTTTGTTCTGACTGTGGAATTTATACACACCATAACCCAAGAATTAATCCTGCTATGACAGGATTTAATGTAGGCTGCATTGATGAAATAAATACTTTCGATATAAAAGAAGTTCCAGTAAATGATGGTCAAAATCATCCATTAGATAAGAAATAATTTTCATGCAACAATTTAGCTTATGCTTTGGTAAGGTTAAAAAAGATTGCTTAAAGTTTATTAAATCTCAAGAGACAAAAGCTGACAAATTTAAGAATAAAGAAAAGATGATAAAATCTTTTTTAATTCCCTTATGTTTTTGGATTAGCAAAAAGGCTAATAAGAAAAGACCATATTTTGTAGGATTAGCAGGAGGCCAAGGAACTGGTAAAACTACAATTAGTTCCTTAATCAGAATCATCTTAACTAAATACTTTAAATTAAATGTTTTTAGGATTTCAATAGATGACTTTTATAAAACAAGAAAAGAGCGGATAAATTTATCAAAAAGAGTTCATCCCATGCTTTTAACAAGAGGTGTACCTGGAACCCATGATATAAATATGATGTTGAATTTCTTTAAAAAATCAAAAATTAAGAAATTTAAAAGGTTAAAACTGCCAACTTTTAATAAAGCTATTGATGACAGATTTAATAAAAAAAAGTGGTATGATTTAAAAAACAAACCTGATGTAATCATTTTTGAGGGTTGGTGTGTTGGGGCTAAGTCAGAAAATAGCATTACTTTAAAGAGAACAATAAATTCTATGGAAAAACTAATGGATCAGCGACAAATTTGGAGAAAGTACGTTAACCAACAATTGAAAACAAAATACAAAAACTTATATTCACAACTGAATTGCTTAATTTATTTAAAAGCGAAAAATTTTAGCTTGTTACAAAAATGGAGGCTTAAGCAAGAACGTAAACTTTGGCTTAAAAGTAAAAAAAATTCGAAATTAAAAATTATGAATAGAGGAGATGTAATTAATTTTATGCAGACCTATCAAAGAATTACCCAGAATATGTTTAAGAACATGCCAAAACATGCTTCAATTATATTTAATTTAAATAATAACCATCAAATCAAATCTGCTATATACAAAAACAAATGAAGTTATTCCTTAAAACAATTCTTATTATAACTTTTTTCATGAGCTCTGTTTTTGCAGAGACTTTTATGATGGCATTAAAAAGAGCATATGACACCAATCCTGAGTTAAATGCTGAAAGAGAAAATTTAAATATTTCAAAACAGGAATTAAATATTTCAAAAGGCGCTTATCTTCCAACTGTAACTTTAAGTGGGAGTAAAAGCCAAGAGGATACAGACAAATTAACAAATAGAAATGGAACTGACGCCTCAATTAATGATGTAGACCCAACTACTAAATCAATAACAATTACTCAAACTTTAATTGATTTAGGAAGAGGTGCTGAACTTTCGAAAAGCAAGATTGGAATTGATTTAGCAGATGCAAAACTTTTAAAAAAAGAACAAGAAATTTTATACAAATCTGTTGAAGCTTATACAGGACTTATTTCAGCAAATGAAAAACTTAAGATTAATAAATCAAATGTTAACTTGTTAGAAAGACAAGTCGAGACAGACAGAATTAGACTTGAGAGAGGTCAAATTTCATTATCAGATGTTGCTCAATCAGAGTCTTCTTTAGCTGGAGCTCAAGCAAAACTAATACAAGCAGAAAATGATTTCTTAACAAGCAAACTAAATTATGAAAATATTATTGGAAGCATAAGTGATCCTGAAACATTAGATAAAAAGTCAATTAAAGAAGTAACTTTGCCAGAACAATTAAATTCTGCAATTGAAATATCAATAAAAAGTAATCCCGATTTAATTATTGCTAAACTAGAATACGAACAATCTAAAAAAGATACAATAAGTGCCAGATCTGATTTAGCTCCATCAGCGACCTTATCTTTTGATAGATCAAAAACTGAAGATTTAAGCACCACTTTTGATGAGAGGGAGAAGGATACTCTTAAAGCAACAGTGTCATGGCCATTTTTTTCAGGTGGAAAAAATATTGCTTCTTTAAAAAAAAATAAAAGTTCCGAAACTCGAAAAAATTTATTACTTGATAATATGACTAAAAAAAACCAAACGGATGTTGCTAGCGCATGGTCTAATTATCAATCAAATAAAAGTTTATTAAATTCAGTTCGAGCACAAGTTAACGCTGCTGAAATTGCCAACGAAGGAATTGTAGCTGAATATAACAGTGGTTCAGATAGGACTACTTTAGAAGTTATCCAATCGAACTCTTTATTGCTTAATGCTCAAATCTCATTAGCTGATTCTGAAAGAAACTACATTCTCTCTCAATTCAATCTGCTTAAATCTGTTGGATTATTGAATAGTAATCACCTAAAAATCCAGTAAAATAAGGCTTTTTAAGCTAAATTAATTAAATCTTGCAAATGAGAACAAAAGTAGTACATAATAATTATATGATTCGAGTGTTAATAATTAATAAAAAAAGAGGCTTAAATGACAAAAAATAATTTAAAGGTAGTTAAATCTACCAAAGATCAAGAAATGGATGTTAAAGAAAAGAATAAAGCATTAGATGCTGCGATCAGCCAAATAACTGACAACTTTGGAAAAGGTTCAGTTATGAAGCTAGGTGAGAAAAGAGCTATGGATATCGAGTCGATATCTACAGGATCTTTAAGTTTAGACTTAGCTTTAGGAATAGGCGGATTACCTAAAGGAAGAATTGTAGAAGTTTATGGACCAGAGTCTTCTGGAAAAACAACATTAGCATTACAAGTTGTTGCTGAAGCTCAAAAGGCTGGTGGTATTTGTGCATTTGTTGATGCAGAACATGCTTTAGATCCAGTTTATGCAAAAAAATTAGGTGTGAACACTGAAGAGCTTTTAATCTCACAACCAGATGCAGGGGAGCAAGCTTTAGAAATAGCTGATACACTAGTAAAATCAGGGTCTATTTCAGTAATCGTAATTGACTCTGTTGCAGCGTTAACTCCAAGAGCTGAAATTGAAGGTGAGATGGGTGATCATCATGTTGGTCTTCAATCAAGATTAATGAGTCAGGCTTTAAGAAAGTTAACTGGTTCAATTTCTAACACAAACACAATGATGATTTTCATCAATCAAATTAGAATGAAAATCGGAGTTATGTTCGGAAGTCCTGAAACAACATCAGGTGGAAATGCACTTAAGTTTTACTCATCTGTAAGAATGGATATTAGAAGAATTGGTGCCATCAAAGATAAAGATGAAATTATTGGTAACTCTACAAGAGTGAAAGTAGTTAAAAATAAAGTTGCACCACCATTTAAAGTTGTTGAGTTTGACTTAATGTATGGAAAAGGAATTAGCAAAATGGGTGAGTTGGTAGATCTTGGTGCTAAAGCCGACATTATTGAAAAATCAGGTGCATGGTATGCTTACAAAGGAGAGAAAATAGGACAAGGAAGAGAAAATGCTAAAGTCTATTTAGCTCAAAATCCACAAGTTGCTGCAGAAATTGAAATGGCAATTAGGGAAAAAGCTGGTGTGATTTCTAAAAAGATTGAAGGAAATCCATTAAGTCCTGAAAAAATTGAAAAAGAGAAGAAAGTAGCTGAAAAAGAAGAAGCTGAAAAAGAAGCTACTCCTCCTAAAAAGAACTAGAATTAAAGGTCATCTTTAAATTATAAAGGCGCTTATTTTAAGCGCCTTTACCCCCTTATCGTTATCTAGACATAGAATAAAAAAGCTGTATTTTAAAAATATGGTAGATAGATCTTTAAATGAGATAAGAAATACATTCTTAAAATATTTTGAGAAAAACGATCATAAGATCGTACAAACAAGATAAGTTAGAAAAAGAGTTCAATGCCAACTTATTTTTTCAGTTTTGGAGATATGATTTAGCTTGTGAGTTTTGGATTTTTTACTTTTAATTAAGTCTCAAAATTTAGTGTTTGGCTGTATCTGGCATTAAGTCAAATGATACAATAATTCTATCTGTATCTGTCGTAAAGGGAATAGTTCTATGAAAGAGTGATGAAGGGAAAAAAACTATATCTCCCACTTTAGGTTGAAATATCAAGTAAGGAGATTTTTTGTGTTGGTAATATTGGCCATTCAAACTGAATTCAATCGCACCTTCATTTTTTTCGAGAGCTGGAACCACTTTTAAATAAATTACCCCACTCAACCACCCAGTTGGATGAATATGTGCAGTATTGTATCCTTGTTTTTTTAAAACGACATGCCATCCATGAAGAAAAATTTCAGATGGCCATTTTTTAATAAAAGAGCATGTCTCCTCTTGAAATTTTAAATGATATGCATCTATTTCATCACAAATAATCGCTTTAAGTTGTGCTATTTTTACCGAAGAATTCTCAAATAAATTAAATTTTTTATCCGTTACAAATCCTTTACGGGTAGTTCTTCCACGTGGTTCCCAAATAGTTTTTATATTATTCAGCTCACCAATTACTTCTGTAATAAACTCAGTAGAATTTGCAATGTGAGAGGAGATATTAGAAACATGTATAAAGTCCATCGGATTAGGACAAAAATTGTATGCGGTAGGTTTTTTTTCTGACTCAGCAACAAATGCAGCAAAAGCAGAAATGTCTAAATTTTCACTGTCCATATTAGATTGGGTTTCAATTCTTTTATAAATCTCATCTGTTCGTCCCAAAGCATAGAGAGTTATTAAGTCAAATGCTCTATCGCCTTTGGAAGTAATTAAGTCGGCAACTTTTAGTGCAATTTCGTATCGTTTTTGGCTAAATAATATCATCCATTTGTTCTGCAATGCATCAGTAAAATCAGGCTTCAACGCTAGTGCATGATTATAGCTTGTCTCAGCCTCGTCTAATCTTTCTACTTCTTGCAATAAGACACCTAAATTGTAGTGAGCTTGGACATAGTCAGGTTTTAACGCTATCGCTTTTGCATAGCTTGCTTCAGCCTCTTTTATTCTGCCCTGCTCTTTTAGTAGGGTACCCAAATTGTTGTGGGCTTTAGCATAGTCAGGTTTTAATGTTATCACTTTTTTATAACATTTTTCAGCCCCATCTAATTTGTCCTGCTTTTTCAGCGTGTTACCCAAATTGTTGTGGGCTTCGGCATATTCTGGTTTTAGCTCTATCGCTTTTCTATGACTTATTTCAGCTTCGTCTAATTTTCCCTGTTCTTGCAGTAGGACACCTAAATTATTGTGTGCTTCGGCATCCTGTGGGTCTAACTGCACAGATTTTTTACTGACAATTAAAGATTCATTTATCCTCCCATTTCGTTTGAGCAAAACGGCAAGCACTTTCCAAGCAAATTGATGTTTAGGAAATTCTTGAGTGATAGATAATGATAGTTTTTCAGCATCAACATATCGTCCAGCTTGATAGTACTCTATTAGATTATTTAATTGCTGTTGAGGTGGTTCTAAAAAATCGTCATGGATTTTTTTCATAAACAAGATTATATCAAGCCTCTAATCAGCTGTCTAGGTGATGGAATTAGTTATTTGATTTATCTTTTTTGTATTGAGTTTAAGAGATATTTTTTATGAGTCTTTATCTGATTAATCTTTTCTTAATTTTAAATTATCTGCTAAACTGGTTTGAGCTAGTGCTAGGTATGTGAAACATATATGCCTAATTTAAGCACCTTTTTTCCCTTACTGTTATATAGACATAGAATAAAAAAGCTGTATTTTAAAAATATGGCTCAGAAATCATTAAATCAGATAAGAGAAACTTTCTTAAAATATTTTGAGAAAAATGATCATAAGATTGTTGAGTCTAGCAATTTAGTTCCAAATAACGATCCAACATTGATGTTTGCTAATTCTGGAATGGTTCAATTTAAAAATGTATTTACAGGTTTAGAGAAAAGGGATTATCAAAGAGCAACTACCTCACAAAAATGTGTAAGAGCTGGAGGAAAACATAATGATTTAGAAAATGTTGGGTATACACCGAGACATCATACATTTTTTGAGATGTTAGGAAATTTTTCCTTTGGTGATTATTTCAAAGAAAAAGCAATTCATTATGCATGGGATTTAATTACAAAAGACTTTGGAATAGATAAGAATAAACTCTATGTAACAGTTTTTCATGAAGATGATGAAGCATTCAATTTATGGAAGAAAATAGCGGGTTTTAGTGATGATAGAATAATAAGAATTTCTACATCAGATAATTTTTGGTCAATGGGAGAAACGGGTCCTTGTGGACCATGTTCAGAAATTTTTTATGATCATGGAGATCATTTAAAAGGAGGTTTACCGGGCACAAAAAATGAGGACGGAGATCGATTTATTGAGATTTGGAATTTAGTTTTTATGCAATATGAGCAAGTATCAAAAGATAAAAGAGTAGATCTTCCAAAACCATCTGTTGATACCGGTATGGGTTTAGAAAGAATTGCAGCACTATTACAAGGAACACATGATAATTATCAAACTGATCATTTTAAAAAATTGATTAGTTCCATATCAGATGTAACAAAGGTTGATCAGGTAGATCATAATATTTCAAGTTTTAGAGTTATAGCTGACCACTTAAGAGCTAGCTCATTTCTTTTAGCAGAAGGTGTGTTACCATCAAACGAAGGACGTGGATATGTACTTAGAAGAATAATGAGAAGAGGAATGAGACATTCTCATTTATTAGGATCTAAAGAGCCAATTTTTTATAAAATATTTGACTCACTCAAAATTGAAATGTCAGGGAGCTATCCTGAACTTAAAAGATCTGAGTCTTTAATTAAAGAAACTCTAAAAATGGAAGAAGAAAAATTTTTAGTCTTACTTGATAGAGGAATAAAAATTTTGAATGAAGAAATTTCTAAAATAGATAAAGTTTTACCAGGTGAAGTAGCATTTAAATTATATGATACTTTTGGTTTTCCTTTAGACCTAACTGAAGATATTTTAAAAAATAAATCTTTGAAAGTTGATCACAATAAATTTGATGATCTGATGAAAAAAAGTAAAGAGCTAGCAAAAAAAAACTGGAAAGGTTCAGGTGATAGCTCTGAAGAAGCTATTTGGTTTTCAATAAAAGATAAAATAGGACCTACAGAATTTTTAGGTTACAAGTCTAATCAATCTGAGGGAGTAATATTAAATCTTTTAAAAGATAATAAAGAAGTAAAAAAATTATCAACTAATGAAAAAGGTATTATTATAACAAATCAAACACCCTTTTACGGAGAGTCAGGTGGTCAGCTCGGAGATCAAGGTACAATAGTTTCAGGAAACTCTGTATTTGAAGTTGAAGATACACAAAAAAAACTTGGAGATTTATTTGTACATTATGGATCAGTTAAAAGTGGTGAAGTAAAAATTAAAGATGTAGTAGAAATGAAAATTGATGTTGAAAGAAGAGACAATCTCAAAGCTTACCATTCAGCAACACATTTACTTCATGAGTCACTTAGAAGAACTTTAGGAAAACATGTTATGCAAAAGGGTTCATTAGTTGCTCCTGATAGACTTAGATTTGATTTTAGTCATATGAAACCTATTACTAGTGAAGAGTTAGAGAAAATTGATAAACTTGTTAACGAATATGTTGAAGCAAATACTGAGGTTACAACCAGAATTATGACTCCAAAAGCTGCAATTGATAAGGGTGCCTTAGCATTCTTTGGGGAAAAATATGGAGAAGAAGTAAGGGTAGTTTCAATGGGTAAAGAAAAAGAAACTTATTTTTCAACAGAATTGTGTGGTGGAACACATGTCCAAAGTACAGGAAATATTGGTAAATTTAGAACAATTAGTCAGGCTTCTATTGCTGCAGGTGTCAGAAGAGTTGAAGCATTGAGAGATAAGCAGTTAGAGGATTATATTAAAAACAAAGAGAAATTATCAAATTTATCAACTCAAAAAGATGAAGAAAATATAAAAGAATTGTCATCTCAAATAATAAAATTAGGTGGAAAGCCAAACATTGATAATAACGATCTTAAAGAGCTTATAAAAAATCTCACAAAACAACTTGAACAGTTAAATGTTATTTCTGTGCTGAAAGATAAAACCAAAAACATTATTAGTGATGAAAAAATAAATGGTGTGAAAGTTAGATTTCAAAAAGTTCAAGATCTACCACCTAAAGATTTAAGAAAATTAGTTGATAGTGGAAAAAAAGAACTAGGAGAGGGGATTGTTGTTGTTTTTGCAAGTAGTGATAATAAAGTTGGTCTTGCAGTTGGTATAACAGAAAAATTAACTAGTAAATACGATGCAGTTAAATTTGCTAAATTAGGATCAGAGATGATTGGTGGCAAAGGTGGGGGTGGAAGAAAAGATTTTGCTCAAGCTGGAGGTCAAGACCAAAATAAAATTGATGAAGCTTTTGAAAAAATAAAGGTCTTAATTTAATTTCTTTTTTAAATTACTATCTATTACATCTAAAAATTGATTGGTCGTAAGGTATTTACTAGATGGACCAACTAATATTGCTAAGTCTTTTGTCATTGATCCACTCTCAACACAACCAATACAAACTTCTTCTATTGTATTAGCAAATTTTATAAGTTCTTGATTTCCATCTAGCTTACCTCTATGTGCTAATCCTCTAGTCCAAGCAAAAATTGATGCTATTGGGTTAGTTGATGTCTCTTTACCTTGCTGGTGCATTCGATAGTGTCTAGTTACTGTACCATGAGCTGCTTCAGCCTCCATTATTTTTCCATCTGGAGTTAGTAAAGTACTAGTCATTAGTCCTAACGATCCATATCCTTGAGCCATTGTATCTGATTGAACATCACCATCATAATTCTTACACGCCCATATATATTTACCGCTCCACTTCATTGCACATGCTACCATGTCATCAATTAATCTATGTTCATATGTCAATTTATGTTTCTCAAAATCTTTTTTGTACTCCTTATCAAATACTTCTTGAAATATATCTTTAAATCTTCCATCGTATTTTTTTAAAATAGTATTTTTAGTGGACATATAGACTGGCCATTTTTTTATCAGACCATAACTAAAACAAGATTTGGCAAAATCCTCTATTGATTTATCTAAATTATACATTGAAAGAGCAACTCCAGGTCCAGTAAAATTGAAAACTTCATACTTAATTTCATCTTTACCATCTTCTGAGGTCCATTTAACTTCCATTTTACCTTTACCAGGAACTTTAAAATCTGTAGCACGATATTGATCACCAAAGGCATGTCTTCCAATCACAACAGGATCTGTCCATGAAGGAACTAATTTTGGAATGTTTGAACAAATTATTGGCTCTCTAAAAACAGTACCACCAATAATATTTCTTATAGTACCGTTTGGAGACCTCCACATTTTTTTTAAATCAAATTCTTCAACTCTGGCTTCATCTGGAGTGATGGTTGCACATTTTATCCCAACCCCAATTTTTTTAATTGCATTTGCAGAGTCAATTGTGATTTGATCATCAGTGTTGTCTCTACTTTTCATTCCAAGATCATAGTATTCAATACCAAGATCCAGATATGGTAGAATTAATTTGTTTTTAATAAAATCCCAGATGATTCTGGTCATTTCATCCCCATCTAACTCAACAACAGGGTTTTTTACGTTAATTTTGCTCACTTATTTTATATTTATCTTATTAATTGAATTTCGCGATTTTATATACATATTAATGAAAAATTATCAAATAGAAGAATATGTTTAGTAAAATATTTCCAAAAATTCACGCAGAAGGATACAAGTTTTTAGTTATAGCTGGGATAATAACTATAATATTTTATGTTTTTAATGATTTTCTTGGATTAATAGGTTTTGTTTTAACTATATGGGTTTACTATTTTTTTAGAGATCCTGAGAGAGTTATTATTAATGATGATAACTTTCTTGTTAGTCCTGCAGATGGAGAAGTGATAAAAGTTGAAGAAGTAGATGGCCCTAAAGAACTGAATTTAGAGAATAAAAGATTTAAAAAAATTAGTATTTTCATGAACGTTTTTGATTGTCATGTAAATAGAAGTCCTTGTGGTGGTAAGATTGAAGAAATTTTATATAAACCCGGTAAATTTTTTAATGCTTCACTTGATAAAGCAAGTGAGGATAATGAGAGAAACTATTTTAAATTAAAAGATAATCAAAACAACGATATCGTATTAGTCCAAATTGCAGGTCTAGTTGCTCGAAGAATAGTTTGTGAAGCAAACAAAGATCAAGAATTAAATCAAGGTGATAGAGTTGGAATGATAAGATTTGGAAGTAGAGCTGATGTTTATTATGAAAATTATGAACCATTAGTTAAAGTAGGTCAAATAGCTGTTTCAGGAGAAACATTGTTAGCTAAAAAGTAAAATGGAACAACCAAAGAATAATTTTAAAATTGTAGCAGATAAAAAAAGCGCCAGGATGCTTTTGCCAAATATGCTAACTTTAATTGGTGTTTGTATTGGCTTAACTTCAATCAGGTTTGCTTTAGATGGAAGGTTTGAATTAGCAATTATAGCAATAATGTTTGCTGCGTTGATTGATGGTCTAGATGGAAGAATTGCCAGATTAATTAAAGGCACATCTAAAGTTGGTAAAGAATTAGATTCACTCACTGACATGATAAGTTTTGGAGTAGCTCCAGCATTTATAATGTATTTTTGGAAATTAAATACGTTAGGAAGATTTGGATGGTTACTGTGTTTAGTATTTGTGATTTGTGTAGCATTACGTCTTGCAAGATTTAATATTAATTCAAATCAAGAACCTTCTTGGAGAGACAACTTTTTTGAAGGTGTCCCATCTCCAGCAGGTGGTATATTAGTGTTGACTCCATTAATTATAAGTTTAAGTGGATTTGATTTTTTTCAATTAAACTATGATATAATCGTACCTATATTTTTTGTAACAACTTCTTTTCTATTAATTAGTAAATTTCCAAGTTATTCATTTAAAAAAATAGTCATACGAAGAAGAACTACAATATTTCTATTATTTGGAATTGTTTTATTTTTTGGTCTACTGTTAGTTTACACATTTAACGTAATTGCAATAAGCGCAATAGTTTATCTATTATTATTACCTATTAGCTACGTTCATTATCAAAAAATTAAGAATAAACATGAAAAAGACAAAATTCAGGACGAAGATGATCTTGAAGACGTACTTTAATGAAAAAAAATGTAATTGTTTCTTTGGCTGATGCCAATTATTTTCCATTATTAGAAGAATTGGTAGATTCTATAAAAAGCTTTAAAGAGAGCGAAAACACTGCGATTTGCATCTTAGATGCTGGGTTATCAGATGAACAAAAAAATATTTTATCTACTAAAGTAGATCAAATTAAATCTGCAGATTGGGACATTGAAGTACCCGGATATAAAGTAAAAGGAAAAGAGTGGTTAAAAAGTCAAGTATCAAGAGCTTTTCTTCCTAAATATTTTCCAAATTACGAAAAATATTTATGGATAGATGCAGACGCTTGGGTGAACTCTTGGGAAGCGGTTGATTTATTTTTAAGAGGTTGTGAGAACAATAAATTGTCAATAGCAACTTCTGCAGATAGAGCTTATGGCCGCGTATTAAGAGCCGAATGGGTTTTTGGAAGTTTTGCTAGAATTAAATCCCAAAATTATAAGCATGCTAAATCATCAGGTTTTTCAGAAAAAATTGCAAGACAAGTAGCGTTAAAACCTCATTTGAATATAGGAGTGTTTGCATTAGAGTTAAACGCACCGCATTGGAACGTGTGGCAAAAAAATTTAAAACACGCATTAAATTCTGGAAAGATATGGGGATCCGAACAAATAGCAATGAATGTCACAATATATAATAATGAATTAGATGTAGAAATTCTACCTGCTTATTGCAATTGGACATTAATTGATGCTCTTAAGTTTGATAAAGAGAGAAATACTCTTGTTGAGCCTTATCTTCCAAATCATAAGATAGGAATAGTTCATTTTGCTGGTAAAAATAATGATCAAATTAGAAAAAATAAAAATTATATTTCTAAAATAAAAACAATTGACGGTGATCTAATTGATATCAAATTAAGATATAATAAATAATTGAAAAAAAATAAAATTTCAAAAAATTGGGTAAATAAACAAAGAAGAGATATATATGTACGTCAGTCTAAAGTTGACGGTTATCGTGCAAGATCAGCATATAAACTGATTGAGTTAGATGAAAAATTTAAAATTTTTAAGGGAGGTATCAATGTTATTGATATAGGTGCCGCCCCGGGTAGCTGGTCTCAATATGCCTCAAAAGTTATTAAAAATGGAAAATTAATTTCTATAGATCTTAAACCTATGGACAAAATTGAACACACTATTCAGATAAAAGGTGATTTTACTGAACTCAGTACTAAAAATCAAATTAAAGAAATTCTTACAAAAAAAATAGACGTTATCATGTCTGACATGGCTGTTAATACAACGGGTATAAAAAATATAGATGCAATTCAAACTGGAGAATTATGTATAGAAGCTATGCTTTTTTCGAAAGATATAATTTCTGAAAAAGGTTTTTTTATTTCAAAAATTTTTATGGGAAGTTCATTTAATGAAATTGTCGCACTTGGAAAAAAAATTTATAAAGAAGTTAAGGTTTTTAAACCTAAATCAAGTCGTAAAGACTCAAAAGAAAGTTTTATCATTTGTAAAAATCTAAGATAGACACTTTAAATTTTAAAGGAATCGTATATAAATGATTATGGTTCCTATAAAAGAAGCACTCACCTTTGATGACGTTACACTTGTGCCTAAGTATTCTGAAATACTTCCTTCTGAAGTAGACACTAGCATCAAATTAACTAACAATTTAAAATTAAGAATTCCCCTTTTATCTTCTGCAATGGATACTGTTACTGAAAGTAAAATGGCAATTGCCATAGCAAAAGCTGGAGGATTGGGTGTAATACATAGAAATTTAGATATTAAGACTCAAATATCAGAAATTAAAAAAGTAAAAATTAAAAAACTTTTAGTTGGTGCAGCCGTAGGTGCAGGTCCAAGTGAATTTAATAGAGCTGACGCTATTTTAAAAGAAAATATAGACATGATTGTTGTTGATACTGCCCATGGTCATACAAAAAAAGTTTCAGAGATAATCAAATTCATTAAAAAAAGAAAAAATAAAAAAACAGCACTGTGTGCAGGAAATATAGCTACACCAGAAGCTGCAAAATTTCTTTTAAAGTTAGGGGTAGATATAATCAAAGTGGGTATAGGCCCTGGATCTATTTGTACCACACGATTAGTAGCAGGTATTGGAGTTCCTCAGTTAAGTGCAATTTTAACAGTTAGAAATGGAGTTAAAAATAAAAATGTTAAGATTATCTCAGATGGAGGTATCAAATACTCTGGCGATTTAGCCAAAGCTTTTGCTGCAGGAGCAGATGCTGTAATGGTAGGTTCACTATTTGCAGGCACCGATGAGACCCCAGGTAAATTAATTAAAAGAGGTGGGAAGCTATTTAAAAGTTTTAGAGGAATGGGATCAGTGGGTGCTATGAACAAAGGTTCAGCTGATAGATATTTTCAATCAAAACAAAAAGATATCTCAAAATATGTACCTGAAGGTGTAGAAGGATTTGCTAAATATAAAGGTAACGTTGAAAAAATAATTTTCAAACTTATTGGTGGCTTGAAATCATCGATGGGTTATCTTGGCTCTAAACAAATTAAATATTTAAGAAATAAACCACAATTTGTAAAGATTACAAAAGCTGGATTTTATGAAAGTATGGTACATAACGTTGATATAGTAAAAAGTGATGATTGATAATAATGATTAAAATTTTAAAAAAAACAGTATTAATTTATTTTTTCATAAATTTAATAAGCACTTCTTTTGGTAATGAGAATTTTTTTGATAAAGGCTTAGAACTTTATAAAAATAAGAAATATGACGA
Source organism: Pelagibacterales bacterium SAG-MED11 (assembly GCA_014654265.1). Lineage (GTDB taxonomy): Bacteria > Pseudomonadota > Alphaproteobacteria > Pelagibacterales > Pelagibacteraceae > Pelagibacter. The sequence goes on along the minus strand of JACWDI010000001.1, from coordinate 270,056 downwards.
TGCAAGATTTATGTTTGAAAGAAGTATTGTTTTTAATCCTAAAGACTCAAGTTCATATTTGTACTTGGCAAAGATTTACAATTTTGAAGAAGATCAAAAAAAAGAAAAAAAAAATTTAGAAACAACATTATTAATTGAACCTGATAATGAAGAAGCCATATTAATGTTAATGAAAATTGCTTTAGAAAAATCAAATTATTCAAAAGTAAAAGATCTATCAAATACTTTTACAAAAGTTTGTAAGAAACTATGTGATGATAATAAAGATATTTTGGAGACTCTAGAGAATATAGAGCCAAAAAATGATACTTGATCAAAGTTTAAATAAAATATTAATCATAGATTTTGGTTCTCAATTTACACAATTGATTGCCAGAAGAATAAGAGAACTAGGGGTATTCTCAGAAATTATAAGTCATAAAAAGATTAAAAATAAAAATATTGATACTAGTATTAAAGGTATCATTTTATCAGGAGGTCCCCTTAATGTTTATGAGATTAATAGATATTCTTTTGATAAAGAAATACTTAAAAACAATATACCAATATTAGGTATTTGTTTTGGTCATCAAATCTTGTCAAAATTAAATGGTGGTAAGGTCAAACAATCAAAACATCGAGAGTTTGGTCTAGCTAATGTCTATAAAAAAAAAGATAGTCTTTTAATAAAAAATTTCTTTAATCAAAAAAAAATTAACAATGTATGGATGAGTCATGCTGATCAAGTTTCAAAATTACCTAAAAATTTTAGAGTAATTGCATCAAGTCAAAATTCAAAATTTGCAATTGTTGAAGACAAGACAAATAAATTTTATGGTGTTCAATTTCATCCTGAAGTTACACATACAGAAAATGGTAAAAAAATTATAAAAAATTTTATTTTTTTAATATGTAAAATTAAAAAAAACTGGTCATCAAAAGATCAAAAGATGAAATTAATTAAAGAAGTTAGAAATCAAGTTGGTGAAAATAAAGTTATTTGTGCCCTTTCGGGAGGAGTTGATAGTAGTGTAGTTGCTCAATTATTAAATAAAGCTATTGGTAAAAAGCTATATTGTATTTTTGTTAACACTGGTCTTCTTAGAAAAAATGAGGAAAAACAAGTAGTCGATACTTTTAAGAAAAGGCTCAAGATGAATTTAATATACGTTAATGCTGAAAAAGAATTTTTAAAAAAGTTAACAAACGTTTCAGATCCAGAAAGAAAAAGAAAAATAATTGGAAATTTATTTATTAAAATTTTTGAGAGATATGCAAAAAAAATTAAGAAAGTAAAATTTTTAGCTCAGGGAACACTTTATCCAGATCTTATTGAAAGCAGATCAGTAACAGGAAGCCAAACATCAAAAATCAAATCTCATCATAATGTAGGTGGATTACCAAAAAAAATGAAATTAAAATTAGTCGAACCTCTTAAATTCTTATTTAAGGATGAAGTAAGAAATTTAGGATTAGAGCTTAATTTGAATACAGAAATTATTTCAAGACACCCTTTTCCAGGCCCAGGTTTAGCGATTAGAATGCCTGGTATTATAACTAAAGAAAAAATTAATATTTTAAAAGAAGCTGATTATTATTTTATACAGGGTCTTAAAGAACATGGTCTTTATAATAAAATTTGGCAAGCTTATGCAGCCTTACTTCCAGTAAAAACTGTTGGGGTAATGGGTGATAATCGAACCTATGAATATTTGTGTTTACTGAGAGCTATAACTTCAGAAGATGGTATGACTGCTGATTTTTATGAGTTTAAAAAATCATTTGCACAAATGATTTCAAATAAAATAGTAAATAGCATAAGAGGAATAAATAGGGTAGTTTACGATATAACTTCAAAACCACCGAGTACTATTGAATTAGAGTAGTTTAATAAAATGAATACCAAGATTAAAAATATTCTCAAAAAAAAAAATAAATCTAAAATTTTGTGTCTCACAGCATATTCCAAAAATTTTGCTGAGCTAATAGATAAATATGTTGATATTACTTTAATCGGAGACTCATTGGGGTCTGTTTTATATAATTACGATACTACAAAAAAAGTAACATTGACTAATATGATCGACCATTCAAAAAGTGTTAGGCTTGGTGTCAAGAAAAGTTTAATGGTTGTAGATATGCCTTTCAATACATATAGGTCTAATTTATCTGCTTATAAAAATGCGAAAAGAGTTATTAAAGAAACAAAATGTGATGCAGTTAAATTAGAGGGTGGAAAAAAAATTATTACACAGATTAAATTTCTTATTAAAAAAAAGATTCCAGTTATGGGCCATTTAGGTCTTCTTCCCCAATCTGCTAAAAGATTTAAGTCAAAAGGTAAATCAACTAGGGAAACAAAACAATTAATAAAAGATGCTCTTATGCTTCAAAGTAGCGGGGTATTTGCAATAGTAATAGAATGTGTAAAAGCAACTACTGCGAAAAAAATTACACAATCCTTAAAAATTCCAACAATAGGTATTGGATCGTCAGTACATTGTGATGGCCAAGTACTTGTTACAGATGATTTAATTGGATTAAACAGTACCAAAATAAGATTTGTTAAAAAATTTATTAATATTAAAAAATATATAAATATAGCTTTAAAAAAATTTTCTAAAGACGTTAAACTTAAGAAATATCCAACAAAAAAACACTCTTATTAGAAATATTTTTTAAATTGTTCATTGATAGATAAAATATCTAGGTCAACTAATCCACCTATAACTAATTGAATTGCCACTAATAATATGAATCCTAATCCAATATATGCAATCCATAAATGTTTTTGAATATAATTAGCAAGATATGTAGCCATCGCTCCTGTAAGAATTACAGAAAGTACTAGACCAAAAATCATAAAACTAAAATTACCTTTAGCAGCTCCTACAACACCTATGACATTATCAAAACTAATTGTAATATCGGCAAATAAAACTTTATATACACTCTGAATATATGATGGTTCTTTTGATTTTTTAGTTGGAGATTTTACTTTCTTGATTTCAAAAAGATCTTTTCTTAAATCGTTTACAATCCAAATTAAAAGTAATCCTCCTAAGATTTTGATGAAATAGAATTCAAACAAGTATGTAGCAAATACTGCAAAAATAACTTTAAATATCAAAGCTCCAGCAACGCCCCATAATATGATCTGTTTTCTATTTTTTGGCGCAAAATTTGCTGCGATTAGACCAATAATTATTGCATTATCGGCTGCTAAGATTATGTCTATGAAAATAATCTGAAGTAATATGAGTGACTGTTCTAACAAAGTGGAAACATAATATTAGATATTAATAATAATTCAATCAAAAGTAGTATTATTTTTTTATTGATAATCTTTTTAATACATAATGAAATGCACTTAAACAAATTGGAGGAAAAATGAAATTCATAAAATACTTAATAACTGTTTTAGTTTCATTAATTTTGTCAATTAATCTTGCGATTGCGGAGAAATGGGACATGGCTCTTGCCTATGGAGCTGGTAATTTTCATTCTGCAAACGCAACTGAATTTGCAAAAAATGTAACTGAAAAAAGTGGTGGCAAACTAACAATCGTTACTCATCCAGGTGGATCACTATTTAAAGGTGGAGAAATTTTTAGAGCAGTGAGAACTGGACAAGCACAAATCGGTGAAAGATTTATGTCAGCCTTAGGAAAAGAAGATCCATTATTGGAAATAGACTCACAACCATTCCTGGCATCATCTTACTCAGATGCTATGAAATTATATAAAGCATCAAAAGATGAAATCATAAAAGGTTTGGATGCTAAAGGACTTGTCTTCCTATATGCTGTACCGTGGCCAGCACAAGGCTTGTATAGTAAGAAAGAAATAAATTCAGTTAATGATTTAAAAGGCTTAAAATTTAGAGCATACAATTCTGCTACAATAAGAATTGCTGAATTAACGGGAATGGCTCCTACCAAAATAGAAGCAGCAGAAATAAGTCAAGCGTTTTCAACAGGTGCTGTTGAGAGTATGATTACATCTCCAACGACTGGAAAAAATTCTAAGATTTGGGAAAATGGTGTGAAATATTTTTATGACATTGCAGCTTGGTTTCCAAAAAATATGGTGATCGTTAATAAAGAGTCTTGGAATAAATTGGATAAAGCAACTAAAGATTTAGTAATGAAGCAAGCAGCCTTAGCAGAAAGAAAAGGTTGGCAATTATCAAAACAAGGAAATGTTGGAGATAAAAAAGCTCTAGCAGATGCCGGTATGGTAGTTGGAAAAGTTAACGCATCTTTACAATCTCATTTTGAAAAAGTTGGAGAGACAATGGCTAAAGAATGGTCTCAAAAAGCTGGATCAAGAGGAGCATCTGTTTTATCAGCTTATAAATAATTAAATTAAATATATCTTAAGGCCACTTAAATATTTTAAGTGGCCTTAAATTATTATGTTAAGTACTATCGATAAAACTCTAAATAAACTTTATAAATTTTCTGGTTATATTGCTGCAATTTTTTTAATATTAGTTGCAGTTTTTATTCTTATAGGTATTTCGTCAAGAATATTTGGCTTCTATATAAGAGGTTTAGCAGAATATTCTGGTTATTGTATGGCTTCAGCATCTTTCTTTGCACTAGCTTATACTTTTGTAGAAGGTGGACATATACGAATTACTCTTTTTTTAGAAAAATTTTCAGGTAGCAAAAGATGGTTGATTGAAATTTGGTGTTTGACTTTGGCCAGTTTTTTTTCAGGATATTTAGCATTCTATTTTATTAAAATGTTAATTATATCTTACAAATTTCAGGAAAGAAGTGAGGGTGCAGATGAAATATTAATATGGATACCTCAAACAAGTGTAGCAATAGGTTCAACAATATTCTTTATATGTGTTTTTCATCAATTTATCCTAAATATAAAAAAAAGATAAATGGCTGAGATATTTTTAACAATTTTTTTTATTAGTGTTTTATTATTTTTTTTAGGCTCTGGTATCTGGGTTGCATTGAGTATGATAGGAGTATCAGCAATTGGTATGATGTTGTTTACTTCAAGACCAGTAGGTGATGCAATGGCTACTACAATATGGGGAACTGCATCGTCATGGACTTTGACTGCATTGCCCTTATTTGTTTGGATGGGTGAAATTCTTTTTAGAACTAAGCTCTCAGAAAATTTATTTAAAGGGTTATCTCCTTGGATGCAAAAGCTCCCAGGAGGCTTAATTCATGTAAATGTTGTTGGATGTGCTCTATTTGCTGCAATATCAGGATCATCAGCAGCAACTGTAGCTACAGTTGGAAAAATGTCTATCCCTGAGTTAAGAAAAAGAAATTATCCAGAAAAAATCTTATTAGGTAGTTTAGCTGGCTCAGGTACTTTGGGATTACTAATACCTCCATCAATTATTCTAATTATTTATGGTGTAGCTGTTCAAGAGTCCATAGCAAAATTATTTATAGCAGGAATTATTCCAGGGATAATGATTGCACTAATATTTATGTCATATGTTATTATATGGTCTTTAATTAATAAGAAAGAAATGCCAAAAATTCTTGAGGAATATTCTTTTTTAGAAAAAATCAAGAGATCAAAACAACTTTTACCAGTAATATTGCTTATCTCTGCGGTTATAGGTTCTATATATACTGGAGTAGCAACTGCAACTGAAGCTGCTTCATTAGGTGTTGTTGGTGCTTTAATTCTATCTTACTTCCAAAAAAGTTTAACTTTAAAAACATTTAAATCGTCTTTATTAGGTGCAACTAAAACCTCATGCATGATTGCTTTTATTTTAGCTGGTTCTACTTTTTTATCTTTAGCAATGGGTTTTACAGGATTACCAAGAAATTTAGCAATATGGATACAGGGCATGGAGCTTTCTCCTTATGTTTTAATTTTGGTTTTAATGATTTTTTATATTATTTTAGGAATGTTTCTTGATGGTATATCTGCCGTCGTACTAACAATGGCAATAATAGAGCCAATGATAAGACAAGCTGGTTTTGATATGATTTGGTTTGGTATTTTTTTAGTTATTGTTGTTGAAATGGCACAAATTACCCCTCCTGTTGGATTTAATTTATTTGTACTTCAAGGAATGGCAAATAAAGATATGGGTTATATTGCTAGATGTGCTTTTCCACTATTTTTGTTAATGGTTTTAGCAGTAATACTTGTAGTTATATTTCCTGAAATCGCATTGTGGATGCCAGAACAAATGGTAAAAAATTTAAATTAATACTTAGAAGGTTCCCCAGCAATTACTGCTTTTAATTGTTCATACTCTTCACAATTACAACCCTTTAGAATTTCTAATCTTTCAATAGCAAGGTTATGCCTTTTTGTTGCTACATATAATTCACCAAGATATTCATTAATACCTTTATGATTTGGATCAATAGCTAAACCCTGAAGATAATATTTTTCTCCATTTTCAAAATCACCAAGTTTTCTAGTAGTAAAACCCAAATAATTTAAGGTATCTGCATCGTTAGGTTTTTTATTGTTTGACTCTATTAGTAGGTTTTGTGCTTTTACGTATCTTTTATTCGCTTTTTCTAATTTACCTTTTTTCTCGTGTTTTTTTGCTGCTTCTATATGAGTTACAGCTTTTTCATAACTTGATTTAGTTTTAGCATTATCATCACTGCTACTAGAGCCTGCTGAAAATACATTTCCAGTAATTAAAAGTAATATAGATAAAGATAAAATTATTTTTTTCATATTAAATAAATTTTTTCATTTTGTTTAAAGTTTTAAGTTCTAAGCCATTTTCAATTAAATTTTCTTTTATTGATTTAGCCGTAGCTAATGAACTTAGATTGTCACCATGTATACATACAGAATCGATTTCACAAGGTATTTGCTTCCCGCTGTGACAATTAAGCGACTGAGTTTGAACCATTTTTAATACATGTTTTTTTGCTTGCTCAGGGTCCGTAATTAATGCATGAGATTTTTTTCTTGATACAAGATTACCATCATCCTCATAATTTCTGTCAGCAAATATTTCACAAGCAAATTTCATATCAAATTTTTTTGCTGCTTCTTGCATTTTTGATCCTGTAGGCACTAGATATATTATATCTTTATTAATATCCTTAATAGTTTTGGCTAGTATTGTGGCTAACTCAATATCTTCACAAGCCATATTATTTAATGCTCCATGAGGTTTTACATGAGATACTATTTCACCGTAGTTTAAGGCTATTTTTTGTAGAATTTCGTATTGATCAATTATTAGTTTTTTTATTTCACTTTCAGAAAGATTCATTCTTTCTCTCCCAAAATTTTCTGGGTCTTTAAAAGAGGGATGTGCACCAATGCTTACTCCATTATTTTTTGAAATTTTTACCACTTGATTCATAGTTTCCTCATCCCCAGCATGGTAACCACAAGCTACATTAGCTGAATTGACGATTTCTAATAAATCTGGATCATATTTATTTGAGTGATGTTTTGATTTTTCACCTAAATCACAATTTATATTAATTTCCATACTCATTATTTGTAAGTATAACATGGCATGATAAAAAATATATCAAATCTTGGTGACGCAGCTTTATATTGTGATTTTGGTACTGAGGTAAATAAAGAAGTAAATAATAAAGTAATACGTTATTTCAAAAGTATTCAAAAAGAAAATATCGATGGCATTAACAATTTAACTCCATCTTATAATAAATTAATAGTTTCATTTGATTTACGTAAAAGAAATTTTCAAACTGTTAAAAAATTAATCGAAAATTTAAATGTTATTAATGATGACAAGTTAGAGAGTAACAAAATTAAAATTCCAGTTTGTTGTGATGAAAAATTTTCACTGGACATTAAAAGACTAGAGGAAAAATTAAAAATAAGTCGTGATAAAATTTATGAAAAATTTTTTAATAAAGAATTTTTTTGTTACATGACAGGCTTTATTGCAGGGATGCCTTTTTTGGGTGATCTAGAAACTGAATTACGAGCAAAACGGTTAGAGACACCAAGGGTAAAAGTACCAAAAGGTTCAGTTGGACTTACAGAACAATTCGCAAATGTTTATACTTTTGAAAGTCCAGGTGGATGGAATATTATCGGTAATACACCAAGTGTTATTTTTAATAGCTCCAAGGAGAATAATCCAAATTTAATTAATCCAGGTGATGCGGTCACTTTTGAGCAAATTACAAAAGATCAATACAACAACTACAATGAATAAAAATTATTTTGAGATTAAAAGAGCTGGAATTAACACAACATTTCAAGATCAAGGTAGAAGTAATCTTTATCATATTGGCATTCCATTTAGCGGGGCTATGGATAATAGAAATTTTCAAATTTCTAACAAACTTGTTGGGAATGAAACAAATTCTCCAGTAATTGAATTTGCTTATCAAGGTCCATTGTTGAAGTATTTTGGTGACGATATTAAATGTGCAATTGCAGGAGACGTAAAATTTATAATTAAAAAAAATGATAATGATATTGAGGGCAATTGTTATCAATCTTTCACATTAGAAAATGGTGATGAAATAGATATTATAACAACTAATAAATCTGTTTATGGATATTTAGCAATTAGTGGTGAATTTAATTTAGAATATCAATGGTCTAGCTGCTCTATTAATACAAAAGCAAATATAGGTTCGAATAATGGAAAAAGAATAGAAGATACACAAAAAATATATATTTCTAAAATTAATAAAGACTTAAATGATAAAAAGCTAAATTACATAAATACAAAAATAGAAAAAATTAGAGTTATTAAAGGAACAAATTTTAATTATTTTTCTGAAGAGGGAAAAAATATTTTTTTTGATAAGGAATTTGTTGTATCAAAATTATCAGATCGTATGGGAATGAGATTAGATGGACCAAAAATTGAAAATATTGTTGATACCAATATAAAATCTGAAGGTTTAATAAAAGGAGTAATTCAGGTACCTGCAGACGGAAATCCAATTATAATGCTTTCTGATCATGGGACTATTGGAGGTTATCCTAAAATAGGAGTTGTTATCAGTGCTGATTATGACAAATTGGTACAACTTACGCCTGGTTCAAAAATTAAATTCCAAGAAGTCGAATTATCTAGCGCAGAAACTTTATTTAAACTATATGACTTAGAGACTCAAAACTTAATTTCACAAATATAATGACTCTCATAAGAAACTTACCTGGCCCATTATTAATCTTTTTAGGAGCATTAAGTTTAAGTTTTGGTGGATTACTTGTTAAATCATTTGAGGGTGCAACTTTATGGCAAATTTTATTTTGGAGATCTTTATTTTTTTCTCTTACTATTTTAGCTTTCTTAATTATTAGCTATAAAGGAAAAACTTTTAAATCATTCTATGTTTCAGGTTTACCAGGATTTTTTGGTGGAATAATATTATCTATTGGTTTCTGTGGTTATGTTTTTGCAATGTATAATACGACAGTTGCAAATACTAATTTTATAATTTCACTTCAAATACTATTTCTTTCAATATTTGGGTATTTTTTTTTAAAAGAAAAAATAAGTACTACAACTTTAACTTCAATTATTTTAGCAATGACAGGTGTTTTATTGATGGTTGGAAATTCACTCACACCAGGTGAGTTATCTGGAAACCTAGCAGCATTTTCAATGCCAATAGTTTTTGCAATTTTAATTATAATAATTAGAAAATATCCGACTGTGGACATGGTCCCAGCTCAATTTGTAGCTGGAGTATGTTCATGTTTAGTTGGGTTTTTGCTCTCGACTAAAATAATGATATCTTCTCATGATATTTTTTTAGGTTTTCTAGCTGGTTTTTTTCAAGTTGGTTTTGGTTTTATATTTATTACAATTGGAGCAAGAACAACTCCTTCTGCGACGGTTGGAATAATTATGCTTTCCGAATCTGTACTTGGTCCGATATGGGCATTTCTTTTTGTAAGTGAAAGACCTTCAATGTTTGGATTAATAGGAGGTGCAATTATACTTTTTGCTGTATTACTTCAGTTTTACTCACTTCTAAATAAGCGAAAAAAAATTGTTTCTGATTGACTTTTTCGCATACATGTAAGATTATTCATTTACGGGAGAGACTACAGAACATCGTAGCGCCGAAGGAGCAACCACCCAGGAATCTCTCAGGTAAAAAGGACCGTAACATATTAACTCTGGAAAGAGATTTAATTCTCGCCGAAGGAGCAAAACTCTCAGGCAAATATACAGATGGGTACAAAGAGTTAATATGAATACAAAAAAAACATCGCTGTACCAATTACATCAAGAAAGCAATGCAAAATTTGTTGAATTTGCAGGTTATCAGATGCCAATTCAATATTCAGAAGGTATAGTAGAGGAGCATAAATTCACAAGAAATCATTCTGGTATTTTTGATGTTTCTCATATGGGTCAATTATTTATTTATGGTGATGAAAATCTAACTAAAGATTTAGAAAAAATCTTTCCTTTAGATTTGAAAAATTTAAAATTAAATCATTCTAAATATAGTTTCTTAATGGATAAAGATGCTGGGATACACGATGATTTAATTATAACAAAAACAAATGAAGGTTTTTTAATAATCCTTAATGCAGCATGCAAAGATAATGACTTTAAAATTTTAAAGGAATTACTAGAAGAAAAGTACAAAATGGTTTTAGATGAAAACAGATCTTTAATTGCAATTCAGGGACCTAAATCATCTCAAATCCTAACCGACGTTGTTGCCGGAGTAAAAGATCTAAATTTTATGTCAGGAAACTGGTTTTCATTTCAAGATCAGAAAGTTTATATTACTCGATCTGGGTATACAGGGGAAGACGGTTTTGAGATATCGATCCCAAATGATTTTGTAGATAAATTAACCAGAGAATTGATCAACAAAGGATCCAAATTAATAGGCTTAGGAGCAAGGGATACTTTGAGATTGGAAGCTGGTTTATGTTTATATGGCCATGATCTTGATAAAGACAAAACTCCAGTGGAAGCAAATTTAAAATGGGCAATTTCAAAAGAAAGAATATCCAAGGGAGATTTTATTGGCTCTGATATAATCATTAAACAATTAAATAATGGTGTTAGTAAAATTAGAGTTGGAATTAAACCTGAGGGAAGAATAATTGCTAGAGAAAAAACAAAGATATTTAATCAATCAGATGTTCATATTGGAGAAATTACAAGTGGTACGTTTGGACCAAGTGTAAATGGACCTGTAGCAATGGGCTATATAGAAAATGAATTTTCAAAAAAAGATACAAAAGTTTTCTTAGAGGTAAGAGGAAAAAAACATCCAGCAAATATTTGTGGATTACCGTTTTATAAAAAAAGTTACGTGAAAGGGGCAACAAAATGAGTGAAGTAAAATATTCTAAAGAACATGAGTGGATTAAATTAGAGGGAGATGTAGCAACAATTGGAATTACAAAACATGCAACAGAGATGTTAGGTGATATAGTTTTTGCAGAACTTCCAGAAAAGGGTTCTAACGTAGAAAAAGATGGAACTGCTGGTGTTGTTGAGTCAACGAAAGCTGCTAGTGATGTATACACTCCTGTGAGTGGTGAAGTAGTTGATACAAATCAAGCCATAGTGGATGATCCATCAAAGATTAATCAAGATCCAGAAGACTCAGCATGGTTTTTTAAACTTAAAATAAAAGATCAATCAGAAATGGATACTTTAATGAATAAAGATGATTACGATAAATTTGCAAAGGAGACTTCAGCATAATGTTACCCAATTCAGAAAAAGATTTTTTAAAAAGACACATTGGACCCTCTAAAGAAGACCAATCAAAAATGTTAAAAGAATTAAATTTTAAATCATTAGATGACTTAATTGACAATACTGTTCCTGAAAAAATAAAATTTAAAGGCGAACTTAATATTGGTGAGTCAAATTCAGAGTACGAGGCTTTAAGAAAATTAAGAGTAATGTCTAAAAAAAATCAAGTTTACTCAAATTTTATTGGCATGGGTTATTATGGAACATACACACCCTATGTAATCTTAAGAAATATATTAGAAAATCCTGGTTGGTATACTTCATATACACCTTATCAGCCTGAGGTAGCTCAAGGAAGACTTGAGATGTTATTGAACTTTCAACAAATGATCGTTGACTTCACTGGAATGGATATTGCTAATGCTTCTTTATTAGATGAAGGTACAGCAGCAGCAGAGGCTATGGGTCTAAGTCATAGATTAAATAAAAAAGATAGTAATTTAGTTTTTGTTTCTGAGGATTGTCATCCTCAAACAATAAATGTAATTCAAACAAGAGCTGAACCGATGGGATTAAAAGTTTTAGTTGGTAAAGAAGATGTAGTTTTAGACCAGTTAAAGGAAGATTTAGTTTGTGGAATTTTACAATATCCTGGCACTTTAGGGGATATTAAGGACCCAAGTGAAGCAATTAGTAAAATTCATAAAAAGAATGGGAAGGCAATATTAGCTTGTGATCTGTTGGCATTAGCAAAACTAAAAACACCAAGAGAGCTCGGTGCCGATATAGCGGTTGGAAGCTCTCAACGATTTGGAATTCCAATGGGATATGGAGGTCCACACGCAGCTTTTTTTGCAACAAAAGATGACTATAAAAGATCAATGCCCGGAAGAATTGTTGGTGTGTCAGTTGATAGACATGGTAACAAGGCATATAGATTATCCCTACAAACTAGAGAGCAACATATCAGAAGAGATAAGGCGACAAGTAATATTTGTACTGCTCAAGCTTTATTAGCAATTGTTTCTGCAGCATATGCTATTTATCATGGACCAGATGGAATTAAAAATATTTCTGAGAGAGTGTCTCAATTAGCAAAAAGTTTTGCTGATAAAATAAAACAGTCTGGATATGAACTTTATTCTAACTATTTTTTTGATACTGTTACGATTATTACCAAAGACAAGACTGATCAAATTTATAAAAATGCTCTGAATCAAAGAGTAAACATACGAAAAGTAAATTCTGAAATGCTTGCCGTTTCATTCGATGAGAGAAAAAATGTATATAGAGTAAATCAACTATTAAAAATTTTTAATGCAGCAGAATCAATCAAAAAAGAGGATCCATCAGTTAGTTTACCCAATCTTCCAAAAAACTTATCAAGAACTTCAAAATATTTAGAACATCCAGTTTTCAACTCTTATCATTCCGAGACTGAAATGCTTAGATATTTAAAAAGATTAGAAGATAAAGATATAGCATTGAATAGAACAATGATTGCACTTGGCTCATGTACAATGAAGTTAAATGCTGCTGCTGAAATGATCCCAATTTCTTGGAAAGAATTTGCAGAACCTCATCCGTTTGTTCCAATTGAACAAATGGAAGGGTTTAGAGATTTATTTACTGACCTTAAAAATTGGTTACGTTCTATAACTGGTTTTTCAGGTGTTTCCCTACAACCTAACGCAGGTGCTCAAGGAGAATATGCAGGTTTAATGGTTATTCGAAAGTATCATTTAGATAGAGGCGAGGGTAATCGTAATATATGTTTAATTCCAAGTTCAGCACACGGTACTAATCCAGCGAGTGCTCAGATGGTTGGAATGAAAGTGGTTGTTGTTAATTGTGATAAAGAGGGAAATGTTGATTTTGATGATTTAAAGAAAAAAGCAGAGCAACACTCTGAAAACCTTGGGGCATTAATGGTAACTTACCCATCTACCCATGGAGTATTTGAGGAAAAAATAATTGATATTTGTGAATTAGTTCATAAACATGGTGGTCAGGTCTACATGGATGGAGCTAATTTAAATGCATTAGTTGGAATTGCTAAGCCTGGAAATTTTGGTCCAGATGTTTGTCATATAAACTTACACAAAACATTTTGTATTCCACATGGTGGAGGAGGGCCAGGAATGGGACCTATTGCATGTAAAAGACATTTACAAGTTTATCTTCCTAATCATCCAGTTATTGAAGATTGTGGACCAACAACTGGAATTGGAGCAGTTTCAGCAGCTCCTTGGGGGAGCTCTAGTATTCTATCGATCTCTTGGATGTACATTAAAATGATGGGATCAGAAGGATTAAAGCTTGCTTCTCAAGTTGCAATACTTAACGCAAATTATATTGCGCATAGACTAAAAGATCATTTTCCAATTTTATATAAAGGATCACAAGGAAATGTTGCTCATGAATGTATTATTGATATTAGAAATATTAAATCAGAAACAGGTGTAACTGAAGAAGATATAGCAAAAAGATTAATTGATTTTGGATTTCATGCACCAACAATGTCATGGCCTGTAGCTGGCACTATGATGATCGAGCCAACAGAGAGTGAAAGCTTATCAGAATTAGATAGATTTTGTGACACTTTGATTAAAATTAAGCAAGAGATAGATAAGATTAAATCAGGTAAATTTGATAAAATTGATAATCCAATTAAAAATGCACCTCATACAGACTCTGAGCTTGCTTCAGATAATTGGGAACACAAATACACAAGACAAGAAGCAGCTTATCCAGCTAAATTTTTAAGAGCTAATAAATTTTGGCCACCAGTAGCAAGAGTAGACAATGTTTACGGTGATAAGAATATTTTTTGTACTTGTCCGAGTATGGATGAATTTAAAGAAGATGCAGCATAACATTTAATGAAAATTGCTGTAGTTGGATCAGGTATTTCAGGATTAAGTGCTGCATATTATTTATCAAAAAAACATCATGTCGATCTTTTTGAAAAAGAAGATCATTTTGGAGGTCACTCTCATACTATTGATCTATCATTTGGTCTAAAAAAAGTTTCTGTGGATATAGGGTTTATAGTTTTTAACTTTGCTACTTATCCCCATTTAATTAATTTTTTTGATGAAAATAATATCGCAATAGAAAAAAGTGATATGTCTTTTTCTGTATCAGTTGAAAACTCTTCATTTGAGTACTGTGGGAAAGGATTAAGTGGAATTTTCTCCAATAAAACTAATTTATTTAATTTTAAATTCCTTAAGATGTTTTTTGACATAATTAGGTTTTATAAAAAATGTGATAACATGAAAAAAGATCATGAAGAGAAAACTCTTGGTGATTATCTAAATAATGAAAATCTTTCAAAAGAATTTATCAATTATCATTTGATACCAATGGTTTCTGCTATTTGGTCAATGCCGCCTAGTGCTGCTAGCCAAATGCCATTGAGTTTTTTTTTAAAGTTTTTCCAAAATCATGGTCTCTTTAAATTAAAAAATAGACCCCAGTGGTATACGGTTTCAAATCGAAGCAGAACATATGTTAAAGATATTCTTTCAAAAATCAGTGGGGAACATTTTAAAAATTACCCAATAAAAAAAATTAAGACTAAAACGTCAGGTATAGATTTATATTATGGTGGAGAAAGCGAATACTTTAATTACGACAAAGTTGTTCTAGCAACACACGCAGATGAAGCTCTATCGATAATTGACAATCCTACTGATCAGGAAAAAAATGTATTATCTAACTATAAATATAAGGAGAATATTGCTTATGTTCATACTGATGAAAAAGCTATGCCAAAAAATAAAAAAGCTTGGTGCTCATGGAATTCTTCAATCAAAAAAGATGAAATAGAAAAAAATTCTATAACATATTGGTTAAATTTATTACAAAACCTTAAATGTGAGGAAAATATTTTTCTAACATTAAATCCTTATTTTGAGATTAATGAGTCAAAAATTCTAAAAAAAGTAAGATTTACCCACCCATATTTTGATCAATCCTCATTAAATTTTCAAAGTCAACTCACAAACTTACAAAACAAAAGAAATATCCTTTATTGTGGTAGTTATTTTGGTTACGGTTTTCATGAAGATGGAATAAAGTCATCGATTGAAATGATCAAAAACTTCGATGACTAGTTTTATATATAATGGCACTGTTATTCATAAAAGATTTAAACCAAAAATGCATTTTTTTAAATATGATGTATTTTCTTTATTAATTGATTTAGCCGAATTAAAAATTCTTGATAAGAAAATTAAGTTTTTTTCATATAACCGTTTTAATCTGATTAGTTTTTTTGAAAAGGATCATGGAGATAGAGATGGCTCATCACTTGAAGACTGGGTAAAAAGAAACTTAGATCAAAATAATATAGTTTACAAAAATATTAAGATTAAACTTTTATGTTATCCAAGAATTCTAGGATATGTTTTTAATCCATTGAGTGTCTTTTATATCTATGATGAAGAAGAAAATCTAATTTCAATACTTTATGAGGTTAAAAACACATTTGGAGAACAGCATACTTATATTTTCAAAACAAAGAATAACGATAATCTTTTACAGCACAATTGTTCAAAAAAATTTCATGTTTCTCCTTTTATTGAGATGAATTGTAATTATTTCTTTAGGCTTTTAAAACCAAGTGAAAAAATATCAGTTATAATTGACCAATATCAAGATAATGAAAAGATATTATATGCTTCTCAGGATGGAAATAGAGTAAATTTTACAAGCATAGAGTTAATTAAGTCTTACCTAAAACACCCATTAATGACTTTAAAAATCATTTTAGCGATACATTTTGAAGCCTTTAAATTGTGGGCTAAAGGAATTAAGTTCATTAAAAAAAAAATAAAAATCAAAAATAATATTACATTTGAGAATTAATGAATTTATATAAAATTTCAGACAAACTAGTTTTTAAAACTCTTAAAGATATCAAATTTGGTTATTTAGAAATTAAGAATTATCATGGAGAAGTTTTTAAGTTTGGCGATGTTCAAAGTGATTTAAGATCAAATCTAAAAATAAAAAAAGCTGACTTTTGTTTTAATTTGATAAAAGGTGGAAGTATTGGTTTCGCTGAGAGTTATATGAGAGATGAATTTGAAACAGATAATCTCTCAAACTTAATAGAAATAACAGCAAGAAATATTAATACTATTCATAAATTCTCAGGATTACTAGATCTTCCTCTAATTAATTTGTTTAAAAAATTTTTTATTAAAAATACAAAAAAAAGAAGTAAAGCAAATATTGCGAAGCATTATGATTTAGGAAATGAATTTTTTTCTTTATGGTTGGATAAATCGTTGACTTATTCTAGTGCTATTTTTGATCAAACAACTGAAAATTTGTCAGACGCTCAAAATAATAAATATCAAAAACTTATTGACTTAATCCAGCCAAGTAATGGTGATCGAGTTTTGGAGATTGGTTGCGGTTGGGGAGGCTTTGCAGAATACCTTGGAAAAAAATATGATATAAAATTGGATTGTATTACAATCTCAAGAAAACAATTTGAATATGCTAAAGAGAGAATTCATAAATGTGGATTAAATGAGAAAGTTAATATTGAAATAAAAGATTATAGAGATTTAAATAATAAGTATAATTCAATTGCATCAATTGAGATGATTGAAGCAGTAGGACAAAACTATTTAGAGGGTTATTTTAAAACAATAAAGAATAATTTATCAAATAATGGGAAAGCTGCCATTCAAGCAATTACGATAGATGATAATTTGTTTGATCGATATAAAAATAAACAGGATTTTATTCAAAAATATATCTTTCCCGGAGGATTTCTGCCAAATAAAAATAGTATAAATAGATATGTTTCTGATAATGGACTAACTATAAAGTCGTACGAGTCTTATGCAGACCATTATTCTAATACTTTGGCCTTGTGGAGAAAAGAATTTAATAAGAAATGGAATTTAATTAAAAATCAAGGTTTTGATTTAACTTTTAAAAGAATGTGGGAATTTTACTTGTGTTACTGTGAAGCGGGATTCAAATCAAAAAATATAGACCTAATACAATTTTCAATTCAAAACAAATAATTTTAAGGAGAATCGTGCAAAACAAAACTATTAAATCAATTTTATTGATAATTTCATTATTCTTAATTACAAGTTGTTCAAAGAATAGTTCTATGAAACCAGAAGATTTTAAAAATAAAGAACCAAGATTAATTATTGAAAATTATTTATCAGGCAATGTAAAAGCTTGGGGAGTACTTCAAAACCGATCAGGGAAAGTTACAAGACAGTTTTCAGCCGATTTAGATGGAAAATGGGATGGTAAACAATTAATTCTTGATGAAAAATTTAATTGGGATGATGGCGAGGTTCAAACTAGACAATGGCAGATTACAAAAATAGATGACAATAATTACGAAGGCACTGCAGGAGATGTTGTGGGAAAAGCAAAAGGTTATTCTTATGGACCAGCATTTAAATTTGAATATGTATTATTGGTACCTGTCAAAGGTAAACAAATGAAAATCACATTTGATGACTGGATTTTTAAACAAGATGAACGAGTAGCTATCAATAGAGCAGTGATGACTAAATTTGGTTTTAAAGTTGCTGAATTGACAGTCGTATTTGTTAAGGATTAATCATTCTTTTGATATTTTGTCATTTTTCCTATTAAGCCAAAATAAATTTTACTTGGTAAAAAGCTAAGTATTTTAAGTATTAAAGTAAGAGATTTTGGAAAATGAATTTCAAAAACTTTCTTATTTATTAAACCGTCGTAAATTTTTTCAGCTGCATAATCTGTAGTTTTTAAAAAGGGCATTTTAAAATCATTTTTATCTGTCATAGGTGTTTTTATAAATCCGGGACTTACTAAACAAATCCTCACATTTGATCTTTTAAAATCAAAGTATAAACTTTCTGCTAAGTTGTTTAAGGCTGATTTTGAAGGACCATAGCCAGTTGAATTTGGTAAACCTCTATATCCTGCAATAGATGAAACAATAGTTATTGTTCCACTTTTTTTTTCTTTAAAGTATTTCTCTACACTTTTTATACTATTAAGTGTTCCAAAAAAATTTACTTTAAATACATCTTCTATTTGTTCAACATCTATATCCTTTTCTTTTTTTGGATTCCATGTTCCTGTAGAGAAAAAACAAATATCAATATTTTCAAATTGATTCTTTATATTATTGAAAACCTCTTTACATTTATCTTTATTAGTAACATCTAACGGAAATGAATTTATATTTTCATGATTATCTGAAATTTCTCTAAGAAGATTTTCTCTTCTTGCTGAAATTGCTACATTCCATCCTTCATTTGCAAATTTGATCGCTAAAGCCTTACCTATGCCTGTACTTCCACCGGTTATCCAAATTGTTTTTTTATTCATCTTATACTGATGTATAATACTTATATGCTCAAAAATAAATTTTTTTCATTCGTTCTGTTTTTAGTTATTACCTATTCTGCATCATTTATTGGTGGATTAGTGACAATAAGCTTAAAGGAACCATGGTATTCACAATTAATTAAGTCAAACTACAATCCTCCAGACTGGGTTTTTGCACCAGTTTGGACGACCTTGTATTTGATGATGACATTAGCCATTTGGTTTTTTTGGAACAGTAAAAATAGAGATATGAAAACTGTATACATTTATTTTATTCATATAGTTTTTAATACAACTTGGAGTATTGTTTTTTTTGGACTTCATCAAATTTTATTAGCATTAGCAATATTGATGATTCTAATCTTTTTGATCGTTATTCTGATTATAAGATTTAAACGTGTCAATTCTGTAAGCTATTACCTTATGATTCCTTATTTACTTTGGTGCTGCTATGCCTTATTCCTCAATATAAATTTACTTATTTTAAATTAATGGATGATGTTGTTATAATTGGCGGTGGAATAATCGGTACTGCAACTGCTTACTTTTTATCTAAAGAAGGCAGAAAAGTAAAAGTTATTGAAAGAGATCCAACTTATAAAACTGCATCTTTTCCACTCTCCTTAGGTGGTTTCAGGAGACAGTTTTTTCAAACGGAAAATATTTTACTTGGAAAATTTGCCAGAGAATTTATCTTTCAAATTCCTGATTTACTTAAAACCGAAAAAAATCCAAAACCAACAGCAAGTATGGTTACTAATGGATACTTATTAATGTTTGGACCTGAACATGCCGAGGAGCAATATAAAGCTCTTGAGAATCACAAAGCTTGTGAAGCTGGAACAAAAAATATTAAAGGATCTGAATTGCCGAAATTTTTTCCTTATATCAATAGCGATGGTATAGAAACAGCAACATTCACTGATAACCAGAGTGAAGGCTGGATTGATCCATTCATGTTTCATGGTGCATTAAAAAGTAAAGCTATGGAACTAGGTGCAGAATTTATAAAAGGAGAGGTTAAAACACTTTCAGAGATTAAAGCAAAGACAATTATATCTGCTGCAGGATGTTGGACTAAAGAACTCTTAGAAGATATTCCAGTTGAGCCTCAAAAACACACTGTTTTCAGAGTTAAGTGCCCAAAACACATTCCTGAAATGCCTTTAACTGGCGACTTGACTACGGGAGTTTATTGGAGGCCTGAAGGAAAAGAATATTTAGCTGGATCACCGAAATCTGTTTTTGAAGCAAAAGATTTAGAGCCAGCTTGGGATGATTTTGAGGAATTAGTATGGCCTGCACTTGCTCAAAGAATTCCTGCTTTTGAAGAATTAAAACTTACAGGTGGTTGGGCAGGTTATTATGATTGTAATCGATTAGATAATAACGCTGTAGTAGGTAAACATCCTAAATTTGATAATGTGTATTTAGCAACTGGCTTTACAGGCAGAGGCTTGATGCAAGCCCCAGGAATAGGCAGAGCTTTGACTGAACTGATCACTACAGGCTCATATCAATCCATTGATATATCCAATATGGCTGTAGAAAGAGTTTTAGGAAAAAAAGCAAGACCAGAACCTTACGTTCTTTAGATTAAGTACCACAAAAAGTTTGATATTTTTCTTTTGCAGCTGAAGGAAGTTGGTATTCAATAGAAACTTTATTTTTTTTGTAGGGATTATCTAAAATTTCTAATAATTTTAGAAATGGTTTTAAGTCATTTTGATTAGCAGCATAAAGTGCTTCTTCAACTTTATGATTTCTAGGAATAACTAGAGGATTTACACTTTTCATTAATTTCAAATATTTTTCAGGGGAATTATTATTAGTTTTTAATCTTTCATTCCATCTTAATTTCCAATTTTTAAAATCTTTATCTTCATAATCTTTATTTTTTTGAATTTCATCTTCCATTAAATGACAAAAAGTATTTGTATAATCCATTTTTTTGTCATGCATCCAAGTCAGTAGGTCTATGAATAAAAATTTGTCTTTTTCATCTTTTCCAGATAAGCCTAATTTATCCCTCATCATATCAAGCCATTTTTCTTCATATTTATTTTCAAAAGAATTGATTATTTCAGTAGCAGCTTTTACTGCTTTATCTTGATTTTCATCAATTAAAGGTATCAAACTTTCAGCAAATCTTGCTAAATTCCATTTTGTAATTACAGGTTGGTTACAATACGCATATCTTCCCATTTTATCTATTGAGCTGAATACTGTCTTAGGATCATAATTATCCATGAAAGCGCATGGACCATAATCGATTGTTTCACCTGAAATACTCATATTATCTGTATTCATCACTCCATGAATAAAACCAACTCTCATCCAATTAATGACTAGATCAACTTGTTTTTCTAGAACAACTTTTAAAAGTTCTAAAGCTTTATTTTTAGAGCTTAAAATCTTTGGAAAATGTCTGTTAATTACATAATCTAATAATATTTCTAATTCATCTTTTTTATTTCTAGCCGCAACATATTGAAATGTTCCTACTCTTAAATGACTTGAAGCTACTCTGGTAAGTATTGCTCCCATTAGAGGTGCTTCTCTAATTACATCTTCACCTGTTTTAACAACAGCCAAACTTCTTGTTGTTGGTATGTTCAAATAATGCATCGACTCACTTATTAAGTATTCTCTTAACATTGGGCCTAATGCAGCTCTCCCGTCACCATTTCTTGAAAAGGCAGTTTTCCCTGATCCTTTAAATTGAATATCATATCTCTCTTTATTTTTAGACAAATGTTCTCCAATTAAAACTGCTCTACCGTCTCCAAGCATTGTAAAATGACCAAATTGATGACCTGCATAAGCTTGAGCGATTGAATTACTATCTTCAGGCAATTCATTTCCTGCAAATAATGTTGATAATTCGATCTTATTTATATTAGAAAAATCTAAATCTAGATCTGAAGCTAAACTTTTATTAAGCATGATTAATTCAGGATTCTTTACTTTTACTGGTTTAATATTTTCTTTGAAGGATTCAGGTAATTTTGAATAAGAATTATCAAAATTCCAATTAATATTTACATTCATAAAATATTATTTATTCCAGATCTCTTTCAAAGTTTCTTCTCTCTTACAAGCCTTCTTATATCTTAAATAATTTTGAAAATATACTTTATAAAAATTTTGATGACGATTTTCAGCTTTATAAAATTTTTTGAACTCTCTGAGATATGTGACTACTTTTTTATTAAATTTTTTTTCTAAATTCTTTACGTCTCTTTCAATTAATTTTTTTTCTTTATCATTTTGATAAAATGCAACAGACCTATAACTATAACCTTTGTCACAAAATTGACCATACGCATCAAATGGATCTATATTTATCCAATAGTTTTTGAGTAGCTCCTCAAAGGATATTATATTTTTATTATAAATGACCTCTACAACTTCAAAGTGACCGGTATTTCCATAAGTCACCTCTTTGTATGTTGGATTCTCTGTAGTACCACCAGAATATCCTGAGGTTACTTCGATAACTCCATTAAGTTTTTCAAATGACTCTTCTACACACCAAAAGCATCCCCCAGCGAAATATGCTTTATCTTCCCCCAAAGCCTTTGAAGGATTATTTACTAAAAAAACAAAAATTATAATGATAAAAAACTTCATTTAATACATATACAAAAATTACTAAATGAGTCTAGAATATTAAAGGTAGCTACTTTTTAAAGTAGCATACCTCTAATAATATATAATAAATTACTTCTTCTTATATTTAGCTGCTTCTTCAGATCCACCAGTAGCAGATCCTTTACTATATGAGTGAGCACCCATTCCAGCTAGTTGACCATCTTTTACGATAAGATATTGATCTCTAATCTCTTTACCTTCAAAGAAACATTCTAAAATTTCTCTTACACCATCAGCATATCTAGTTTGAGCTGATAGCGATGTCCCTGAAGTGTGAGGAGTCATTCCGTGATTAGGCATAGTTCTCCAAACATGATCGTTAGGAGCTGGTTGTGGAAACCATACATCACCAGCATAACCACTTAGTTGACCACTCTTTAATGCTTTTGCAATTGCTTCACGATTACAAATTTTTCCTCTAGCTGTATTTACAATGTAAGCACCTTTTTTCATTTTGCTTATCATTGCATCATCAAAAAGATTCTCAGTTTCTGGGTGAAGAGGACAATTTATAGTCACAACATCACAAACTTTTACCATTGACTCAACTGATTCATGAAATGTTAGATTAAGTTCCTTTTCAACACTTTCAGGTAATCTATGTCTATCAAAATAGTGTAGATGAGTATCAAATGGTTTCATTTTTCTTAAAGCATCTAGTCCAATACGTCCTGCAGCTACTGTTCCAATATGCATTCCCTCAACATCATATGATCTTTGTACAGCATCAGCAATATTCCAACCACCTTCATTTACAATTCTATGTTGATTATGATAATCTCTCACCATTGAAACAATCATCATTACTATGTGTTCAGCAACAGATCTTGAGTTACAAAATGTTACTTCAACAACGTCAATTTTATTATCCATTGCAGCTTGTAAATCAACATGGTCAGAGCCAATTCCTGCAGTAACAGCCATTTTTAAATTTTTAGCTTTAGCTATTCTCTCTTTTGTTAAATAATATGGGAAAAAAGGTTGAGAAATCACTATATCAGCATCTACAATATGCTTATCAGCCTCACATCCGTCTCCATCTTTACTGTTGGTTACTACTAATTCATGTCCGTTTTTCTCTAAGAATTTTCTTAAGCCTAACTCTCCTGACACACATCCTAATAATTCTCCTGGGTTAAAATCTCTACCTTTTGGTGAAGGTAACGTCATACCATCAGGATATTTTTCCAATTTTGGAAGATCCTTAATAGGATATGATTTGGGCATTCCTCCTTTAGGATCATCGTATAATACGCACAATATTTTCATTTTCTCTCCGTGGTTACTTTAAAATATTAATTTATTTGAGCCATCTAACATTATTTTAAAGGAGCTAGCAAACAAATTATTTTGATTTTGGATAAGACTTTTTAAGAATAAACCGATTGATTATTATACCAAAACCCAAAATGATTATTGAACCAGAAATAACTGGATTTAATAAGTAATCTGGAGAAACACTTCCCATAATTACTATAATAGGATTTCCACCTGCAGGTGGATGAGTTACATTTAAAAATATCATTAAACCCACACCAAATCCTACTGCTAATGGTAATATTAAATATAATGGTAAAGGCACAAAGTACAAAAATAACATTCCTATAACAGCAGTAAGAAGATGACCGAAAAAAACATTCTTAGGTTGTGCGAATGGACTTTCAGGATATCCATATAACAAAACCATTGATGATCCAAAAGAAGCTATTAAGAATATTCCAAAATCAGTCTTATAAGTTAAAATAGTTAAAACACCTATTGTGATAACAGAAAATAAACCAGCAAAAAAAGATTGTTTAAAATTCTTCATTTAGAAATTAGTCTGATACAATTTTCTGTACAGTTTTAAAAGGTAATAAAATACACTCTTTACGAGCTCTATTCTTAGATTTAAATATTTTCTGCATAAGTTTCCATTTTTTTTTAATAATATCACTATTACCATTAAAAAATGATTTTGCATCATCACACAATTCATTTATTTTTGATTTTTTTTTATTAATTGAAATCTTAGATAGTAAGCTTGCAGATGCCTGACAATAAACACAGCATTTACCCTGATAACCAAAATCAATAATTCTCTCCTCATTATTAATAATTAGATTTATTTGCATTTCATCACCACATAATGGATTTTTCAACTTTGAATGGTGTGTATGATTCTGAAGATATTTATTGTTATTATTATCTGAAGCAATTCTAAGAATTTCTAAATCCATAGTAATTTATTATCTTAGATTGTATTAAATTTGAATAAAATTTTTGTATAAAGATCTAATTTTTGTTGTAGTTCAAACCAATAAGAATTAAATATCCACATATGGTAGAATTGAAAAATGAAAAGATCGCTGTACCTATAGTTTTATTTGCTGGTATTCTTTGGTCCTTTGGTCCATTGGTTGTCAGATACATGAATGATCCTCACATGGTTTCATGGCAATATATATTTGGTAGAGGATTAACTATTTTTATAATATTAAATTTGTACTTATATTTTGAAGAGGGAATTAACTTTTATAAAAATTACAAAAAAGTAGGTAAGTCAGGACTTGTTGGAGGAATAGGTCTAGGTATAGCGATGATATCTTTTATCTATTCTATCACTAATACTACTGCAGCTATTACCCTTTTATGTTTAGCTGCAATGCCATTTTTTACAGCTCTGCTAGCTTTTTTGTTTTTAAAAGAAAAAATCTCTCTTAATGTTTGGATATCAATGATTATTGCTACGGTAGGAATAATAATTATGGCTGTAGGAAATACAGAAAAGAATTCTTTAATAGGTTTCGTTTTTGGACTTACATCCTCTATTGGTTTTTCTATATTTTCAGTGACACTAAGATGGCGAAAAGAAACTCCAAAGTTTACAACAGTTGCAGTAGCTGGCTTATTTTGTTTTGTCATTGCTACAATTATGATTTTAGCAAATAATCAACCATTTTTTGCTACTAGCTATAATAGTGCAATGTTTTCATTGCATGGAATAATAGTATGTTTGGGTTTAATATTATATTCTATTGGATCAAAAGCAATACAAGCAGCAGAGCTTACGTTATTATCTTTAACAGAGGTAATCGGTGGAATTTTTTGGGTATGGTTACCATTATTTGGTATTAATGAAATACCATCAACAAATACAATAGTAGGTGGTTTTTTTCTTTTTGTTTCTCTTATTTACTATAGCCTAATAATGAGATGGAATAAGAGATATATTGCTCTTAATTAATTTCTTAAAGAATGAGTATAGATAAAATAATTGTAAATAGTTGGAATGAGTGGGATCCTTTAAAGCATGTAATAGTTGGTAAGGCAGATGGTGTTTGTATACCTGCTCCTGAACCTGCATTAGATGCAAAAGTTCCTGAAGATTCTGATATGAAAGGGCAATTTGGCCCTAGAACTAAAGATACTGTCGATAAAGCAAATCAATTACTTGATGATTTCTCTAGTGTGCTAACTAAGCGAGGTATAAAAGTAGATAGACCTTCACCAATAAATTTTAATCAGAAAATCTCAACTCCTGACTGGAAAGCTGAAAGCATGTTTGGCTGCATGCCTCCAAGAGATGTTTTGCTAACTGTTGGAAATGAAATATTGGAGGCAACCATGAGTTATAGGTGTAGATGGTTTGAGTACCTTTGTTATAGACCCCTTTTAAAAGAATATTATAATTCGGACCCCAACATGAAACATGAGTCTGCACCTAAACCAAGATTGACTGATGCAGATTATCGAAAAGATTATTTGTCTGATAAGATTGGAATTCAAAAAAGATTAAAATGGACTGAGGATAAATTTTTTGTAACCACTGAAGAAGAACCATTGTTCGATGCAGCAGATGTACTTAGATTTGGTAAAGATTTAATTGTTCAACATGGATTTACTACCAATTTAAAAGGGATTGATTGGTTAAGACGTCATTTTAAAGATCATAGAGTTCATGCAGTAAATTTTCCAGGTGATCCATATCCAATTCATATAGACGCAACTTTCACACCAATAAAAGAAGGATTAATTATAAATAATCCTCAAAGAAGACTTCCTAAAGAACAAAGAAAATTATTTGAAAAAAATGATTGGAAAATAGTTGATGCAGCTCAACCAGCTCATAATGAGCCTCCACCACTTTGTTATTCATCAGTTTGGCTATCAATGAATGTTTTAGTTTTAGACTCAAAAACAGTTTGTGTAGAAAAAAGTGAAAAATATCAATCTGAACAATTAGATAAACTTGGCATGGAAGTAATTCCAGTGGATTTAAGAGATGCCTATGCTTTTGGTGGAGGACTTCATTGCTGTACGGCAGACGTTCATAGAGAAGGTAAATTAAAAGACTATTTTCCTAACCAATAAAATTTAACTTGGGTTTTTTTTTAAAAACTCTATATATCTTAATATTTCTTCGTATTTATTATCAGGGATATCTTTGTAACTGGAATCAAATTTATTTTTGATACAAATTGCTACATGAGCATATGGATTTCTTCCATTAGGATGATTTGGGTGGTTTGGTAAACGACCCTGCAAATAATCTCCTGTTTCTTGAATTATTTTCCATAATTTTTCAGCATTCTCTTTATTCATTTACCAAATTTAATTTGAAATTTTTTAGTGTTCTTTAGTTTTGTCTATATTAAACTTTTCTAAAGTTGAGGACATATCATTTTCTTTTTCCTCAAAAGCTCCCAATTTTTCAAGTTCTTTTTGTTTAAGTCTTTGTTCTCTTAAATTCTCTCTATGTTCCTTAGCCTTCTGTTCACGATCAAATTTTTCCTCCCATTCCCTGATTTTGATATACTCTAATTCTTTCTGTTTTGCCTCTTCTTCTTTGATTATTTTAAGAGCTCTTTCTTTTCTTCTTTTTTCTTTAAGCTCAAGATTTTTTTGCTCTTCTTCTCTTACTTTTAAATCAATATCTTTCCTATTCTGCTCCTCTTCTTTGGATTTTAGTTCTTTTTCTTTTGTTCTTAATTCTTTAGCAATCTGAATTAAATCATCATCTTTTTTAATTAAACGATCAGCCTCTAATTTTTGTTTTTCATCTTTAAATTTGTATTCCTTTTCTTTCAATCTTAATTCATCCTCATTAAGTTTAATCCTATTGCTTTCTTTGATTAATCGTTCTTCCCAAATTTTAAGATCTTTTCTTTCTTTTAAGATTTGACTTTTCTCTTCAAGTTTTTGCAGCTTGATAGTTTTTATTTTCTCAAGCTCTTTATTCTTTTTATAATTTGAAAGCACACTTCCAAAAGATTTTGAAGTTAAATTTGCTATTTTAGCCAACCCATTTTTTTTATGGGTATCTTTTATTCTTTTTTTTCGTTTTTTAACCATTTTATAATTTAACTATTTCACTAGAGAAAATATTTTTTTTCAATAAGTTTTTTATTAAATTTAATTTGGAACTGATTAAATTGGGTACAACCTGAAAGTGTTTTATTTTTAAAAAAATTAATAATTTTTAATTTCTTCTGGGCTTTTTTCTGGTTCGTCAATTGGTTCTGTTGTTGGATTTAACTCAATTCCTGCAGGCGTAATTGTTGATGGCATAGCAACAAATTGTGAGTCTGGATTTTCTACAGTTTGTCTTACTCTCATTCTATAAATTCCAAAAACTCCTATAATTCCATGGAAGAAAAGAAGAAAAATAAAAAATCCATTTGGACCTACCACGTCCATGAATATTGAGCATAAAAACGGACCACTCATTGCTCCTAATCCAAATACAAATTGAAGTCCTGCACCTGCTGCTACAAATTTTTCTTTTGAAATATAATCATTCGTATGTGCTAAAATTTGTGAAAACATAGGTAAACTACAAAAAGAAAAAAGAATTAAAAAAATATAAAACCAAGTTTTACTTGTTGCTAATCCATCTGGTAAATACATTTGTCTTGAAACTAATATCGCAAGAAAAGCAAATGTAGATGCACCAAATGTAGAAATAACTATTACCTTTCTTCTATCATACATGTCAGATATTTTACCAACTGGAAATTGAGATATTGCACCAGAGATCGCTAACAAAAATGTTACAATAGATATTTCGAGTATCGTAAAATTCATTGATGTTGCATATACCGCTAATAAGGTGAATAAAGCTGCTTGTATTGTTCCATAGAAGAAGGAGCTTACCATGCCAAAAGGGGATGCTTCATAAAGATCCATAAGTTTCATTGCTTTAATTTTTTTAAAAGTTGGTGGTTTTTTTTTAGTTAGCAAGATAGGAATTAGAGCAATTGAAGTAATTACTGATATCAAAATAAAAGGCTGGAAATTTTCTGGACTGCTAAAATTAAGAAGAAACATTCCAGTGCCCATCGAACCATATAAAATAACCATATATATTGATAGTACACTTCCTCTATTTTTATTTGTTGATCTATCATTCAACCAACTCTCAGCAACTGTATAAATACAAACCATGCTTATTCCAGTTAGAACTCTCAATAAAAACCAAATAAATGGATTAACTAAAATCGAGTGTATCAAAATTACTAATGAAGCTAATGATGCAAAAGCTGCAAAGACTCTTATATGGCCAACTCTAGAAACAATGTTTGGAATAGTTGCTGCACCTATAAAATATCCAACAAAATAGCCAGACATCATAAACCCAGTTGCTGTTAAACTAAATTCTTCTTGTACAGCTCTCACACCTAATAATGAGCTTTGAAAACCATAGGCCATCATTAAAAAACCCATCCCTAAAAATAGCGCCCAAGAATTTTTTAAAACTTTATTCATAAAAACCGATGTAACTATTCGCGATCTATTATTAAATCAAGTCTTAATTGTGACAAGCTTATGAATTTCTAAGCTTTAAAAATGAATGAGTAGCGATTGTGATAATTATAACTACACCTCCATAAAGTGTCTCAACACTCGGCTGCTCTTTAATTATCATCCAAACCCATATCGGACCTATAATTGTCTCTAATAAGAAAAATAAATTTACCTCTGCAGCTGGGATAAATCTTGGGGCTATTGTGACTAATACAAAAGGTATAGCAACACATAGAATGCACATTAAAGGGACAATAATTAAGTCTTTATTTTCAAGAACAAAACTTTCAATGAAAAATAGAGCAAAAGTGGCTACAAATAATTTACCTACTACAGCTGCAGGGACTAAATTTTTAGATTTTGCTGAACGAATAGTTACTGCACCAACAGCAAGTCCAATAGCTGTTATAAATCCTAAAATATCTCCATAGAAATTTCCTAATTTTAAAGAATCAGAAAAAATATAAATTATTGCAATAAATGTAATAATAATTGAAATCCATGTTTTTTTATCTGGAGGTTCTTTTAGAAAAATTGCTCCAAGAATAGCTGACAACATCGGAGCTGTAGCAATCATGACTAAAGTATTTGCCACATTAGTATTCTGTATTGAAACAACAAAGGTAATATTTGTTATACTAAATGTTCCAACATAAATTAATCCATGAAATCCACTAGATAAAAGTATCTTAAAAAAATTTAATTTATAAATTATCAGCATACCTAAAAAAACTGTAAAAAAAGGTATAATACCTCTATAAAAAACTAGCCCCCAAGTATCTACATTTGAAAGCCTTATAAATAAAGAGTCTGGAGTGATAAAAATTACTGCAATAAAAGCGAGTAAAGAGCCTTTCTGCTGATCAGTTAAATTGTTCAAGCTTTAAGTTCTTTCCAAAATGTTTTGGCTAAATTAATGTTTGTTAAATCGTAATAAGTTTTTAACCCAGTAGGGGATGTAACATTGATATCACCATTTAGTTTTTGATCAATAAAATCAATTCCAGCAAAAAAAATATTTTCTTTTCTTAAATTATTAGCAATTAATTTTGATATTTTTTTTTCTACTCTAGTTAATCTAGTATTTACTGGTCTAGCTCCTTTGCTCATATTACTTAAAAAAGAACCTTTTTTTGGAACTCTTGATATTGCACCTACAATTTTACCATTAATTAAAAAAACTCTTTTATCTCCATGTATTATTTTTGGTAAATATTTTTGACAAATTATGTAGTCATGTTTTTTTATAAACTTTTTAATGAACTTTAAATCAAATTTTTTTAATAAATGAATATTATTCCCACTATAACTATTGATTGGTTTTAATATAACTTTTTTGTTTTTTTTAAAAAAATTTCTTATTTCACTAATATTTTGAGTAAAAATAGTATTAGGCATAAATTTTTGATATTTAGCTGAATAAAGTTTTTCAGATATACTTCTAATTGATGATGGATCATTAACTACTCTTACCTTAGTTTTGATCGAGTCTAAAATATAAGTTGTTGATATGTATTCTAGATTAAATGGAGGATCTTGTCTTATCAAGATAAACTTGCATTTTGTAAGATCTAGTTTCTGTTTTTTTAATATTTTAAAAAACTTTTTTTTTTTATACGTAAACTTAATAAAAAACCCCTCTGCTATGACTTTAGAATTAATTATCGATAAATTTTTAGGATCATAATAAAATATACTGTAATTTTTATTCTGAATTTCGTTTGCTAAAAAAATACTTGTATCAGTTATTGGGTTAAGTTTTGAGGGATGATTACCTTGGATAGCAACAATATTATTTGTCATACAATTCATTTAAATCTTCATTTTTAGAAAATTTACTAATCATATGATCTGCATTTGTTTTTTTATTATCAATTACTTTCTGTAAGTGACTGAGAAATAAAGTTTCATTTTTTCTACTTTTGTTAAGTAAGTCTCTTTTTTCTAAACCTTTTTTGGATAAATTTAATAAGTATGAGGCCCAGTAAAGGAGGTCTTTACCCATTAATTGAGTATTAAATCCTTTTTTAGGAGCCTCTAAATAAGCATTAATTATTTTATTTTTATCCCATTTAGATATCAATTCGTAAACCTCATCAAGATTACCATACAACATTCCAACATTAAAAGCAGGACCTGAACATAAACAATCCCACCCACATGTGTCCATCGATCTAAGTTCTATGTATTTTTTTAATCTATTCTCTGTGAAAATTGTACTAAGATGAATAGATAAATCATTTTCATTTGGCAAACGATTTTTGATCTCTTTAATTTTACCATTCATAAAATCTTTAAATATATATTTTTTTCCAGAAATATAATTTTCCTTTTCTTGAATAAATAGAATTGGAAAATTCATTACAAATTCAGCATATTTTTCAAAATTTAAATTTTCAAAAAAAACTTTTGGTAATCCACCTCTGGATGTATTTTGCCAAACTTTAGATCGATATGATAAATAATTACTATTTTGTTTTTCTTTAATTGAGGAATTGGCAAATAAGGCAATCGTAATTGGAACGATTGAATTAACAATTTTAAATTTTTTAATAAAATCTTGTTCTGAATTGTAATCAATATTGAGTTGGGTTCCACAAGTTCGATACATCATATCGAGACTTAACTCACCTCCTTCAGGCATATCTTTTGTCATTAACTCATATCTTTTTTTTGGGTTGTTAGGAACTTCATTAAGTTTTGAAATTGGGTCAAACCCTGCACTTACGATCTTAATACCTATTTTTTTTGATACTTGTCTTAGCTCAAACAAATAATCATGTGACTCTGCACATGCTTCATGGATATTATTTAATTTATCCCCAGATAACTCAATTTGATTTCCTGGTTCAAGAGTAATGTTTTTACCACCTTTGTTTAAACCAATTATATTCCTTTTTTCTAAAACTGGATGCCAGCCAAACTCAAGCAAGGCTGTAAACATTTCTTTTATTTTGGAGTAATTTACTCTTTTATTATCCTCATTATTAAATAGAAATTTTTCATGCTCAATCCCAATTTTAAAATTTTTAGTTTCCTTAATACCATTTTTAAAATATTCAATTATTTGTTCTTTGGTTGAGATCATTAGATATTAAATAGTACTTTATTAGTAGATTTAAAGTAAAGAATATGGCTTTCTAGAAAATATTTTTTTAACCATTGGTCTAAAGAACTCCAATGGCAATGATTTATAATTAGGATCAAATGAATTTTGATCATATTTTTCACAAAAATTGATTGTGTCATTATAATATTTGTGATCTTTATAATCATCCCTTTTGTTTCTGTTTCCACCTAAATGATGGGCATAATAATACATTTGAAATTCACCATGTTTTTCTATTATCCAATGAGTCTTTTCTGAAACATATGGTTTAAGAATTGACGCGGCATATTCAGAATGATTCATAGGGGCGAGTACATCTCCAATATCATGCAACAAAGCTGCAACAACCATCTCTTCACTTTCACCATTATTATAAGCTCTTGTTGCACTTTGAAGTGAATGTTCTAATCTTGATATCTGGTAACCTTCTAGTGTCTCAGTAAGATTAGACATAAAATCTATTATTCTATCTGAGGTTTTGTTAGCAAAATCTTTTTCGTGTTTATCTAAAAAAAGATAATCATCCTTAGTTCCATTTTTCATTTCTGTAAAACTTACTTTTTTCATTTTTAATTATTTGATGCTGTGCTCAATAGTGATAATTGAGTAATTTTACTGTCACCTAATTCATCAACTGGTTTTACTGGATAATCCCCTGTAAAATAATGATCTGTTAGTTGTGGATAAGTTTCATTTCTTTTCTCAAAACCAATAGCTCTATACAAACCATCTATTGATAAAAACTTTAGAGATTTAGCGCCTATATATTTCCTTATTTCTTCATTCGATTTATTAGCTGCAAGTAATTCTTTTTTTGTGGGTGTATCAACTCCATAAAAATCTGGATATCTTATCTCTGGGCAAGCTATTCTTACATGAACTTCTTTTGCTCCAGCATCATATAACATTTTTACGATCTTGTGTGATGTAGTTCCTCTCACAAGAGAGTCATCAATAAGAATTATCTTCTTATTTTTTATTGTAGTTTCATTCGCGTTCAATTTAAGTTTAACACCTAAACTTCTAATTTTTTGACTTGGTTCGATAAAAGTTCTACCAACATAGTGATTTCTTATTAAACCATGTTCAAAATTAATATTTAAATTTTGCGCAAATCCTAAAGCTGCAGCATTTCCTGAGTCTGGTACTGGTACTATTATATCTGCTTTAATATCATTTTCTTTAGCAAGTTCTTTTCCTAAGTTTTTTCTGTGTTCATAGGCAGTTTTATTATCTATAAGACTATCTGGTCTAGCAAAATAAATATATTCAAAAACACATGGTCTTACTTTTTTTGGAGAGAAGGGCTTTATGCTTTTTAATTCATCATTTTCTATTAAAACAATTTCTCCATTTTCTACTTCTCTCAAGAATTTTGCACCTATAATATCTAAAGCACATGTTTCAGATGCTAACACATAGCTACTTCCTAATTTACCAATAACTAATGGTCTAATTCCATAAGGATCTCTTACTCCAATTAAAGAATTTTGAGTTAACATTACCAAAGCATAACCGCCTTGTATTTGAAATATAGCATCAACAACTTTATCTATTGTTTTTGGTCTTTTAGATTTAGCAATTAGTTGCACAATTGTTTCAGTATCTGAAGTGGTATAAAAAATAGCTCCATCTTCAACCAACTTGTTTCTGAGTGAAATTGAATTTGTTAAGTTTCCATTATGGGCTACACCTATACCACCTGCATTTGTATCAGCAAAAAAAGGCTGAATATTTCTAAGAGTATTATTACCAGTTGTACTATAACGGTTATGACCAATTGCATAACTACCTTTTAGATTATTAAGAACTTTTTCTTTATTAAAGTTGTCACCAACTAACCCAAATCTTTTTTCTGAATAATATTTTTTTCCATCAAATGAAACAATTCCACATCCTTCTTGTCCTCTATGTTGTAGAGCATGAAGACCAAGAGCAGTTAATGCAGCAGCATCCTTAGCATTACTAATACCAAATACACCACATTCTTCTTTCAATTTAGGATCAAAGTTCTTCAATTTTTTCTTTTGAATCTTGATATGTTTTTTCATTAGGAAATTCTTTTAGTAAATAATTACTACCTTTTTCTAAATATGGAAAGATGTATGATTGGTCAGTATTTAATGGCCATTTATCGTAGTTATATACGATATGGATAGCTGAAAAGATACAAACAGAGATGATATAAGATCTAATAAAACCAAAAAAGAATCCAAATATAGTATCTAAACTTCCAAGGCCAGTATACTTGATAGCTTTGCTTATACCTTTACTAATAAGAAGTACTAAAAAAACAACAATTACAAAAATTATTACCCCAAGAGTGATATCCAAGATGTACTCATTATCAATTATATCTTTAACGTATGGTTTTATTCTTGGAAAGGCGATCAATGTTATCACATAAGCAAATAACCATTTTGCCATTGCTAGAACACTTAGTACAAAGCCTTTTGAGTAACATTTAATTAAAGAGAGAATTGTTATTACTATATAAGTTAGATCTATAATAGATATCAAATTATAAATTTCTTTAATGATTTCCATTATTTAAATTTATTTTCCAAAAGGCTTTAGCAATAAAATTAATGATGGAAGAAGTGTCAAAACTGAAACCATTGCCAACAACATAGCAATCCCTGTAAAAATTCCAAAATAAATTGTTGGAATAAATTTAGATAAAACTAAAATTGAAAAGCCAAACACAATTGTAATAGAGGTATTCAAAATTGCTTTTCCCACAGTCGAATGACATAAATTTATTGTTTTGTTGTAATCTTTAGAAATAGTAAACTCCTCTTTAAACCTATAAATATAATGAATACTGTTATCTACAGCAATACCAATAGTAATAGCGGCAATTGTAATGGTCATCATATCCAAAGGTATCCCGAGCAATCCTATAATTCCTAATATGAAAAATGCAGCAATAAAATTTGGTATTACTCCTATTAATGATAATTTGATATTTTTAAATAGAATTATAAACATTAAAAATATTCCAATCATTACTAATCCTAAAGTTAAAATTTGTGATTTAAAGAGACTTTGAAGTAGATTATTAAATAATATTAAAACTCCAGCAAGTTTGAATTCATCTTTTTTTAGTCCAAGTTGATTTTCTAAATCATAATTTATTTTTTTTATTAAATCATTACGCCTTAGATTCTCTTGGGAGTCGATTATTCTTAGATTAATTCTTGCTTCATTATTTTTAATTGATATATAAGGATCAATAACTTCTGTTTTTATAGTCTCAGGTATTTTTGTATATAAAACCCCCATTTCTAAAGTACCTAAAGGTTTATTATTATTAAGCAATGTTGCTACATCAATAATTGAGGAAAATGATAGAACTTTACCAACTTGAGGCAAACTATCTAAATAATTATGAACAGAGGAAATTTTATCAATTTTATCTTTTGTAAACCAATATTTCTCTACATCATTTTCATTTTCATCCCCCCAATCTTCAAATTCATCATCTTCTTCAGTTTTTACCTTTTCTTTTTTTGGAAATTTTAAAATAACTTCGAGTGGTGTGGTCCCACCAAGTTTTTCATCTATAAGTTTCATTCCTTTGTAAATCTCAGTCTTTTTATTAAAATAATTTATAAAACTATTTTCAACTTCAAGACGACTTATTCCAATAAGACTTAATAGAATTAATATACCAGTAATCATAAAAATAATTTTATGATTATTTTGTGAAACTTTTGAAAAAAAAGATGTAATTATTGAGTCTTTATTTTCTTTTATTGAAATATTTTCTGTAGGTACAAAATTAATTAGGGATGGTAAAAGTGTAAAAGTAATTATAAAAGAAGTAATAAGACCCAAAGTCATCATCCAACCAAAATCAATAATAGGTTTTATTTCGCTAAATACTAAGGAGATAAAAGCAATTATAGTTGTTAAAACAGTATAAAGTATAGGCCAAAACATTTTTTCTGTAGTTAAAGTTATCAGTTCTAAAATACTCATTTGAGGATAGTTTTCTCTGATCTGTAAAAATCGAGTACTCATATGTATATTCATCGCCATTGTTAGAATTAACATCAAAGCTATAAAATTTGAGGATATAACAGTTACTTTCCATCCAAGTAAGCCCAGTATTCCCATCATGATTATTACAGAAAAAAAACAACTGCTAATTGGAACTATAATCCAAATTATTCTTTTAAAAACAAACCACAAAGTTGCAATAATAAATATCAGAACTCCTAGACCAAACACTATTATGTCACTTTTAATAAATGACATCATATCATCAGCAATCATGGGTATGCCACCTAAGTGTATTTTACCAATATCCTCATAACTTTTAATAACGTCTCTAATTTCAAGTATATTTTTATGATTTTGTTTTTTTAATTGATCTTTATATTTTTCAATCTCTTCTTTTGTTTTTTTTTGAACATCTTTTAACTGTTCATTTTTTTTAATGTATACAATAATTCCACTTGTTTTTCCGTCTTCACTAATTACAAAATTTCTAAAAACTGGACTATTAACTATTTCATTAAAGCCTCTATTTTTATCAATTCCCTCATCTTTAAGAGTCTTGAAACTTTCAAGCCTTTCTTGGAGAGGTGCATCTGAACTATTCAGCAAAGGAATATCCAATAATGTAACTACATTGTGAACCCAATCTAAACTTTGAATTTTATATTTAAGGCTTAAAAGATTATTAATTGATACATCTGAAACCATTCCCTCATTTGGGGTATAGGTTAAAATTAAAAATTCTTTTGAACCGTATCTTTCAGATATTTCTTGAAGATATTTAAGGTCAGGATCACCCTCAATTAATAAAGTTTCAGATGAAGCATCTAATCTAAAATTTTTAGAATGATAGCCAAAGGAAATTAATGTTATTAATAAAATTATGAAAATAGATTTGGGATTTTTGAGTATGATATTTTGATAAAATTGGGCTATCATTTATCCCTTTTATATTGGAATTTAGCTATTTTGAGTATCTTTAAATTTAGTAAACATTGCCTCAAACTCGAGCATTACGTTTCCAGTAGGACCATGTCTTTGTTTACCAATTATAATTTCTGCTAAATTAGATACTTCATTCATTTTTGCTTGCCATTCAGCATGTTCCACAGTTGCTGGCCTAGGTTCTTTTCTCTCTAAATAATAAGCTTCTCTATAAACAAACATAACAACATCAGCATCCTGTTCAATTGAACCAGACTCTCTTAAATCAGATAATTGAGGCTTCTTATCATCTCTTTGTTCAACAGCCCTTGATAATTGTGAGAGTGCAACAACTGGTATTGATAATTCTTTAGCAATAGCTTTTAATCCCTGTGTTATTTCTGATATTTCTTGAACTCTACCATCTTTGTTATTAAACGAACCTCTCATCAATTGTATGTAGTCTACTACAATCATATCAAGACCTTTTAATCTTTTTATTCTTCTAGCTCTATTGCTCATGGCTGCAATGTTCATTGCTGGAGTTTCATCAATATACAAAGGTAGTTCTGCAATATTTTTTGAAGTTTCTATAAACTTATCAAATTGTTCATCTGAAATTCTTCCACGTCTTATATCATTGGATTTAATTCTTGATTGTTCAGCTAATATTCTAGTTGATAATTGTTCTGATGACATTTCTAGTGAAAAAAAAGCAATTGAAGATGTCTTTCCACTATCTTGTAATTTTTGTGCAGCATTAAATGCTATATTTGTTGCTAAAGCAGTTTTACCCATCGATGGTCTTCCAGCAATAATAATTAAATCTGATTGATGAAGACCACCTAGTCTATCATCTAAATCTCTCAGTCCTGTCGGAACTCCAACAATACCTTCCTCATTTTTATATGCTGCAGAAGCCATTTCAATTGTTTGTCTCATAGCTTCATCAAATTTTATTAATGAAGAATTGAAAGAACCTTTTTCTGCTAAATCAAATAATAATCTTTCAGAGTTTTCTATAATATTTTGGCCATTGGTATTTAAATCATTTAATTTAGCTGTATCAATTGTTTGTTCTGAAATTTTGATTAATTCTCTTCTAACAAACATATCATAAATTATTTTTGAGTATTCAGTAGCCTGTCTAGTTGAAGTAGAAAATTTTGTGATTTTCACTAAATATTCTGGAACATTTAATTCATCTTTTTCATCTTCAAAATGATTTTTTAAAGTAATCGGGTTAGCTAACATACCTTTGTAGATTAAGTTTTCTATTGCACCAAAAATTTTTTGATGCATTGGATCATAAAAATTATTGCTAGAAATAATAGTATTTATCTCATCAAAAA
Source organism: Pelagibacterales bacterium SAG-MED11 (assembly GCA_014654265.1). Lineage (GTDB taxonomy): Bacteria > Pseudomonadota > Alphaproteobacteria > Pelagibacterales > Pelagibacteraceae > Pelagibacter. The sequence goes on along the minus strand of JACWDI010000001.1, from coordinate 231,220 downwards.
TTTCATTTGTAACTAGTATTGAACCAATTACAGATTGTTCAGCTTCAGTATTATTTGGAAGTTCTTTAAATTTATCTTTTACAATTGATAGATTATTTTCCATTAATCAATAAATATAATATTTAAAGAATAAATAAATTTAAAAAATTGATTGGGGAAAAGATTGTATAATTATTAAATGGTTTCTGCTGACTCAACTACAATTAGTATTTCTGCATCAATTTCTGAGTGTAAAGAAATCTTCACTTTAAATTTACCTAAAGATTTAATTTCTTTTACTGGCTGAATCATTGATGGTTTTATATCTAAATGCTCTTTTTCTTTAATGAGTTTCGAAATCTCAGTTGGTTTTACTGAACCATATAATTCCTTATTTTCTGTACTTAATTTTTTGACTGTAAATTCCTTATTGCTAACTTTTTCAGCTATTTTTTTAGCCTCTAATTTTTTTTCTTTATCTTTCTTAGAAAGTTGAGTCTTAATTTTTTCAACTTGATTAACATTTTCTTTAGAAGCGTATAATGCTTTTTTATTTGCAATGAGAAAGTTTCTTGCATACCCTCTTTTCACATCAATTATTTCACCAATTGATCCAATTCTTTTTAGATTTTCAAGCAATATAACTTTCATATTATAATAAGGCTAAATTTCTAGCTCTTTTAATTGACAAGGATAATTCCCTTTGTTTTTTTTGACTAACATTTGTAACCCTTGAGGGTAAAATTTTACCATTTTCAGAAACATATCTTTTTAATAGTTTTATATTTTTATAATCAATTTTAGGCGCACCTTTAATTGATAAAGGACAATTTTTCTTAAATTTATATTTGTTTGGTTGAAATATACTTAGTTTAGCAAAATTACTTTGTTTTCCTTTTTTATTTCCACTTTGTCTTTTTGGCATTTTTAATTTTTAACACTTTCTTTTTTTTCACTTTCATCTTTTTTTGAAAAATAATTAGTTTCTAAGTCAAATTTTTTTACTTTAACAGTTAAATATCTTAAAAGCTTTTTGTCTAAAGACTCATTTTTTTCTAATTCATTAATTACCACACCATTACCTTTTATTTTAAAATGAATATAACTTCCTTTTTTATTCTTTTTGATTAGATAGGATAAATTTATAAGACCCCAGTTTTCAGTTTTGACAACTTCTCCATCATTTTTTTCTACAATTTTAGAATATTTTTCAGTTAATTGCTTAATCTCACTAGGAGATGTGTCTTGCCTTGCTATAATTGTGTGCTCGTATAAATTCATGTAAGTTATTTAATAAAAAATGAGGATATACTATTATAAATCTTTAATTACAATAGCAAAAATAGTAAAAAACAGGTTTTTTTTAAGATGTTTTCAGTAATTTTTCCAGGACAAGGATCTCAGGTAATTGGCATGGGAAAAGATTTTTTTGATAAATATAATATTGTTAAAGAATTATTTTTAGAAGCAGATGATGCTTTGGGTATTTCATTATCTAAAATAATTATGGATGGACCTAAAGAAGAACTTGATCTTACAGTTAATACTCAACCAGCAATATTTTTAATAAGTTACTCTATATTTCAAGTTGTAAAAAAAGAGTTTAATATTAATTTAAATGATGCAAAATTTTTTGCTGGTCATTCATTAGGAGAGTATTCAGCCCTATCGGCTGCAAATTATTTAAATTTTTCTGAGACTATTAAACTTTTAAAAGTACGAGGAGAGGCTATGCAAAATGCAGTTCCAAATGGAGAAGGTGGAATGTTAGCTGTATTAGGTTCTACAATTGAAATTTTAGAGCAAATTATTACAGAAAATAAAAATAATTTTATAGTTCAAATTGCTAATGATAATTCAGAAGGGCAGATAGTTTTAAGTGGAAAAAATACTGAACTATTAAAATTGGGTGAGATCCTTAAATCAAAGAATATTAAAAATATTAAATTACCTGTTAGTGCTCCTTTTCATTGTTATCTTATGAATAAAGCAACAGAAGTTATGAAAAAAGAAATTGAAAATACCAATTTCCAAGATTCGAAAAATATATTAATCTCAAATGTAACAGCAAATGAAATAAATAGTAAAGACGATTTAAAAAGATTATTAATAGATCAAATTGAAAATAGGGTTAGGTGGAGAGAAAGTGTTTTAAATATGATTAAAAAAGGTATTAACCAGTTTATTGAAATAGGTCCTGGAAAAGTGCTTTCAGGATTAGTCAAAAGAATAGATAAGAATGTAAAAATAAATACAATAAATAAAGAGAGTGATATAAAAGAGCTCAAGATATGATGAACTTAGATAATAAAAAAATAATTATTACTGGTGCAACAGGAGGAATTGGTAACTCCATTGTAAAAAGATTAAGTGATGCTGGTGCCAAAATATTAGCCACTGGAACAAGAATTGAAAAACTTGAAGAACTAAAATCTAAATTTAATAATATTGATATCTTGAAATTTGATATTTCAAAAGGAGAGGAAATTGAAGAGTTTATTGAAAACGCAACAAAACAACTTGGTGGAGGATTAGATTGTTTAATTAACAATGCTGGCATAACTCAAGATAATTTAGCTATTAGAATGAATATTGATGAATGGAAAAAAGTAATAGATGTTAATTTAACTTCAACTTTTTTGTTAAGTAAATTTGCAGTAAAAAAAATGCTTAAAAATAAATATGGAAAAATTATAAATATAGCTTCAGTTGTAGGTCATACAGGAAATTTGGGACAAGTAAATTATACTGCTTCCAAAGCAGGCATTGTTGCAATGTCTAAAAGTTTAGCGATAGAATATGCAAAAAAGAATATAAATATTAATTGTATTTCACCAGGTTTTATAAAAACAGAGATGACAGATAAAATAGAAGAAAAATTTAAAGAAACTATAATATCAAAAATACCTTCTTCTCGGTTAGGGGAACCAGAAGATGTTGCTAATGCAGTTCTTTTTTTAGCCTCAGATCAATCAAATTACATCAATGGAGAAACAATACATGTTAATGGAGGCATGTATATGGCTTGACAAAATAAGTTTTTAAACTATTAAGAATTTAAAACAAAAGGATCAATATGTCAGAAGATGTTTCAAGCAAAGTAAAAAAAATAGTAGCAGATCATTTAGGTATCGACGAAGCGAAAGTAACTGAAGAGTCTAGTTTTATAGATGATTTAGGAGCTGATAGTTTAGATACTGTTGAATTAGTAATGGCTTTCGAAGAAGAGTTTGGTTCAGAAATTTCAGATAGTGAAGCTGAGAAAATTTTAACAGTGGGTGATGCTGTCAAATTTATTGAAGGTAAAGCAAACTGAGTTTTTTTGATGCCGATAGAGAATGACGGGATAATGATTATCTTGTCCTCTCCCTCAGGAGCAGGAAAAACCACTCTAGTAAGTTTATTATCTGGCATAGAAAATTTTGAAATCTCTATTTCTCACACAACCCGCAAACCAAGAGCAAAAGAAGTTCAAAATAAAGATTATTACTTTGTAGAAGAAACTGAATTTAATAGACTTATAAATAATCAAGAATTTTTGGAGTATGCTAAAGTTTTTGATAATTTTTATGGAACAACTAGGACTCCTGTAATCAATCATTTAAGTAAAGGAAAAAATGTTTTATTTGATATTGATTGGCAAGGCGCAGATCAAATTAAAAATAAAAAATTAGATTACAAATTAATAACATTTTTTATATTACCACCTAGCAAAGATGTACTATTTAAAAGGTTATCTAGCAGAGATATGAAAGATAAACTAATAGCAGAAGAAAGAATGAAACAATTTGGTAGAGATGTATTGCATTGGATTAATTATGATTATGTAGTGATCAATGATGATCTAGATAATTGCTTTTCAAAAATTAAAGGTCTAATTGATGCAGAAATTAATAATGGATCAAAAGACTATGATAAAGAATTTATTCGGGAGCATGTTGAAAAATTAACAGGCTAGGTTTTCATATTCCTGTGTCAATTTATAATAAGTCTCAAAATTAAGGTTTTGTGGTCTTAAATTTAAATCAATTTTTAATTTATTAATTATATTTAAATTTCCATTAAATAGTTGATTAAATGGTTTTTTTAACATTTTTCTACGCTGACTAAAAAATATTCTTGTTATTTTTTCTAAGTTTTTGGGATTTTCAATTTCGTAAAAATTTTTTTTTGGTTTAAAAAACAACAAAGAACTATCAACTTTAGGTCTAGGTGAAAAACTATTAGGTTTGACATCACAAATCTTTCTAACATCTAGTTTCCAATTTGATAAAACAGACAATCTTCCATAATTAGAAGTATTAAAATTTGAGATAATTCTATCTGCAACTTCTTTTTGAAACATTAAAACTAAGTAGCTGAACCAGAAACTACTTTTGTCTAAGTTTAATATCCATTTGCACAATATTTCTGTTGAAATATTATAAGGCAGATTTCCAAATACAATTAGCTCATCATTACAAATTTTTTTTTCATTTATCATTAAGATATCAGTATTAATAACTTCAATTTCATTTTTAAAATTATTAGATAATTTTAGAGCTAAATTCTCATCTTTCTCTATAACAAAAATTTTTTTTGGGTTATGTCTAATTATATGTGAGGTAAGATTTCCTGTTCCTGGCCCAACTTCTAGTATATATTTATTCTCAATATTTGTTACCTGTAAAATTTTGTTAATTATATTTTGATCTATTAGAAAATTTTGACCTAAACTTTTTTTTGCTTTAATCACTTCTGAGAGTCTAAAAACTTTATTGCTCTAATAAGACTTAATGGATTTGATAAGTTTTTACCTAGCATCCTTTCATTTGGGCCATGATCTGGTGAAACTCTAATGAAAGGAAGTCCTAAGGTTATATTAATAGCATCATATTCATATAAAGTCTTTAAAGGTGTTAACACTTGATCGTGATACATACCAATTATCACATCAAATTTTTTTCTATTTTTTTTTAAAAATATAGTATCTGCTGCAAATGGACCTGATACTTTGTACTTTAATTTCAATAAATATTTAATCACAGGTTTAAGAATTTTTTGATCTTCATTAAACATATCAATACTTTCACAGTGAGGATTAAGCCCTGTAATACCAATATTAGGTTTTTTTTTCAGGTTTTCCTTAAAAAAACTATTGATTAATTTTACTTTTTCTAAAATTAAATTTTTGCTTATATTTTTTGATACATGCTTTAATGGCAAGTGTGTTGTTATTGGACTTACTGACAAATTTTTATTATAAATTAACATAGCATATTTTTTTGTCTTAGTTTTATGAGCTAAATATTCAGTAATTCCTAAAAATTTATTTTTTAAAAAAAATTTTTTTGAAACAGGTCCATTAATAAATTTATTAGTAATTTTTTTTTTAATAATCTTCAAGGCTAAATCAAAAGATAAATTAATATAATCGTTTGATTTTGATGATAACTTTTCAAAAGGTTTATTTTGGCTATATCTTATACTTATTAAATTAATTGATCGATTATCTAATTTTGTTTTTTGAATTTCAGGTAAAGTTAATAATTTAATCTCTTTTTTAAATCTTAACTTCTTCATTTGAAGTTTTAAAATATCTATTGAAGCAATTAAAAGTATTGGACTTTTGAATCTTTCAGTCTTTAAAGCTTTAAAAAATATTTCAAAAAAAATACTGTTTGGTTCACCGGCTACTATAATTATTGGTTTATAATTCATTAAATATTATATCTTTTTTAACTTTGTTAAAATAAAGTCTAGAAAATTGATTTAGTTGTTCATTGGTTTTAAATTCAATTAAATTTTTAATTTCTTTATCAAGATTTAAATCAATTTCATATTTCTTTTCATCTTCAACTTTTATTATAAGAAAACCTGATGAGGTCAATATTGGTTTAGAAAATTCTCCTTTTTTTAAATTTGAAGTTTTCTTTCTTATATCTTCATTTAAATTATTTTCTTTAATCCATCCAATATATCCACCAAGAGAGGCAGAGTCTGAGATACTGTGAATTAATGCAGCATTTTTGAAACCAGTTAATTCAATATCCTCAAGAATTTTTCTATATTTTTTTTCAAATTCTGTTTTTTTTGAAACATTAAAAATAATCTCTGAAATTGATAGTTCTCTTAAATTTTTTTTAGGTTTTTTCAAAATTTCTGATCTAATTTTTTCTTTATCTATTGATATCTTAGAACTAAATTTTCGAAATACCAAATCTTGCCAAATTAATTCTATAGCAAATTTCTCTTTAATCAGATTAACATTTAAATCATTTTCTACTAAATAATTCTCAAAATTTTTTATAGTGTCGACATTTATTTCTGAATATTTTTTTTTAAGTAAATCTATTAAATATTTATCCTCTACTTTAATTTCTTCTACAAAATTAAGGATTTCGGTTTTCTTGACTTTGTCTCTTATAATAGAGTTTTTTGAGACAACTAATTGTTCTTGATTATTTAAATCATTAATTTGAGGGTTAAAAATTTTTAAAAATTTAACTTCATGGTAAATATCTACTGTGGTTATTATTTCATTATTTATTTTAAATAAAATTTTATTCTCTAAGGCTTGTAATTTACATAAATTAAAAAGAATTATTAAGAGGGATATAAATGAATATTTTAAAAATATATTACTACTCATAAAATTAATCTGAAATTTTTTGTTCTATAGTTGTCATCGGTATTAGTGTTATACTTAACATAAAATCTTCTGTAGGTTCTAAATCTCTATCACTATAATAAGTTTTGTTATATTTTAATCCTGCAACAAGACAATCGTTTTTATATTCATATATCAAGTTATAGTATTCAGTTAGATCTATTTCTCTATTCTTTCTAGTTCTAAAAGTTACAAAGTTTTGATCATCAAAATTAAAAGATGTGGTATTCTCTAAAATATTTTTATTTCCAATTGCACCATTTTCTTCAATGAAATCAAAAGTCGTAACAAATCTGTTTTTTGTAATAGTTGTTCCAAAAGAGTTGTACTCGACATGATTAAGATTATTATCAACTGAAAATTCGTAATCTAAAAGTATATTTTCATTAAAGTTATTTTTTATTTTTCCAAAATAATTCGACCTTTTCTTGTTTATTGTACTACTTGTGGGTATATCTTTATTTACTTTTTTCCTCAAAACAGTTCCAAGTTTTGCCTCAAAGAATTTATTAATATTATCTAATTTTTCTTTCTTATAATCAATTCCTAAAGTAAGATTTTGACCAGTTTCAAGAGTATCTATTAAACCAAGTCTATTAATGTTAAAAATATTATCATTATTAATTTTTCTTTTTTCATCTCCATAAAATTTCATACTAGAAGGATTCATTCTTAAAGATAATTTTGGATTTATATAGTTTGAATAGTTTTCACTCACTTTTATTAATGGAAAACTTGATTGCATTTCAATTATATTTGAAAATTTAACTTCAGGGCTTGATTCATACTCTACATTGTTTTTTCCAGCAGTAATTGTATTCTTCAAATAGTAATTCAAATTATTTTTAAATCCTTTATCTGAAATAAAATTAAAACTTTGTATATTAAGATTGTTAATCATTCTGGATCTTAAACTATTAGTGTCTTTTAAAATATTATCTCCTAGGGAAACAAAGTCAAAAGAACCAAAGTTATTATTATCAAAGAAATTTTTTGAAAAATTATAATAAGGTAATATGAACTGATAACGATCGCTATTTGGTTTAGATAAATCCTCATAGGCAGTAAAACCCGATGTGAGATTAAATTTTTCGTGTTCTAAATTTAACTCTAAATCAGATGTTAAGGTATCAAAGTTTTCTGGTTTAAGTTCAGTATCTACAATATTGGTATCAAAAATTTTAAGATAGGTATCATTATTTACTTTTTGATAGGAAATGTTTAAAGAACTCTCTATGAAATTTTCAAAATTTAAGTCAGATTCATATTTTGAAAAAAAATGTATTAAAGTATTTTCTTTCTGAGCACTTTTGGATTTATACCCATCAGTAATATTAAAATCAGTGATAAAAAAGGATTTTTTATTTTGTTGTCTATATTCATTCTGCATCATGAAAATATCTTTATCAAAAAATGTAGGCTTAAAAGTAAAATCCTTATTGTCTGACAGGACATGAAAATAAGGAAGCTGCAATGAAGAACCTAGAATGTTTGAATTATTAATATGAGGTGTCAAAAGACCCGATTGTCTTTTAACTGAAGGGCCAGGGTGAAAAAATTTTGGAAAATATATTATAGGAATATCATAAACTTTTATTAGTGCATTATCGTATAAAATTTGTTTTTTATTTTTATCGTATGTAATTTTGTTTGCTTGAACTGACCAGGGTGGACATTTATCATTTTTTTTACAACTAGTGAAGATTCCTTTTTCAATTATTGTTACACCATTTTTACTTGAGGATGAAATACCTTTAAATCTTGGATCATTTTTTTTATTACCAAAAATATCTTTTTTTAAATTAATATCAATGTCCTTAGCAATGTAACTTTGATCCTTTAAATTAAAAATTCCATTTTTAAAAAAATATTTATCACTAAAAGGTTGATTAAATTTAGTATTTATAAATATTTTATTTCCTTTTAAAATTTCATCTTTTATAGAATACCTAAATTTGTCTATTTCATAAAGTGTTTGGTTTTTTTTATCTATAATTGTAGTTGGTTTATTAGACTCTAATATTGATTTATCTCTTAAAATAATTAGGTCTTCAGACTTAAAATTGTAATTTGAAAATATTAAAGAACTAGATCTACCTTTTATCTGAATTTTTTCTTGATCTATTGAATATAAAATATTTTCTGAATTAATGATATAATCATTAGCTTCATCATTGACAGTTATATTGCCATTAGCTTTTAAGATATTTTTAATTTTATCATATTCAAATTCATCTGCATTTATTATAACTCCATCATTTGTTGTTATTTTACCTCTTTTTTTTCCAATAATTTTATTACCTTCCTCAAGAACTTCTATTTGAGATACATCAAAATTTATTTGATCATCAGAATAAGCATTATATAAAAGAAAATTACTTAAAATGATAACTAAAATAATTAATAATTTATTTAACATTTAAATTTTTTAAAAGTATTAAATTGATTAAAGCAAAAACTAATAATGGTAGAGTTATTGCAGTCAATATACTAATCTTTTCAGTGTTTCCAAGAACATAAAAAAAATTATTTATATAATAAATTATTACTGAAAAAAAAAATCCTATAGTAATTTTTAAGTTTTTACTTTTAAAACTTTTAGTATTCATCATGATTATTCCTGAAAATACAACCATCAATACAAAAAAAATAGGATAAGAAATTAACTTTATTAATTGAAGATCAACTTCAGTCAAAGAATAATTCAGCTTTTTATAATTATTTCTCATTTCTAATAGTTCAAAAACTGATAGGGAAGACATATTAGAAAATAAATTTTGAATTATTTCGTAGTCATAATTTGTTTTTATATATAGTTTTTCTTCATCAATCTTATTATTCTCTATAAATATTTCAGCATTTTTTATAACCCATTCTTTTTTAGTAATATCTATTTTGTTACTTTTAATATTTCTTATAATTTCATAGTTACTATTAAATTCTGAAATAAAAGCATTCTGTAGCTCATTTTTATCTATTTTGGCAGCATTAATCATAAGTGTTTTGTTATCATTAGTATCTTTTATCCATAGGCCATTTTTTGTGATAACTGCTAGATACTGATCGTTTGTGGTATAATTAGACTTTAATCCTAAATAAAAATATTTCAAATTAGACGAAAAATTATAAAAAATGAATACAATAAATATTCCTAATAAAAAAGTCGTTATACTTAAAATTGAAAAAATTTTTGAATTCTTTAATCCTGAATATTTTAATATATTCATTTCATTATTATCAAACAAATTATTAAAAAAAACTTGTGTAGAAATCAAAAATATAAATGGAAACATTTCAAATACAAACATTGGAGTATTTATTAATGATAAATAAAGTGGATAAAAAGAACTTACCTCTATTTCTTTAAAAAATTCTAATTCGGTTAATAAATTAAGAATAAATACTAAACTAAAAAAAATTAAAAAAATGTTGATTAAAGCAGTCATATAAATTCTTAAAATAAATTGAATGTATGTTTTCATTTTAAAGTTTTTATAAATTTAAATTTTATTAAAAATAGGAAATAAAGTGATATTAAAGAAAAAAAGGGAATAACAATAATTTTTAAATTTCTAAAAAAATCTTCATTAATAAGTCTAATAGTCATTTCTGATATAACTATCGCACATAAACCAATAGAAAATATTAAAAGACGATATTTAGTATAATTAGTATTTTCTTTAGATTTAATAATAAGCAACAAAGAAATAAGAATCAAAACAGGAATATAAAATGGAATTATAATTCTTTTATATAACTCTTTTAAAATATTATTTATATTTTCTTCTTTACAATTTTCTACCTGAAAGTTTTTATCTATTTGTAAAATATTAAGTTTCATTAAATTATGATAGCATTTAAAAAGATCTACCGTATCTACCTCTTGAGTTTTTTTGTAAGTGGTAGTGTTGTCTTCTAAGTTACTTAAATTAAAATCTGATTTAGAAAATTTAAAGCTTGTAATTTTATTATTGATAATACTTATAGTTTCACCTGAATACAGTTCTAAAATTTGAGAATTACCTACTTGTTTAAAGTTACCTTTTTTTGCATATGTTATTTGAAAATCACCTGACCCCTTTTTGAGATATATTTCTTTAAGATTACCATCTTTATCTTTTGAATTACTATAAATAGTTAAACCCTTAATAGCATCATTAAAAACTTTTGGTTTCACGAAGTTTTCTAAAAAGTTAACTGATGATGTTCTCAAAAACGATCTAGCCAAATCTTGAGTTTTTGGAACTATTGAAGCAGTAAGAAAAATTTGAACTATAGTTATTATAATCGAAAGTTTTAGAAAAAAATTAATAAATTCTATTTTATTTATTCCAAAATTCCAAAAAATTATTAATTCATTTTTTATCTCATATTTTGTGATTGTATAAACAAAACTAAAAAATAATATAAAAGGTATTAATTTAGTCATAATTTTTGGGAAATTTAGTAATGAAAAATTCAAATAAACAATATAATTCCTTCCATCCTCTACAATTATATCTAGAAAATTTACTGCCTGAAAAACCCAAATAATAATACTAGTTGAAAAAAGGCTTATTAGAAAAAAAAGAGTGCAATCTGATAATAATTTTCTAAATAACATTTTTTTCATTGAAATATTTAAATTTATACATATATAGCATCGAACACGTATAGAGTGTATTTAAAATTTATGTCTATTCAAATTAATTACAAAAATAAAGGCTTAAAGAACCCTTCTGGTAATCCCATTTTATTTGTTAATGAGAATTTTAATATTATAGATATCAAGAAATTTATTTCAAAAAATGAATTTTCATATTTATTTGATTTATTAAAAACTAGTGATTTAAAAAAAAATTTACTATCTTTTGAAATTAACTCAAAAAAAACTATATTTTTAATTTCAATAAAAAAAAATCTAAAATCTTCTGATGTCGAAACTTTAGGAGCAAAATTTCATAGTTATATAGATTATGACAAGAAGAATGACTATGTGATAAACTCAGATACTATAAATAGTAAAATTAATAACTTTGTTGGACACTTTTTACACGGACTAAAATTGAAATCTTATGAATTTAATGTTTATAAAACAAAGAAGAAAAGAAACCATATCTCTATTAATGTCACAGGAAATAAAAATAAAGTGCCTGAGAAAGATCAATTAAAATTTAAAGCTTTAGAGGAAGGAACTTTTTATACAAGAGACTTAGTTTCTGAACCAGGAAATGTTTTACATCCTGATGAATATGCCAAAAGATTAAAATCTCTAAAAAAAAATAGATTAAAAGTAAATATATATGATGACAAACAGTTAAAGAAACTTGGAATGAACGCTTTACTTGGTGTTGGCCAAGGAAGTATTAGAGGATCATATCTTGTAACTATTGAATGGAAAGGGGCAAAAAATAATTCTAAACCCTTAGCCTTTGTTGGAAAAGGAGTATGTTTCGATACAGGTGGTTATTCTCTTAAACCAGCAAAATTTATGGAAGACATGACTTACGATATGGCTGGTTCTGCAACTGTAGTTGGTTTAATGAAAAATTTAGCTTTAAGAAAAGCTAAAGTTAATGCAGTTGGAGTTGTAGGTTTAGTTGAGAATATGGTAAGTGGAAACGCACAAAGACCTGGGGATATAGTTAAATCTTATAGCGGTAAAACTATCGAAGTTTTAAATACAGATGCTGAAGGAAGATTAGTTTTAGCCGATGCACTAACTTTTACCGAAAAAAAATTTAAACCTAAGTTTATGGTGGATTTAGCAACTTTAACAGGAGCTATAATTGTTTCTCTTGGATCAGAGTATGCTGGACTTTTTTCTAACAACGATAAACTATCTAATCAATTACTTGAAGCAGGAGAAAAAGTTGAGGAAAAATTATGGAGAATGCCTTTACATAAAAACTTTGATAAATTAATTGACTCTAAAAATGCTGACATGCAAAATATAAATTATGTAGGAGGAGCTGGATCTACTACAGCAGCACAATTTTTACAAAGATTTATTTTAAATAAAACACCTTGGGCTCATTTAGATATTGCAGGAATGGCCTTCTCAAAATATGGAGGAGCATTAAATTCAGGAGGAGCTACAGGTTATGGTGTTAGGTTATTAAATCAACTAATAGAAGATAATTATGAGTAACATAGAACAAACTTTATCAATTATAAAACCTGATGCAGTAGAAAGAAACTTAGAAAACGAAATTAAACAAATGTTTAAAGATAATGGTTTTCAGTTAGTTAAAGAAAAAAAAATTCAAATTGAGAAATCTGAAGCTGAGAGTTTTTACAAAGTGCATGAAACTAAACCATTTTATAATGATTTATGTGCCTATCTTTCTTCAGGACCTATCGTTGTAATGGTGCTTGAAAAAGAAAACGCTGTAATTGGAAATAGAGAATTAATGGGAGCTACCAACCCAAATGATGCTGAAGTTGGTACTATTAGAAAAAAATATGGTATTTCCATTGATAAAAACTCAGTACACGGATCAGATAGTATTGAAAACGCCAAAATTGAAATTAATTTTTTCTTTAAAGACTAAAAAACACCTTCCTTATAGCTTTACGGTATAAAAGATGCTCTTGTTTTATGATCTTTTTTTTTAAAGATGAAGATGTATCTTTTTTTGATATTTTTACTTTTGCTTGTAAAATTATCTTTCCTGAGTCTAATCTAGAATTGACGTAGTGCACTGTGCATCCAGAATATTTTTCTTTATTTTGTAGCACTCGTTCATGAGTATTAAGTCCTTTATATTTTGGTAATAAAGAAGGATGAATATTCAAAATTATACCTTTAAATTTTTTAATAAAATTAGGTGATAATATTTTCATAAAACCTGCTAGACAAATTAAACTAATTTTATTTATCTTTAATTGTTTAAGGATTAAACTTTCTGATTTTTTTATATTATTAAAATCATAAATTTTTTTTTTAATCTTATATCTATCTGCAAAATTGAGACCTTTTGCTCTTTTATTGCTTGAAACAATCAAACTTATTTTGATAGGTGATTTATTTAAAAATGAAAATTGAATTAGATTTTTTAAATTACTGCCTGTTCCAGAAATAAAAACTGCTGTTTTTATTTTATTAGAACCAATTAATTTTACCATTTAATTTTACTTTATTAGTTCTTTTAACTATTTTTCCTATCACATAAGGTTTATAATTTTTAGAAAAATACTTATTTACTTTATCTAAATTTTTTGAATTTATTATCAAACAAAATCCAACTCCACAGTTAAAAGTTTTTAACATTTCATTTTCTTTAATATTATTTTTTTTTAACCATTTAAATATTTTTAATGGTTTAATTTTATTCAAATCTATTTCAGCACAATATCTTTGAGGAATTATTCTTTTAATATTATCAGGTAACCCACCTCCAGTAATATTGGCACACCCATTTAAAAGGTTTTTATCTATTAGATTTAATACTTCTTTAACATAAATTTTGGTGGGCTTAATTAATTCATTCTTTAAAAAACTATTTTTTTTAAGATTTATTTTTCTTTTATTAATAATATCTCTTACAAGAGAATATCCATTTGAATGAAGACCACTGGAAGGAACAGCTAAAATAAGATCATTTTTTTTGATTTTTTTTTTATTCAAAATTTTTTTTTTATCAACAACACCCACAGCAAAACCAGCAATGTCAAATTTATTTCTTTCATATGTTCCAGGCATTTCTGCAGTTTCTCCTCCAACTAGACTACATTCAGAAATTTTACATCCCTTTACAACACCCTTAATAATTGATTTTAACTTTGGTAAATTTATTTTATTAATTGATATGTAGTCTAAAAATATAAGAGGTCTTGCACCTTGAACAATTAAATCATTAACACTCATAGCAACTAAATCGATCCCAATAGTATCGAATTTATTGATAGTATTTGCTATCTCAATTTTAGTACCAACACCATCTGTACAAGCAACAATTTTTGGATCTTTAATATTATTAGGTATACTAGATATAGATCCAAAACCTCCAATATTGTTAAACTTTTTTTTGCCTTTTTTTCTTGATGAGATAGCAGCAATGAACTTAACAAACTTTTCTGCAGCATTTATATCGACACCACTTTTTTTATATGTAAATACACTTTTATTCATTACTATAAGATATGATAAATAGATTTATAAAAAAACATTCAAAAAACTTATATATTTTTTTTTTATTTCTATCTTTAATTTTATTTTTTTTTTCCACAGATAAAGTTTACGCAAAATCTTTTAATATTAAGAATATAGAAGTATCAAAGCCTTTTGAGATAAATTTTGATAAAAATAAGGTAATTGATGAGGGATTTATCAAAGCTTTCTCTGAACTTGTCTTTTTAATTACAGTTTCTTCTGATCATAAAATTATAAAAAAGATAAAATTGAATCAAATTAAGGGTATGATTGAGTCATTTTCCATCAAAGAGGAGAAATTTATAGATGAAATTTATTATGTTAATTTAGGAGTTTCCTTCAATAAAAAAAAAATTCTAAATTTTTTAGAAAAAAAAAATATTTTTCCTTCTATTCCTATTAAAAAAAAATTTTTATTTATTCCAATTATAATTGAAGAGAATAAAGAAAATCTATTAGTATTTTCAAATAACAAATTTTATGATGAATGGAACAATAATAGTGAAAGCTTTGACCTAATAGAATATATTTTACCGACAGAAGATCTTGAAGATTTGAACTTGATAAAAAAGCAATTTAATTTCATTGAACAATATGATTTTAAAGAAATAACAAGCAAATATTATTTGGATGACTCTATTATTGCATTAATTTTCATTAATCAAAAAACTATAAGAATATTATCAAGGATTACTGTTAACAATAAGGTTGTTTTAATAAATCAATCATTTTCAAATATTAATATAAATAATACAGACCAATTGAGTACTATTACTAAAAGTTTAAAGATAATATATGAGGATTATTGGAAAAACTTTAATCAAATTAATACTTCTATTAAATTACCAATTTCTATTAAAGTTAATGGCAGAGATAATTTAAATGTGTCTCGTTTAGAAAATACTTTAGATGAAGTTAATTTAATTTATGATTATTATATATCAAAATTTGATAAAGATTTTATATACTATCAAATTATATATAATGGTACACCAGATATTTTTTTAAAATCAATGGAAAATCGAAATTTTAATTTTAATACTCAAAATAAAACGTGGGTCTTAAAATGAAAGATCTTAATCAAGAAATAATCAAATTTGATTATGGTCAAAATTTTACAGACGACGATTTTTATGTTTCAAAAAGTAACAAACATATATTTGATTTATTAATCAAATGGCCAAAATGGGAAAAAAACTTTTTAAATATCAGTGGAGAAAAATTTTCTGGTAAATCACATTTAATTAATATTTTCTTAAAAAAGTTTAATGGGATAAAATTAGAGTCAAGCCTGCTTAATAATGATCATTTGGGTGAAATTAAAATTCATCAAAATATAGTTTTAGAAAATTTAAATAAAGAAATCAAAGAAGATTTATTTTTTACGCTTTGCAATATTATTGAACAAGATAACAAATATTTAATTGTTACTTCTAATCAACCAATAGTAGATGTTGATTTTAATTTGATTGATTTAAAATCAAGATCAAAAAATTTTCTTTTACAAAATATAGAAAAACCTGATGATGAACTAATATTTGCCTTAATTTTAAAAAATTTATCTGATCGCCAAATATCGATAGATAAAAAGTTAATTCACTACATTATTAAAAGAATTGATAGATCATATGGAAAAATAATTGATTTCATATATAAGATCGACGAAGTAAGTTTAAAAAAAAAAAAATCAATTGATTTTAAAATTATTAAAGAAGTTCTGGGGGAATAATTGAATAAATATAGAAGTCATACCTGTAATGAGCTTAGAAAAAATAATGTTGGTAAAAGTATAGTTATTTCGGGCTGGATTAACAAAAAACGTGATCATGGAAATTTATTATTTATAGATCTCCGAGATAATTATGGGATTACTCAATGTATAATAGATCAAGAAAATAAAAACTTTAAAGAGTTAGAAAAAATACAACTTGAAACAGTAATAAAAGTTGAAGGTAGGGTTGTAAATAGATCTAAAGAAACTATCAATAAAGATATTGAAACAGGAGAAATTGAAATTTCAATTGAAAATTTTACAGTTTTAGGAACTTGCAAAGAATTACCAATGCCCGTTTTTACTGATCAAGAATATGCAGAAGAGATTAGATTAAAATATAGGTATTTAGATTTACGAAGAAAAAAAATTCATGAAAACATAATTTTGAGGTCAAAGGTTATTTCATTCATAAGAAGTGAAATGAATGCAATTGGGTTTTTGGAATTTCAAACTCCAATACTTACTTCTTCGAGCCCAGAGGGTGCAAGAGACTTTCTTGTTCCAAGCAGATTGAACCCTGGAAAATTTTATGCATTACCTCAAGCTCCACAGCAATTTAAACAACTTATAATGGTTTCAGGATTTGATAAATATTTTCAAATTGCTCCATGTTTTAGAGATGAAGATGCTAGAGCTGATCGAAGTCCAGGAGAATTTTATCAATTAGATTTAGAGATGTCATTTGTTGAACAAGAAGATGTTTTTAAAGTGGTTGAAAAACTATTAATTAATACTTTTAAAAAATTTTCAAACAAAAAATTAATTTCTGAAAAATTTCCAAGAATTTCCTATGCTGATGCAATGGTAAAATATGGAAGTGACAAACCTGATTTGAGAAACCCATTAATCATAAATGATATTACTGAAGTTTTTTTAAGGGATGACGTGTCTTTTGAAATTTTTAAAAAACTTGTCAAATCAGGATCTCAAGTAAGATGCATTGTTACAAAAAAAACTAGAGATAAACCAAGAAGCTTTTTTGACAATATTGACAAATGGGCAAAAGCAGAAGGTTCTTCAGGTTTAGCTTATTTTACATTAGAAAAGAATAATGAAATATCTGCTAAAGGACCTGTAGGTAAATTTTTTTCTAAGGAATCTTTAGAGGAAATAATGCAAAAAACTGGAGCACAAATTGGAGATAGTATTTTTTTAGCTTGTAACAATCAAAAAGAATTAGAGAGAATTACTTCTCTAGCAAGAGACAAGATAGCAAATGATTTAGATTTAATTGATGATGATACATTTGCTTTTTGCTGGATAGTTGACTACCCAATGTTCGAAAGAGATGAACAGACTAATAAAATTAAGTTTAGTCATAATCCTTTCTCTATGCCTCAAGGGGATTTAGATAAAATCAATTTTGAGAAACCTTTGGATATACTTGCTTTTCAATACGATATTGTATGTAACGGTATTGAGCTTTCTTCTGGTGCAATTAGAAATCATATTCCTGAACTTATGTATAAATTATTTTCAATTGCGGGTTATGATAAAAAGCAGGTAGATGAAAAATTTAGTGGGATGATTAATGCTTTAAGTTATGGAGCACCACCTCATGGAGGAATAGCACCAGGTATTGATAGAATAGTAATGCTTTTAGCTAATGAAAAAAATATTAGAGAAGTAACTATGTTTCCAATGAATCAAAATGCTCAAGATTTAATGATGAATGCACCTTCAAACGTGAATGAAAGTCAGTTAAAAGAGTTAAATTTATCTTTAAAATTGAAAAAATAATCTATTTTTTTCCTTTAAGACTTAGTTTGACATCAGATAAATCTACTAGGTTTTTTTTATAATTATTTCTAACAAATCCCTTACTAGTAATATCTCTAACAATCTTAAGTAGCTGGTTTTGACTCTCAGAATTTTGTTCATCAAAGACAGGACTATCTATAGTACCAACAGCTGGTGTGTGAGCAAGATCTTCTCTATTTTGATAAGAAATAGCCAGTTCTCTAAAAATATAGTCTAAAATAGATGATGCACTTAAAATTCTGTCATTTCCATGAACTTTTCCAGACGGTTCAAACTTTGTACCAACAAATGCACTAATGAACTCATCAAGTGGAACTCCATATTGAAGCCCAAGTGATACAGCAATAGCAAAATTATTCATTAAAGCTTTAACTAATTCACCTTCTTTACTTGTATCTATGAAAATCTCACCAATTTTGCCATCTTCATATTCACCGGTATGCAAATAAACTTTGTGGTCACCAATAGTTGCTTTCTGAATATAACCTTTTCTTCGGTCAGGCATACCAAATCTTTTTCCAGAATTTTCAGAATTATTATTATTTGATTTTATAAATTTCTCTAAATTCTTAGGTGCTTGCTGCTGAGAATCAGTTAATGACTCTATTTTCTTATTTTCAACAATTTTCTTATTATTTGGATCAAGGCTCTTTGTTTTTCTATTATCAAGTTTTACATCTAAAACTTCGAATTTACCATCATTTCTTTTTTCTAAATTTTTAAGCTCTGTCTCATTAATATCATCTAAGAAATGATTTACTTTAAAAGTACATGTATAATATGTTTCGACTAAGTATTTTGCCATTTAACCCCAACTTTTTAAAATTAATTTGAAATAAGATTCAAACTATTTATATACAAAAACAAATTTTAGTCTAATTTAAATTATACAATTTTAAATTGAAAAATATTATTTATTTATGTTGACACTTTTTAAAAAAATTTTCGTCTGGTGGAATCAAGAAACGTTTGGAACAAAAATAGAAACTCTTTTTTTTGGAAAACTTGTTGGCAAAGATCATCTAGGCAATAAATACTATGAAAGTAAAAAAGGTAAGAGATGGGTAATTTATGCTGAAGAAATCGATGCATCAAAAATACCTGTAGAATGGTATTCTTGGATACATTTTACTCGAAATAAAATAGAAAAAAAACATGATCTTGAAAAATATGAGTGGCAAAAACCTCATCAGCCAAATCTAACAGGAACAGAGTCAGCTTACTATCCAAATAAAAATAAAGATGCTATTCAAAAAAAATATAAAACTTGGAAAAATTAAATTAAATTTATTTATCTTAATTTTATTTCTAGTTGTATCTTTTGATTTGAATTCTAGTGAAAATTTAGAAGGTAGCTTCACAAATATTAAAGTATTAGATAAAATCTCATCTAAAAATATCTTATTAAAACTTAAAAATGGTGAAGATACTAAATACAAGGATTTATTGATAAAAAGTATGAAGTGTAGAAATTCAGAATTTGATGATAATCCAGAAATTACTGCTTATATTCAAGTCAAAGATTTAACAAATAAAAATAAGAATGATGTATTTGTTTTTAATGGATGGATGTTTTCTTCAAGTCCTTCTATAGCACCTTTTGATCACCCTGTTTATGACATATGGCTAGTGAGTTGTTATTAAATAATTTTTTCAGTATCTAGCCAGCTTACATTAAAATCTGACTTAATAAATTTTTTATGATTTAAAAGTTTTTTATGTAAAGGAATAGTGGTGGTAATACCTTCGATGACAAATTCATCTAATGACCGGTTCATTCTTTGAATAGCTTCTGACCTATTTCTACCATGACAGATTAGTTTACAAACCATACTATCATAATAAGGTGTTACTTTATATCCTTGAAATATTGCACCATCAACTCTTGTCCTAAATCCTGATGGTTGATGACACATTCCGATTGTTCCTGGTGAGGGTTGAAAATTTTTACTTGCATCTTCTGCATTTATTCTACATTCAATTGCATGACCTCTAGGGTTAATATCTGACTGTTTTAATGCTGTTTCACCTTTAAACGCAATCCAAATTTGCTCTTTAATAATATCTATACCTGTTACCATTTCTGTAACTGGATGTTCTACTTGAACTCTAGTATTCATTTCTAAAAAATAAAATTTTCCATCCTCATAAATAAATTCAACTGTGCCAGCTCCTTCATAACCAATTTTTTTAACCATATTGACAGTCTTATCGAATAGATCTTTTCTAATTTCATCATTTAAAATAGGGCTTGGTGTTTCTTCAATGAGTTTTTGGTGTCTTCTTTGAACTGAGCAATCTCTCTCGTGCAAATGAACAGTCCTATTTTTCCCAGCTAGAATTTGAACTTCTATATGTCTTGGATTTTGAAAAAATTTTTCTATATATACTTCATCATTACCAAAATATTTTTGAGCTTCAGATTTTGCAATTGAAAATAGGTTTTCAAATTCCTCTTCTTTATGAACAATTTTCATTCCTTTACCTCCACCACCACCTGAGGCTTTAATTAAAACAGGATATCCTATTTTTTTACAAAGCTTTTTTGCTTCTAATATATCTTTTATACCTCCATCAGATCCTTCAATTATTGGTAATCCATTTTCTTTAGCAATTTTTTTTGCCTGAATTTTGTCTCCCATCATCTTAATTAGTTTTGAGGACGCACCTATAAATTTAATATTATTTTCTTCTAATACTTTTGCAAAATCAGCATTCTCAGATAAAAAACCATATCCTGGATGTACTGCTTCAGAATTTGTTAGCTCAATAGCTGACATTAAAGCAGGAATATTTAGATAACTATTAGCTGGCTGATGTGATCCGATACAAACACTCTCATCCGCTAACCTTACATGCATACTATCTCTATCTACATCTGAATGAACTGCTACAGTAGAGATACCCCATTCTTTACATGCTCTTATTATTCTAACCGCAATTTCCCCACGGTTTGCTATTAATATTTTTTTAAACATTATTCTAAAATGATTATTGTTTGTCCAAACTCTACCGGTTGGCCATCTTTAACGCATATTTCTTTAACAACTCCATCTGATGTTGAAGGCACATGATTCATTGTTTTCATTGCCTCAACAATCATTACAGTTTCTCCCTTTTTAATTTTTTTACCAATTTCTACAAATTTTTTTGCGCCAGGCTCAGGTGCATGGTATGCTGTTCCGATTATTGGTGAAGTTACTTGAATTCCTGAAATATTTTTTGCACTTAGATTTGAAGTTTCTACAACTTTTTCATTTTTAGAATGAGCTGGATTGCTTAATACCACATTATTTTTTGAAACTTTTATTTTTGTATCTTTTTCTGTGTACTCTAATTCTGTAAGATTGAATTCTTCTAAGTAATCACTTAATTCTTTAATAATTTTTTTATCTATTTTCATTTTTTAAAAGTTTTTGCATTGAAATTATGGCTAAAATATAACCATCATCTCCTAATCCAAATATTCCACCAGTTGCAACATCACTAATTAATGATTTTTTTCTAAATTCTTCTCTTTTGTAGATATTTGACATATGAATTTCAATTATTGGTTTCTTAAAAATATCTAAAGCATCTCTTATTGCAACTGAAGTATGTGTAAATGCAGCAGCATTTATAATAATACCATCAAATTTTTTTCTAGCATCTTGTATTATATTTACTAGTTCACCCTCTATATTTGATTGAGCAAATTCAAGTATCAAACCCAAGTTTTTTGATTTATCTAAACATTTCTCTTTAAGCTCATCAAGAGTAATTGATCCATATTGTGATTGTTCTCTTTCACCTAATAGATTAATATTAGGACCATTGATAATAATAATTTTATTATTCATTTATCTTTTATATACGATGAAAAAAAAAATAAAAATAAAAATAAAAATAAAAATAAATGGAAAAATAAAAAATGTATATAAAAATTCAAAACTGTCGAATATTATTAAAAGCTTTAAAATTCCTCTTAAAAAAGTAGCTATTGAATTAAATGAGGAAATAGTAGATAAAAAAAAATTAAATAAAATCAGTCTTAAAAAAAATGACAAAATAGAAATAGTTCATTTTATTGGAGGTGGTTAAAATTGAGTAAAGATAAATTTATTATTGCTAAAAAGAACTTTAAATCCAGATTAATTGTTGGTACTGGGAAATACAAAAATATGAAAGAATGCGCCAGAGCTATTAATTTATCTGGAGCTGAACTAGTTACTGTCGCTGTAAGAAGGGTAAATATTGTAGATAAAAAAAAACCATTGTTAATGGACTATATTGATCCAAAAAAAATTACATATCTCCCAAACACAGCGGGCTGTTTTAATTCAAAAGATGCTTTGAGAACCCTTAGATTAGCTAGAGAAATTGGAGGATGGAAATTAGTCAAGCTAGAGGTATTAGGAGATAAAAAAAATTTGTTTCCTGAAATGATTGAAACACTTAAATCAACTGAGATACTAACTAAAGAGGGATTTCAAGTTATGGTCTATTGTAATGATGATCCTTTAATGGCCAAACGATTAGAAAATTCAGGAGCTTGTGCAATAATGCCTTTAGCAGCTCCAATAGGATCTGGATTAGGTATTCTGAATCAAGTAAATATTAAAATCATTAGAAATCAAACAAAGTTACCGCTAATTATAGATGCTGGATTAGGTCAAGCTTCTGATGCCACAATAGCAATGGAGTTAGGATGTGACGGAGTATTAGTCAATACTGCTATTGCTAAAGCAAAAAAACCTTTTGATATGGCCATAGCATTTAAAAATGCTGTTGTAGCAGGCCGCTCGTCTTATCTTGCAGGAAGAATCAATAAATCAATAATGGGAGAACCTTCCTCTCCAAAAAAAGGAATTATTTAGCCTTTTTATAAAATTTTTTTTTTCTAAAAGTTTTCTTTTTAAATTTCTTTTTGTCCTTTAGCTCAATAATATTATTTTTTGTAATTAATTGATCAAGATTTTGAAGTTTTTCAAAATGTTCAATTAATTCAATTGTTTTTTTGGATTTATTTTTAATGTCTATAATATATTCTGGAATGATTAAATTGTTGTCAGATATTATATCAATTTTCATCTTATTTTTTTTTTCAAAATAATTAAGGTCATCAATAAAATTCTCTTTTAAAAAGTCTGAGATTTTTTTACACACCTTTAAATCAACAAACTTCGCTTTATTTAAAACTGCTTTAAGTTCCACTAGTTTTAAAATTTTAAGACCGAATGATTCATCTGTAAGATTTATTTTCCATTTAACAGCACTTTCTCTTAGTCTTTGTCTAGACACTTCTAAGAGACCAAAATTAGATATTCTACCAATTTGAATTCTTGCTCTATCAGATCGACATTTTTCTTTTAATCTTCTCTCTACTAGTTTTCGATTTCCGTAACTTAACATATCTATAAAATCTATAATAATTAAACCAGATAAATCTCTAATTTTTATTTGTCTTGCTATCTCATCAGCAGCTTCAAGATTAGTATCTAAAGCTGTACTCTCAACATTTTTTTGTTTAATAGAACTTCCAGAATTTATATCAATTGAAACTAAAGCTTCTGTAGGATTGATTACCAAATATCCTCCAGAAGTTAATTTTATTTCAGACTCAAAAATTTGATTAAGCTTTTGTTCTATACCTTCTTCTATAAATAATGGTGTCTTACCTCTATATTTTTTTATCTTTTTAACATGTGAGGGCATCATCATTTTCATAAAATTTTGAGCCTTTTTATAACCTTCGTTACCCTCAATAATTATATTTTTAGTATTTTCATCATATATATCTCTTAAAGTTCTTTTAATTATTTCACTTTCTTGATGAATCAATGAAGGAGCTATAGAGCTTAAGGCATTTTCTTTAATTTGATTCCAACTGTTTACAAGGGTAGATAAATCATGGTCAATCTCATTTTTAGTTTTGTTTCTTCCTGCAGTTCTAACTATTAATCCCATTTCTTTAGGAATTTGAATTTCATTTAAAATATATCTAATCTTTTTTCTATCTGCTGGATTAAATATTTTCCGAGATATACCACCACCCTTTGGAGTATTTGGCATTAACACAATATATTTACCTGCTATTGATATAAAAGTACTCAATGCAGCTCCTTTTTGTCCACGCTCATCCTTAATAACTTGAACAAGAATTACCTGATTAGGCTTAATTACTTCTTGAATTTTGTATCTCTTAAATCTAAATTTATTTTCATTTTTTTTTGTTTTTTCAATATTTAAATTTTCTTTCTCTTCTTCTTTTTTTTCATTAAATTCTTCTTTCTCAATTGGATCTTCAAGTTCTAATTTTCCTTCGGCAAGGTTTTCCTCTTCTTTTGCCTCAACTTTTTTTGATAATTCTTCTCTTACTCTTTCTTCTTCCTGTTTAATAATTTCTAAATCACTTTTTGGTATTTGGTAATAATCTGACTGAATGTCATTAAATGATAAAAACCCATGTCTATCTCTACCAAAATCTACGAAGGCAGCTTGCAGAGAAGGCTCAATACGACTTACCTTTCCTAAATAGATGTTATTTTTAATTAGATTGTTTTTTAAGCCTTCATACTCATAGTCTTCAATGTTTTCATCTGACTTAAGCACAACTCTAATTTCATTGGGATGCGAAGCATCAATATATAAATTTTTTTCCATAGTGTGTTTTTTGATTGTTTCATTTAAATTTAAAATTTTGTTTATTGTTACGCCTTATCTTTAACAAATTCTCATATATAATGGAAACAAAATGAACATAACAATAAAAAATATATTCATTGGTTTTCTTAGTTTTTTACTATTATCTATAATTACTGTTTTGGGGATTTTATGGAATTTTTCTAATAATATCCCAGATTATAAATTTTTGAAAAATTATAAACCTCCAGTATCGAGTAAGGTTTATTCAGGTAATGGAAGTCTTGTAGCTGATTTTTCTAAAGAAAAAAGAATTTTTGTTCCTTATAGAGCTATTCCAAAAAATGTAATTAATTCATTTTTATCTGCAGAAGATAAAAATTTTTTTTCTCATCCAGGAGTAGATGCCAAAGGAGTTTTAAGAGCGACCATAAACAACGTTCAAAATATTATGACTTCCAAACGGTTAGAAGGTGCATCCACAATTACTCAGCAAGTAGCAAAAAATTTTCTTTTAACAAATGAAGTGAGTATTAATAGAAAAATTAAAGAAGCTATTTTAGCTTTTAGAATTGAGAGAGCTCTATCAAAGGAAAGAATATTAGAACTCTATTTGAATCAAATTTATCTCGGTAGTGGAGCATATGGAGTAGCAGCAGCTAGTTTACAGTATTTTGATAAATCTATTAAAGAATTAAATTATGAGGAAGCAGCATTACTTGCAGCCTTGCCTAAAGCCCCAAGTAAATATAATCCTTACAGAAACATTGAATTAGCTAAATTTAGACGAGATTTAGTCTTAAAAAATTTATTTGAAAATAGTTTTATAAGCTCTCAAGAATATGACAAATTAAAAAAAAAAAAGATTATATTAAAAAAGAAAAAAAAAGTTTTTTTAGAAGATACACAATATTATATTGAAGACGTAAGAAAGAATATTATTGAATTACTTTCTTATGAAAAAGTTTATAATCAAGGATTTAATATCAATACTCCAATAAATTTAGAGCTTCAGAAAATTGCTACAGATAGTTTGAGAGATGGTTTAGTAGCCTATGATAAAAGAAAAGGATGGCGAGGGCCATTAATCAATAAAGATAATTTAAAAAATTGGTCTGATAATTTAAAAAAGTATGATTTGGAAAGTTCAATAGGGTGGAATTTAGCTATTGTAAAAAAGATATCTAAATTTTCTGTTGAAATAGAAATAAGAGATAAAACTACTGGGTTTATAGAGTTTCAAGACATTTCTTGGACAAAAAAAGAATTTAATGAATTATTAAAAATAGGTGACATTATTTATGTAAAACACATTAAAGAAAATAAATACAGTTTAAAACAAATTCCAAAAATTAATGGTGGTATTGTAGTAATGGACCCTTATACAGGAAGAGTTTTAGCCTTAAGTGGAGGTTTTAGTTTTAAGAGCAGTGAATTCAATAGAGTATCTCAAGCATTACGACAACCGGGTTCAGCCTTTAAGCCTTTTGTTTATGCTCTTGCACTAGAAAATAATTATACTCCTTCTTCATTAGTTTTAGATGCTCCATTAGTTTTAGCCCAAGGTTCTGATCTTAAAATGTGGAAACCTGAAAACTATGGAAAAAAGTTTTATGGGCCTTCTACTTTAAGAATTGGTTTAGAAAAATCTAGAAATCTTATGACAGTTAGAATTGCTCAGAGCTTAGGTGTTGATAAAATTGCAAGTTTTTCTGAAGATCTTGGTATTTATGAAAATCCTGAGGAACTTTTATCAATTTCTCTTGGTTCTGCAGAAACTACTTTAATGAAATTAACTTCTGCATATTCTGCTTTTATAAATGGAGGAAAGTTGGTTTCACCAATTTTAATCGATCGTGTTCAAGATAGTGAGGGAAATACTATACTTAACAATGAAAATAGAACTTGTGCAAATTGTGATCAAATTTCATTTACAGGTAAGGATTATCCATACATCAAAAACAATTATAAACAAATATTTTCACCTCAAACAGCTTATCAAATTACTTCCTTATTAGAAGGAGCTGTTAAAAGAGGAACTGGAAAAAAATTAAAGAATTTAAACTTGAATTTAGCAGGCAAAACTGGGACTACTAATAAAAATACTGATGCATGGTTTATTGGGTTTACTTCTAACTTAGTAGTAGGAGTTTATGTTGGTATGGATAATCCTCAACCTTTAGGTAAATTTGAGACAGGATCAAAAACTGCTTTACCTGTATTTAAAAATTTTATTAAAAAAGCGATCAAAAAGTCTGAAGCAAGACCATTTAAAGTTGCTGAAGGAATTACTATGATGGTAGTAGATCCTTTAACAGGACAAAAAGCAAAGTTTTCGTCAAAAGATACAATTTTAGAAGCATATAAAAGTTCGAATGTGATCGATGGAGTGATTTTATATTCAAATAACAATAGATTAGATACAAATAATATATTAAAGTTTTATTAATGGATCATAAATATACAGACTTCAAAAAAAGAAATAGAAAAAATCAATCAAAGAGTTAAGGAGTATCTTTGAAAAAAATGGTATTTATATAAAGTTAAAAGGCCATAATTCTAAAATGCTGGAGTCTAATTTTTGGCAAGATAAAGCTAATTCAAAAAAAATCGTAAAAGAAAAAAAATTATATGAGGACCTAATAAATTCATTTGAAACCTCTATACAAAAATTAAAAGATTTAGATGATTTGAGTGAATTAGCCTTAGAGGAAAATAATGAAACTATACAAAATGAAATATTGCATAATATAAAAGAACTAAGAAAAGATGTTAAAAAAAATGAGGTTAAGTGTTTCCTATCAAATGAGGCAGACTCTCTTGATTGTTACATTGAAATTCATGCAGGGGCTGGTGGAACTGAAAGTCAGGATTGGGCTGACATGTTAAGAAGAATGTATCTAAAGTGGTCTGACAATAAAAAATTTAAATCAAACCTAATTAGTGAACATAAAGGTGATGAAGCTGGAATAAAATCGTCTACTATTAAAATTGAGGGAGATTATGTTTTTGGCTGGTTAAAAAAAGAGTCAGGAATTCATAGGTTGGTCAGGATTTCACCTTTTGACTCAGGAGCAAGAAGACATACTAGTTTTGCAAGTATATGGGTTTACCCAGTTGTTGATGAAAGTATAAATGTAGAAATTCTTGATAAAGATCTAAGGATTGATACTTATCGTTCTAGTGGGGCAGGAGGTCAACATGTAAACACTACGGATAGTGCTGTTAGAATTACGCATTTACCATCTAAAATAGTTGTACAATGTCAAAATGAAAGATCTCAACATAAAAACAAAGAAACTTGCATGAATATGTTGAAAGCAAGACTTTATGATTTTGAGATTAAAAAAAAGGAAAAAGAAAGTCAAAATACAGAAACTCCAAAATCTGAAATTGGCTGGGGTCACCAGATAAGATCTTATGTGTTACAGCCATATAGACTGGTTAAAGATAATAGAACTAATTTTGAAAATACAAGTCCAGACAAAGTTCTAGATGGCGAAATTGATGACTTTTTAGAACACTCTTTATATCAAATTAAATGAAAATAATTTTAAAAATCTTTATATCAATAATTCTAATACTTTTAATCGTAACAACTTATTTAAGCACTATAGGAATTGAAACAGATAGGTTTAATAACCAAATAAAAGATAAGATTAAAAGTATTGATAAAAAAACTGTAATTCAATTAAAAAAAATTAAGTTAGTTTTAGATCCATTTAAATTAAAAATTAATATCAAAACAATTGGATCAAAATTAATAAATCAAAATGGAACAGTAGAAATAGAAAATTTAAAAACTCAAATTTCTATTAAATCATTAATTGAAAATAAATTTTCTATTGAAAGTTTAGAAATATCTACAAAATCATTAGAAGTAAGAAACTTGATTTCATTTTTAAGATTTTTTAGAAACTCACCAGAATTATTTTTGTTAGAGAAAACTATTAAAAATGGTTATTTAATTGGTGATATTAAATTGGAATTCGACTCTAATGGTAATATTAAAAGCAATTATGAGATAAATGGTTTCTTGAGAGATACTAAATTAAGTATACTTAAGAAATACAACCTTCAAAAATTAGATTTAATATTTAATTATAAAAAAGAAAACCTTTTATTAAGCGATATATCTTTCACTCTTAATGATTTAAAATTTTTATCTGAAAATATATCATTAAAAAAAGATAAAGATGATTTCTCAGTTAGTGGAGAAATAAATCATAAAGAATTAGTCTTTAATAAAAAAAATCTTGATTTGTTTATTAAACCATTTTTTTCAGATATTGATTTTGAAAAATTAAGATTTAGTTCTAAAAATAGATTTTCATTTGAGACAAATAAAAAATTTGAATTTCGTAATTTTACTTTAGAATCTGATACATTAATTGATGAATTATCTGTAATTAACAAATTCAAGTTAAAAAATTTTTTTCCAAATATTAAAGAAAATTTTAATTTATCGGATCACAAGTTATCAATCAAATATCTTAAAAATAAGATATATTTAGATGGAAAAGGTAACATTTTAATACAAGATAACAAAGATACCCTTACATATTCTATTGCCAAGAAAAATGATATTTTAGATTTTAAAACCTCTCTAAAAATAAATGACAATCCTTTTAATATAGAGTCTTTAAATTATAAAAAAGAGAATGTTTTAATACAATTAGAAGGATCAAAAAATAAAAAAAATGAAATTAAAATTAAAGATTTTTTTATAAATGAGAAAGAAAATAGAATTAGAGCTCAAAATATTAAATTAAATAAGAATCTTGAAATAGTAAAGCTCGGAACTGTTTCTTTAAAATATACAGATCAAGAAAATCAAAAAAACCAGCTTAAATTTTACCCAATGAAGAATAAGTATATTTTAAAAGGACCTTCATTTAATGCAAATAGTCTTGTTGATGATTTATTATTTCAAGATCAAAATTCTAATTTTTTTAATATTGATACTACAATTGAAGTTAGTATTGATAAAATCTTTTTAGATAATGAGTATGATTTATTTAATTTTAATGGGAACATAATCTTCAAAAATAAAGAGATTGTAAAAGCTAACTTAAATGGAAGTTTTCCTAATAATAAAAAGTTAAATTTTACTATCAATACTAATGACAGCAATAAGATTACAACTTTATATATTGATAAAGCTGAACCAATTGTAAAAAGATATAAATTTATTAAGGGTTTTGATAATGGAATACTTGATTTCTACAGCTCAAAAAAGCTTAATGAGTCCACATCAACACTAAAGATATACGATTTTAATTTAAAAGAATTACCTGCATTAACAAAAATCTTAACTCTTGCTTCTCTACAAGGAATTGCTGATATTTTATCGGGTGAGGGTATAGGATTTGATGAATTTGAGATGAAATTTAAAAGCAATAAAGATGGGATGATCATTGATGAAATCTATGCAATTGGCCCAGCAATTTCTATTTTAATGGATGGTTATGTTGAAAAAGATAAACTTATAAGTCTTAGAGGAACCTTAGTTCCAGCCACTACAGTAAATAAGTTAATAGGATCTTTACCTGTGTTAGGTAAAATATTAGTTGGTTCTAAAACTGGGGAAGGCGTTTTTGGTGTAAGTTTTAAAATAAAAGGCCCTCCTAAAAAACTTGAAACTTCAGTCAATCCTATCAAAACACTTACTCCAAGATTTATTACAAGAACTTTAGAAAAAATTAAAAAAAACTAGTCTTTTTCAATTTTAATATGTCTTTTTTTTCCTATAGAAAGTTTTAAATAATTATTTTGGAATAATTTATCACTAATAATAAAATTTTCATTAGATATCATTTCATTATTTAATTTTATGGCATTCCCTTTGATTAATCTCCTTATCTCACTTTTAGACTTTTCCAACTTTGATAAAATTATTAAATCCAAAACAGTTATCGTTTGATTAATATTCTTCGCTTTAATTTTTATTGTAGGCAAATTAGAACCAAGCAAATTTCCAGAGAAAGCTTCTTTGGCAGCCTGTTCTGAATTTAGAGCAGCTTTTTTACCATGAAGCATCGTAGTCGTCTCATTTGCTAATCTAATCTTAAGTTTATTTATATCTTCATCTTTAATTTTGTCTATTTCTTCGATACTTAAATCTGTAAATATTTTCAAAAATTTTATTACATCTTTATCATCAATATTTCTCCAAAATTGCCAATAATTATAAGATGATAACATCTTTTTATCTAACCAAACTGCACCAGTTTCTGTTTTGCCCATTTTAGCTCCTGATGCTAAAGTAATCAGAGGGGTAGTCAAACCATAGGCCTGTTTGCTCGAGTATCTTTTAATAAGCTCGGTACCATTAACTATATTTCCCCACTGATCAGAACCACCAATTTGCAAAGAACAATTTTCTTTTTTATTTAATTCTAAAAAATCATAAGCTTGAAGAATCATATAATTAAACTCCATATAACTTAGTGATTGTTCTCTATCTAATCTAGCCTTAACACTTTCAAAAGTGAGCATTTTGTTAATTGTGAAGTGTTTGCCAATATCTCTTAGGAATGAAATATAATTCAAGCTTTTAAGCCAAGAATAATTATTTACAAATATAGGTTTGGTTTTTGGATTCTTATTATCTAAAAAATTTTTTAATATTTTTTCAATACTTTTAATATTTTTTTCTATTTCCTTTTCAGTTAAAATTTTTCTCGTTTTATCTTTACCAGATGGATCACCAATCCTTGTTGTACCACCACCTAATAATACAATAGGTCTGTGTCCATGTTTTTGTAGAAGTCTCAAACACATTATCTGAAGTAAACTTCCAACGTGGAGACTTTCTGCGGTACAATCAAAACCGATGTAACCTTTAATTTTTTCTTTTTCCAGTAGTTTTGATAAATCTTCTTCGTTGGTACATTGATAGAAATAACCCCTATCTTTAAATTCTTTTAAAAATTTATTCATAAGCTTATAGTTATACAATATACAAATTTTATTAAAAAAGAATAAGAATGGGAAAGATATTTACAGCATTAGGATTAATGAGTGGCACATCAGGAGATGGTGTAGATGCCTCTATAATTAGCTCTAATGGAGTAGATAATTACAGCAATATATTAAATAAGTATTTTAAATATGATCAAAAAATATATGAAAAACTCCACTATTTAAAAGCTAAGATTTCTCAATTAAAAGATCTAAAAAAAAATGAAAAAGAAATCTATTCTCTTGAAAAAGATATAACCCTATTTCACGCTAAGATTACTAACGAGATTTTACAGTCAATTGATAAAAATATTGATTTAATAGGTTTTCATGGGCAAACAATATATCATAATCCATTAGAAAAAATTTCCAAACAAATCGGAGATGGTAACTTATTATCTCAACTTTCTAAAAAAAAGGTAATCTATAATTTTAGAAAAAATGATATTCAAAACGGTGGCGAAGGAGCTCCTTTAGCCCCAGTTTTTCACAAATTAATTATCAAACAAAATAAGATTGATCTACCAGTTTGTATTTTAAACATAGGGGGTATTGCAAATGCAACTTTAATAAATGATTATGATAAAGATAGTTTTTTAAGCAGAGACTTAGGTCCAGGCAATTGTTTAATAGATGAATGGGTAAGAAATAATATTAAGAAGAAATTCGATTTTAATGGAGATATAGCAAAAAGAGGAAAAATAAATGATTTAATTCTTAATCAAGCTCTAGAAAATTTTGAAAATAGGCCTAACCAAAAAATTTCATCATTTGACGTAAAAGATTTCAGCCTAGGATTTGTAAGAGGTCTTGATTTAGATGATGGAGCAGCAACTCTCACTGAGTTTACAGCAAGAATAATAGGAATAGAACTTTTAAATTTCTTGCAAGATTTAAAAGACAAACTTTGCAAAATTTTAATTTGTGGAGGAGGAAGAAAAAATATTAATTTAATAGATAGAATAAAAAATACAATACCTAAAAATTTAATTATCCAACCAATTGATGATTATAGTGTTGATGGAGATTACATAGAGTCAGAGGCATTTGCATATCTTGCTATAAGATCTTTTTTAAATTTACCTATTTCTTTTCCAGGTACAACTAAATGTAAATCACCAACAACTGGTGGAGTTTTAATTAAAAATTTTTAATAAAGTGCAGTTTCTTTTTTAATATACCTATCCAAACTTTTTACCAAGGAAGATTCATTTTTTGAAAAAAAATGATTAGCATCATTTATTGATTGGAATTCTACTTTAATTCCTTTTTGAGCACTTAATCTTTTATCTAGTTCATTTATATGTTCTATAGGTACAAGTTCATCCTTTTTACCGTATATCATAAGACCAGAAGTTGGACATGGAGATAAAAATGAAAAATCATAAACATTAGGCTGTGGAGAAATTGCTATAAATCTATTTATTTCAGGTCGTCTCATCAGTAGTTGCATTGCAATTAAAGATCCAAATGAAAATCCTGAAACCCAACATTGTGAGTTATCAAAATTTTCTCTTTCCAACCAATCTAAAGCTGCAGCAGCGTCAGCTAATTCACCTTGACCATTATCAAATTCACCATCACTTTTACCAACTCCTCTAAAATTTACACGACAAACAGAAAAATCATTATCCATAAACGTATGAAAGGTTTCAACAACAACTTTATTGTTCATCGTTCCTCCGTATTGTGGATGTGGTTGTAGAACCAATGCTACTGGTGAAGTACTTTTTTTACTTTTAAAATATTTAGCTTCTAATCTTCCAGCAGGACCAGGAATGAAAATTTCTAAAATTTTATTATCCATAATTGTTATTGATTATTATTCTCAAAAAAAAATTAGGTTTATCACAACTGCGTGACAAAATGTTAGCTTTTTTTTATCTTAGATACTTGACTATTTTAGTCGGGTTTATATATATCCCCGTAAAATAAGGATTTATGAAGCTTACATCAAAAGGTAGATATGCGGTAATGGCTTTAGTAGACCTGGCGAGATTTAATAATATCAATCCGGTTTCTCTAAGAGACATCTCACTAAGACAAGGAATTTCCTTGGATTATTTAGAACAAATATTTTCAAAGTTAAGAAAAAAAGAAATTGTTCAAAGCGTGAGAGGCACTCAAGGAGGATATATTTTAAATAAAAAAGCTAAAGAAATAAAGCTTATAAATATTTTTGAGGCAGTAGACGAAAAAGTAAAAACAGTTCAATGTAAAAAAGAGTCAAAAAAAGGATGTAATGGCAAAGCTGTAAAATGCCTTACTCATAATCTTTGGGATGAACTTGAAAATCATATTAATAATTTTTTTGATAAAAAAAGTTTAGAAGATTTAGTTAAAGATAATTCTGAGAGAAGAGTTTAAAATGGATAAAAGAGAAAAAGATATAGAAAAGTTAAAAGATTATAAATATGGGTTTTCAACTGATATAGAAAATATCAGAGCACCCAGGGGCTTAAATGAAGATGTAATTAAATTTATTTCTAATATTAAAAAGGAACCAAAATGGATGTTAGATTTTAGATTAAAAGCATTCGAAAGATTTAAACAATTAAAAGAACCTGATTGGCAAAAACCAAAATATCCAAAAATAGATTACCAAGATTTATATTATTATTCAGCACCTAAAAGTATGAATGATAAACCAAAAAGCCTTGATGAACTTGATCCTAAACTTTTAGAAACTTATAAAAAGCTTGGTATACCATTGCAAGAACAAGCAAGGTTAAATGGTATTGCAGTTGATGCTGTTTTTGACTCTGTTTCTGTTGCAACAACTTTTAAAGATGAGCTGACTAAACAGGGAATAATTTTTTGCTCTATGTCTGAAGCTATTCAAAAACACCCAGATCTAGTAAAAAAATATTTAGGAACTGTTATACCAACAACAGATCATTTCTTTGCAACTTTAAATTCTGCTGTATTTACCGACGGATCATTCGTCTACATCCCAGAAGGAATTAAATGCCCAATGGAACTATCAACTTATTTTAGAATTAATGCATCAGAGACAGGACAATTTGAAAGAACTTTGATTATAGCTGATAAGGGAAGTTATGTAAGTTATTTAGAAGGGTGTACGGCACCAATGAGAGATGAAAACCAACTACACGCTGCCAATGTAGAATTAATTGCACTTGACGATGCTGAGATAAAATATTCAACAGTACAAAATTGGTATCCAGGAGATGAAAATGGCAAAGGAGGAATATATAATTTTGTAACTAAAAGAGGGTTGTGCAAAGGCAAAAATTCTAAAATTTCTTGGACACAAGTAGAAACTGGCTCAGCTATAACTTGGAAATATCCTAGCTGTATATTAAAAGGAGATAATTCAATAGGTGAATTTTATTCGATCGCGATAACTAATAATCATCAAAAAGCTGATACTGGAACTAAGATGATCCATTTAGGAAAAAATACAAAGAGTAAGATTATATCAAAAGGTATTAGTGCAGGATTTTCAGATATGACTTACAGAGGATTAGTTGACATTAATTCAAAGGCAAAAAACTCGAGTAATTATACCCAGTGTGATTCTTTATTAATGGGAAATAAATGTGGAGCTCATACTGTACCGTATATTAAAAATAAAAATTTTGACTCAAATATTGCTCATGAAGCTACGACTTCTAAAATAAGTGAAGAACAACTGCATTATTGTCAGCAAAGAGGTTTAAATTCAGAGGAAGCTGTTGGATTAATTGTAAACGGATTTTGTAAAGAAGTACTTCAACAATTACCAATGGAGTTTGCTGTAGAGGCACAAAAACTAGTGGGTATTAGCTTGGAAGGGAGCGTTGGTTAATGTTAAAAATAAATAATTTAAGTGCAAACATTGAGGATAAATCAATTCTAAAAGATTTTTCACTTAATATTAATCCTGGTGAAGTACACGCAATTATGGGTCCTAATGGTTCCGGTAAAAGCACATTATCAAACATTTTATCTGGTAAGAAAGGATATGAAATATCTGGAGAAGTACTTTTTGAGAATAATAATTTATTTGAGCTTGAAACTGAGGAAAGAGCACACAAAGGAATATTTTTAGCATTTCAATATCCGTTGGAAATTCCCGGTGTAAATACAAATATCTTTTTAAAAACCTCTTTAAACGCCATAAGAAAAGCAAAAGGAGAAAAAGAACTTGATGCAATTGAATTTTTAAAACTTGTAAAAGAAAAAGCGAGAGAATTAAAATTTGATGAAGAAAAATTAAATAGACAATTAAATGTTGGTTTTTCTGGAGGTGAAAAAAAGAAAAATGAAATTTTACAAATGTCGATGTTATCACCCAAGTTGTCTATTTTAGATGAAACTGATTCAGGGTTAGATATTGATGCTTTAAAGGTCGTATCTGATGGGGTAAACACATTGAGGAGTAAAGATAATTCTTTCTTAATAATCACTCACTATCAAAGACTACTAGACTACATTAAACCAGATTTTGTTCATGTACTAATGAATGGAAAAATAATTAAATCTGGAGGACCAGAACTTGCATTAGAATTAGAAAAAAAAGGATACGAAAATTTTAATTAAATGACTGAACAAATTAAAACAGATTTTGAAAAAATAGTTAAGGCCTCAGCTTTTTCTGAAAAAGATGTTGAATTAAAAAAAATGCATTTAAATAAATTTTTAAAAACTGGTTTTCCAACTAGAAAACTTGAAAACTGGAAATTTTCAGACTTAAGCCAAATTATTAAAAAAAATATTGGTGAATTAAGTTTTTATAACGATTATTCTTTTCCTAACAAAATTGACACCTCAATTTTTGTAGAA
This sequence comes from Pelagibacterales bacterium SAG-MED11, assembly GCA_014654265.1. Classification (GTDB taxonomy): domain Bacteria; phylum Pseudomonadota; class Alphaproteobacteria; order Pelagibacterales; family Pelagibacteraceae; genus Pelagibacter. Next base: position 194,551 of record JACWDI010000001.1, on the reverse strand, counting down.
GGTTTAGAGCATAATAAAATTGTCTTCATAAATGGAAGAGTGGAGAAGGTTGATTTTACTCATGAAGATCATGACAAGATAGAAATTAATGATGATTTTAAATTTGTGAATAGATCAGAAGATAATAATTCTCTGTTATCTTTAAATAATGCTTTCACAAATAAATGTTACAAAATTACTGTAAAAAAGAATTATTCTTTGAAAAAACCTCTTGTTGTTTATCACTCTACAAGTAATAAAATTACATCTAGAAATATAAATTTAAAACTAGAATTTCAACTAGAACAAAATAGTTCTTTAAGATTAATAGACTTGTTTAACGATAGAGCAGAAAATAATTTCATCAATATATTTTATAATTTTGATTTGAAAGAAAATGCTATTTTAAAAAATTATAAGATTGATAAAGTACAAAATAAAAATATCAGATATTCCTATAATAATATTGAACAAGACGATAACAGTGTTTCAGAGACTTTTATTCTATCTTCAGGATCGAATTTTTCAAAAAATGAAATTAATTGTAACTTAAAAGGAGAATATTCTTCAGCATTTGTTAATGGTATTTTCTCACTAAATGATGGGCAACATCATGAAGTAAGAACAATAATTAACCATTTGGTTGAAAATACAAAAAGTTATCAATTGATAAAAAGTGTTTTAGGAAAAAATTCAAAATCTGCCTATCAAGGCAAAATATTTGTAGACTCAAAAGCACAAAAAACTGACGGATATCAATTAAGTAAAGCAATTTTACTTGATGAAACTTCCGAATTTAACGCTAAGCCTGAACTAGAAATATACGCTGATGATGTAAAATGTTCTCATGGATCTGCATCAGGAAGTCTTGATGAAAACTCAATATTTTATTTAATGTCTAGAGGATTGAATTATCAACAGTCAAAAGAACTTTTGATTAATGGTTTTCTGTTAGATGTGGTTGAAAAAATAACAGATACAGAAATTAAAAATTTAGTTAAAAATATGATTGGATTAAAAGAATGAATATAGACGATATTAAAAAAGAATTTCCAATATTTGATGAAAAAATACAAAATAATGATTTAGTCTATTTAGATAGTGCTAATTCTTCGCAGAAACCTAAAGTAGTTATTGATAGGATAAACGAGTTTTATACAAAACAATTTTCTAATGTAGGAAGAAGCATCCATTATTTGGCTGTAGCTGCCACTAATTTATATGAAAATACAAGATCATCAGTTCAAAAATATATTAATGCAAAAGATAAAAATGAGATTGTTTTTACAAAAGGTGCAACAGAAGCACTTAATTTGGTAGCAAATACTTTAGGACAAAAATACTTAGATGAGGGGGATGAAATATTATTAACTGAACTAGAACATCATTCTAATTATGTGCCATGGCATTATTTAAGAAAATCAAAAAATATAAAGATTAATTTTGCAGAAATTAATGATGAAGGTGAAATTCCAATTGAGAATATTGAAAAAATGATAACACCAAAAACTAAGGTAATAGCAGTTAATCATTTATCAAATGTTACGGGGGCAATACTACCAATCAAAGAGATAACTGAACTTGCTCACTCCAAAGGAATTATAGTAGTAGTAGATGGGTGTCAGGGTGCCCCACATTTAAAAATAGATGTTCAAGATCTTGATTGTGATTTTTATGCAATCTCATGTCATAAAATGTATGGACCAACAGGATTAGGAATTTTATATGGTAAAAAAAAATGGCTTGAGGAATTACCACCTTATCAAGGTGGAGGAGGAATGATTAAAGAAGTAAAGAAAGATAGGATTACTTATGGAGATTTACCAAATAAATATGAAGCAGGAACAATGGCTACTGCACAAGTAATTGCATTTGACCAGTCAATTAAATTTTTAGAAAATATTGGTATTGAAAATATAATAAAACATGAAAAAGAATTAATTGAGTATGGTCAAGAAGTTTTAAGAAAAAATAACTCAGTAAAAATAATTGGTAACCCAAAAAATAAAGGAGGAGTTTTATCATTTACGATTGAAGGTGTACACCCACACGATATTGCTACAATCTTAGATGAGGACGGTGTAGCAATTAGAGCTGGCCATCATTGTTGTCAAATACTTCATGATAAATTAGAAATACCAGCAAGTGCTAGAGCTTCAGTTGGTGTGTACAATACAAAAGAAGATTTTGACCAACTAAATGAGTCAATTAATAAATGTAAAAAGATTTTTGATTTAAAATGAATTTAAAAGAATTATATCAAGAAATAATATTAGAACACGGCAAGAATCCTAGAAACTTAGGCAAGACTGATAACTTTAATAAAGATGCTAAAGGAAATAATCCATTATGCGGAGATAATGTACATATTTATTTAAAATTAAATGATCAAAGAAAAGTAGAAGACATTTCTTTTGAAGGCAGTGGTTGTGCTATTTCAATGGCATCAGCATCAATTATGACAGATTTAATGAAAGGTAAGAGTGATAATGAAGCTAAAGAAATTATTGAAGATTTTTTAGGAATGATAAAAGAAAACCCTGAACTGAAATCTAATATATTAAAGGAAGATGATAAAACAAAGTTGATGTGTTTGTCAGGTGTTAAACAATACCCAATGAGAGTAAAATGTGCTACATTATCTTGGCATACATTAGTCTCAGCAATGGAGAACAATGGAAAAGAAATTAGTACAGAAAAATGATATTTTATGGAAATAAAAGATAAAATAATTAAAGAAATAAAAAAGATTTACGACCCTGAGCTTCCAGTGAATATTTATGATCTAGGTCTAATTTACGATGTTCAAGTAAATCAAAAAAAAGCAAAAATTAAAATGACTTTAACTACTCCAAACTGTCCTGTGGCTGAAAGCTTACCTAAAGAGGTAAAGGAAGGTGCTATGCAAGTAGAGGAGATAGAGGACGTTGACTTAGAATTGGTATGGGATCCACCTTGGACAAAAGATATGATGTCTGATGCTGCTAAATTGGAGTTGAATTTATAATGAATTCAATAATTAAATTAAGTGATAATGCTGCTTCAAGAATAAAAGAAATAATGTCTAGTGCTGAAAAAAATGCAATAGGAGTGAGAGTTTCTGTAAAGTCTGGAGGATGTGCTGGGATGTCATATGTTATGGAGTATTCAAAAGAGATTAATCCTAATGATGAGGTAATAGAAGATAAAGGCGTTAAAGTTTATATCGATTCAACTGCAGTTATGTATCTCTTAGGAACAGAGATGGATTATAAGAAAGAGGATTTTTCTTCAACATTTGTTTTTAACAACCCAAATGAAACCGAGCGCTGTGGCTGCGGAGAGTCATTTAAAGTATAGTCCCATTTTGAACATATCAGCATTGCAATAAATGCATAGATAGGATATATTCTATGTATGAACGTTTTTGAATTTAGAAATTTGCTAAATAGTGAAGACAGAAAAGAAAAGAGAAAAGGTTTTATAAGATCGCTTATTAAATCTGTAGAAACTGGAGCAAACGGAACTCAAGATTACATTGTTAAAAGAGGTTCTGGCAAAAATAAAATTGCTAAAACTAGACAGTAATATTTAACAGCTGTAATACATTTCGAACTCAATCGGATGAGGAGTGTGTTCAAAATTATGTATTTCTTCAAATTTTAATGCGATATAAGCATCAATTTGATCATCAGTAAAAACATTTCCTTCTTTTAAAAAATCTCTATCTTTATCTAAACTTTCCATAGCTTCCCTTAGAGATCCACAAACAGTTGGAATTTTTTTAACTTCATCTTCTGATAATGCATAAAGATCTTTATCGAATGATTTACCTGGATCAATTTTATTTTTAATTCCATCCAAACCAGCCATTAGCATAGCAGCAAAAGTTAAATAAGGGTTACCTGCTGCATCACCAAATCTAATTTCACATCTTGCAGCTTTTTTACTTAATGTGATAGGAATTCTACATGATGCTGATCTGTTTCTTGCAGAGTAAGCTAATAAAACAGGAGCTTCAAATCCTGGAATTAATCTTTTGTAGCTATTAGTTGTTGCATTAGAAAATGCATTTATAGCTTTAGCGTGTTTTAAGATTCCACCAATATAATGTAATGCAGTTTCGGATAAACCAGCATACTTATCACCAGAAAATAATGCAGTGTCACCTTTCCAAATTGATTGGTGTACGTGCATTCCTGAACCGTTATCACCTTTAACAGGTTTAGGCATAAAAGTTGCAGTTTTACCAAATGAATGAGAGACCATATGAACAGCATATTTATATAATTGTAAATTATCTGCTTGATCCACTAAGGTTCCAAAATACATTCCAAGCTCATGTTGACTTGGAGCAACTTCGTGGTGATGTTTTTCAACTTTAATACCCATGTCCTTCATTGCTTTTAAATATTCACTTCTCATATCTTGTTCGCTATCGACCGGTGGAACTGGGAAGTAACCACCTTTAATTCCTGGTCTATGACCCATGTTTCCATTTTCATATTCTCTTCCAGAATTGTAAGGGCCTTCCTTACTATCAATTTTAAAACCTGTTTCATTCATATCATTTTTAAATCTTACATCATCAAATACGAAAAATTCTGCCTCTGGTCCAAAAAATGCTTTATCTCCAATACCCGAACTTTTTAAATAAGCTTCAGCTTTTTTGGCTGTTCCTCTTGGATCTCTTTCATAAGGATCTTTTTTAATTGCATCTAAAATATCACAAAAAAGATTCATAGTGTTATGAGACGTAAAAGGATCTACAATTGCTCTTGATAAATCAGGCTTAAGTATCATGTCAGACTCATTAATAGCTTTCCAACCTGCTATAGATGAACCATCAAAAAATATACCTTCATTCAACATTTCATCATCGACCATTTTAGCATCCATGGTTACATGTTGAAGTTTACCTCTTGGATCCGTAAATCTCAAATCTACATATTCTATGTCTTTATCCTTGATAGTTTTTAATATATCATTTGCGCTCATGTGATCTCCTTTATAATTCTGGGTCTTGTGATACCAAATAAAGACTGTTAAAGAATGTTCTTTTACTTAATAACACCTATGCATTTTTTACATGAGTGTATAATTAAATGTTAAAAATAACTAACAATTATAAGTTGAATAATGACTTTATTACTCAAAGAGCCTGTCAAAAGAGTTGAAAAATTACTGAAGGAATTTGATCAAAATCAGAGAGTGATTTTACTTGATAGTTCAGCAAGAACAGCTTTAGAAGCTGCTTCATCTTTAGGTTGTGAAGTTGGTTCAATTGTTAAAAGTTTACTTTTTAAAACAGAAAAAAATTATACTCTGTGCCTTGTAGCTGGAGACAAAAAAGTTTCTTTAAATAAAATTAAAAAAATTCTTAATATAAAAGATGCATCTATGGCTTCAGCTGATGATGTAAAAAATGTTACAGGTTTCACAATAGGAGGTGTTTCTCCAATTGGTCATATAAATGAAACTAATATTCTAATTGATAGTTCTTTAGAAAGATTTAGTTATTTATTTGCTGCAGCAGGCCATCCTAATTGTGTATTCAAAATTAGCTTCAAAGACTTAAATAAAATTACTAAAGGATCAATTAAACAGTTAATAGAATGAGACAACCAAAATTTCTAGATTATATATTATTAGTTTTGTTAGCATTGATCTGGGCTTCAGCTTTTTTTAATATTAAAATTGCTACTTACTCTTTTGGGCCAGTGACGATTGCTTTTCTCAGAGTTTTTTTTGGAGCCATACCTGTTTTACTACTTTGTTATTATAAAGACATTAAGATAGAAGCATTTTCAAAAGATTGGTATTGGTTTGCATTAATAGGATTCATTAATTTAGTAGCTCCTTTTTTCCTCATTGCTTATGGAATTAAATCAGTCCAGAGTAATCTTGCAGCAATTCTTATGTCTACTACACCTCTTAGTTCGACTGTGCTGGGTCATTTTTATACAAATAATGAAAAATTTAATTTTATAAAAACTTTTGGAATTTTGATTGGTTTCTCTGGCATACTTTATTTATTTTCAGACAACTTATTAATTGATGAAAATAATTTTGTGTCAGCTCTTTTAATTCTTTTAGGTTCTACATGTTATGTAATTGGTGGAGTTTTAACTTTAAAAATCAGCAAGAAAAAGAATGAAAATGTAACTGGTTCAATTTTAATTTGGGCTACAATTATTCTAATTCCATTTGTAAGTTTTATTGAACAACCTTGGAATGTATCTCCAAGACTGGACTCAACTATTTCTGTAATATATTTAGGACTTGTTTCAACAGGTCTAGCTTGGTTACTTAGATTTAGAGTTTTAGTTAATAATGGATTAATTTTTCAATCTCAAGTTTCCTATTTAATTCCTATTTTTGGTACTATTTTAAGTTACATATTCTTGAAAGAATTGATTACCACTAAAGTATTAATTTCTCTAATAGCAGTTTCAGTTGGTATTTATTTTGTTAAAAAAGCAGACAACAAAAAATTACTTAAGTGATGCAAATGATTCAATATGTGCTGGAGATGTTTCACAACACCCACCTAGAATTGTAGCCCCAGAGTCTTTAAACTCTTTAACAAACTCTAGCATTTTATTAGGGGATAAATCTTTTCTTTTACCTAAAAACTCATTTGGTTGTAAGAAATCATTTTTATTACTAGTTTTGTTATTATTAGATAATGGTAAAGTTTTTAAATATCCATTTAATTTAAATCCAAATGGAACTCCTAAGCTTTTAATTTCATTTAAATTTAATTTATAGTTTTCAGGCGAAACACAAGACAGAATAACACCAAGTAATTTTTGATTTTTTAATTTATCTATTAGTTCTGAAATTTTTTCACCACTAGGTAATTTAGTACCTTCAGAAATATGTACCCCTATCAAATAAGGTTTATTGAATTCTTCAATACTTTGGGTTGCAATATTTATCTCCTTAATACTGCTCAAAACATCAAAATAAAAAAAGTCAATGAATGGGTCTATTAATTTTGCTTGATTATAAAAATCATCTTTTATTATATCTTCGGATCTATCGTCAGCTTTATAAGTCGAATTTTGAGGAGGAAGCCCCCCAGCAATCAAAATATTTGGGTAATCATCTTTTGTTTTTTTTGCAATTTCACCTGCTTTAGTATTCAGATACTTTAATTTATGCTCAACTTTATTTTCTGCTAATCTAATTCTTCTAGTTGCGAATGTATTTGTAACGATAACCTCTGCTCCTGCTTTGATATAATCTAAATGGGCATTTAGTAAAAGATCATGATAATTTTCATCTAAAAGTGCACTAGCGCTCCATAAGGTTCCTTTAGGCTTCATCCCTCTGCTAAGAAGTTCTTGACCCATTCCACCATCTAATATCCTTGTTGTTTTAAAAAAATTTTTATCCATATAAAAAATATTAGTAATTAAAATTGCAAACACAATATATGGTATTTTACAATTATAGGTAGAAAATAATAATTAATAAAAATAGTAACTCTAAACAATATCTAGTTAAATGAATAATGGCTATTAAAAGAAAAAAAATAGCAAAACAAAAGACCAAAAATAAAGAATTAAAATTGGTCAAATCATCTAGAGAAAAAATAAAAACGATAAAAAAAGTTGCAAAAAAAACTGCGACCAAGAAACGTTTAAAAAGATCTAGAAAAAACAATAACATAAACCAAACTAACAATAAAAAGAGGAGAAAAAAAATGAGTGCAGAAGCAATGAAATTATCATCTGTTTTAGATACATCTCATTTAAAGGTAAAATTTCCATTCAAATCAAAGTATGGAAACTACATAAACGGAAAATTTGTAGAACCTTTATCAGGCAAGTATTTTGATAATCCTAGCCCGATTTCAAATGAGACTATCTGTTCAGTTGCAAGATCAAATGAAAAAGATGTGGAGGCAGCATTAGATGCAGCTCACGCAGCTTTTACAACATGGGGAAAAACTGACATCACTACAAGATCAAATATAATGATGAAAATAGCTGATGTTCTTGAAAAAAATCTAAATTTATTAGCTACAGCTGAGTGTTTAGATAATGGAAAACCTATAAGAGAGTGTATGGCAGCAGATTTACCATTGGTAATTGACCACTGGAGATATTTTGCTGGAGTAATAAGAGCTGAAGAAGGTTCTGTTGCTGAGATTAGTAATTCTCAATACTCTTACAATATACCTGAACCATTAGGTGTAGTTGCACAGATTGTTCCATGGAATTTTCCATTATTAATGGCAACATGGAAATTAGCTCCAGCTTTAGCTGCAGGTAATTGCTCTGTTTTAAAACCAGCAGAACAAACACCAGCTTCAATTATGGTTATGATGGAACTGATTGGTGATTTATTGCCTCCAGGAGTTGTAAACATAGTAAGCGGTTTTGGATTAGAAGCAGGTAAACCTTTAGCATCTTCAAAAAGAATTGCTAAAGTTGCTTTTACTGGTGAAACTTCTACTGGAAGATTAATCATGCAGTATGCTGCTCAAAACATTATTCCTATCACATTAGAATTAGGTGGAAAATCTCCAAATATATTCTTTGAAGATATCATGGAAAAAGATGATGACTTCTTAGATAAATGTGTTGAAGGTTTTGTAATGTTTAATCTAAACCAAGGTGAGGTATGTACTTGTCCAAGCAGAGCATTAGTTCAAGAGTCTATCTATGATAAATTCATGGAGAAATGCATTGCTCGAACTAAAGCAGTTGTTCAGGATAATCCACTGAAAATGGAAACCATGATTGGAGCCCAAGCTTCAGTTGAGCAGATGGAGAAGATTAAATCTTATCTTGATCTTGGTAAAAAAGAAGGTGCAAAAGTTCTTGCAGGTGGTGCTGTTGGTAAACTTAATAGTGGATTGGAAAAAGGAAATTATATCCAGCCTACAATTTTTGAAACCAACAACAAATCTCGTATTTCTCAAGAAGAAATATTTGGCCCTGTAGTATCTGTAATTAAATTTAAAGATGAAGCAGAAGCATTAGAAATTGCTAATGACACTCTTTATGGTTTAGGTGCAGGTGTTTGGACTAGAAATGGTAATATTGCTTATAGAATGGGTAGAGCAATACAAGCAGGAATTGTGTGGACTAATTGTTATCACGCTTATCCAGCTCACTCACCATTTGGTGGTTACAAACAATCAGGAGTTGGAAGAGAGACTCATAAAATGATGCTTAGTCATTATAGACAGAATAAGAACTTACACGTGTCTTATGCTGAAAAGAAATTAGGCTTCTTTTAAACAAATAATATATACTGGTCCATGATTCGTAATCATGGGCCAGAGATTAAAAATGAAAGTATCAGCAACACACTCAGCACTAAATTTATTATCAGAACTCCAAGAAAGATATGGAGAAAAATTAATGTTTCATCAATCTGGAGGATGTTGTGATGGAAGTGCGCCAATGTGTTTTCAAGAGGGTGAATTTCCTTTAGGGGATAATGATATAAAATTAGGGGAAATTGGTGGAGTTCCTTTTTATATGAATGCTGATCAATACGAAAAATGGAAACACACAGATCTCACAATTGATGCAGTCAAGGGCATTGGTGGAATGTTTTCTTTAGACAACGGTACAGGACGAAGATTTTTAACAAAATCTGAAATATGTCTCATAGTAGACAACGATAATCCAAATCATTAAATAATAGTCAAAATCCTAATAGTCATGTCAGTTTTTTTAAGTTCTCAAAAAATAATTAAGGATTGGATTGATTATAATAATCATATGAATGTTTCTTATTATCTTTTGATATTTGATAAATTTGGGGCAGATGTTTTAAATGATACTTTTAAAATGGGTGAACACTCAGCAAAAACTACTGGAAAAAGTACAATGATTGTAGAAACCAATATTACTTATAATCAAGAGTTGAAAATTGATGATGTTGTTGATGTAAATTTAGTTTACTTCGATCATGATAAAAAAAGACTTCAGTACAAAATGGAAATAATCCACAAAGAAAAGAAATTTTTAGCATCAACCATTGAGGTGCTTGCATTGTATGTTGACCTTAATACAAGAAAAGTTGCTGAATTTGAAAGTGAAAAAATCCAAATAATGGATGATTACATTAAAAGTAATTTAGAAAACTTTGACAATAAAGATTTAAAATTTTCTTCAAAACTAAAAAAATAAAATAATTTACTTCCAGCCCGCGTACTGGAAGTATAAATTAATTATTGTCCTGGTGCTTTGTATTGACCAGAAGCAACTTCACTTGCTTTAGTTGTTGCTTTAGTAAAATCTATTGCCTCTAGCATAGTTAAGTTTTTAACTGCTCCAGATGCTTCCACTACAAGTTTAACAGCTGCAAAATCTTCAAAACTGTTTAACTCATTCACAACTACAAAGTCATAAGATCCTCTAACAATATCCATACTATGCATTGTACCACCCATAGCTTTTGTCAATTGTTCTACAACTGCTTTTCTATCAGTTTTTGGGTCTTTTAAAAAACCCTGAAATGCTTTTTCAGTGTAGTTTCCCATTATGTATGCTTTCATACAACTCCTTTTGTTTTATTTTTAAAATACCATTGTAACAATTTTTTTTAATGTGTAAAAATTACATAGTGGACACAACCAGAGGTAATGTTAAGTTAGAATTATGTACGAAAAATTTGGTCAATTCATTGATGGAAAATGGCTACAATCATCTGACAATGGAACCTATGAGGTAATAAATCCTGCTACTGAAGAAGTGATTGGTAAGGCTTCTAAGGCTACTCCCCAAGATGTTGATAGAGCGTTAAATTCTGCAAAAAAAGGATTAGAGGTTTGGAGGAAAACTGCTCCTTGGCAAAGATCTTATATAATCAGACGAATTGCTGACAAGATGAGAGAAAAACAAGATGTACTTGCTAAGTGGATGACTTTAGAAGTTGGCAAGCCATTAGCAGAAGCAAAAGGAGAGATTAATGGTGCTGCAGATATTTTTGAATGGAATGCAGAAGAAACAAAAAGAATTTTTGGTCAAACTGTTGAAAGTAGATTTGAAGACACAAGAGTTCATGTTTACTATCAACCAGTAGGAGTGGTAGCAGCATTATCTCCTTGGAATTTTCCTGCAGTATTATCTGCTAGAAAAATAGCAACTGCTTTAGCGGCAGGTTGTTCTGTAATCATAAAACCAGATGTTATTACTCCAGGGGTTGTTATGGAAATGGTAGATATTTGTAATGAATGTGGAGTTCCCCCAGGTGTTGTAAATTTATTATCAGGAGATCCTCCAAGTATTGCTCAACAATTAATTGCTTCAGATATAATTAAAAAAATATCTATAACCGGTTCTTCAAGAGTAGGAAAATTAATATTAAAACAAGCTGCTGATAAAGTTCAAAGAGTAACTATGGAGTTAAGTGGCCACTCACCTTTTATAGTATTTAAGGATGCAGATATAAAAAAAGCTACAGATATGGCAATTGCAGCAAAATTTAGAAATAATGGTCAAGTATGTATATCTCCAAATAGATTTTATATCCAAGAAGAAAAAAAAGATGAATTTGTTAATTTATTTGTAGAAAAAACAAAAAAATTAAAAATTGGCAATGGTATGGATCCAGATACCCAACTAGGACCCTTAACAACTCAAAAGAGATTAAATGAGATTGAAGTTCTAGTTGAAAAAACTAAAAAAGAAGGAGCTAAGGTTTTACTTGGCGGAAAAAGACCTGCAGGCTTCAACAAAGGATTTTTTTATGAACCAACAGTGTTTGACGATGTTAAAGACAATTTTACCATAATGAAAGAAGAACCTTTTGGACCATTAGTTCCAATGCTTTCTTTTAAATCTTTTGATGAAGTTATTGAAAGAGCTAATAATCATGAACTTGGATTAAGCAGTTATGTTTGTACAAACTCTATGGAAACAGCTCATTTAGCTTCAGAACAATTGGAAACTGGAACAGTAGGAGTAAATACTGGTTTCATAGCTATTGCTGAAGCTCCTTTTGGTGGAATTAAACAAAGTGGATACGGTAGAGAAGGTGGTTCTATGGCTATAAAGGATTATTTGAATGTGAAATATACTCACATGGGTATTAAAGGTTAATTAACTATTCCACAATTTTAAAATCAGATTTATATTTCTCATTAATAGAAATCCCTAGTCCTGGAGTATTATCATCTAAATTAATAAAACCATTTTTGGGTTCAGGTTCCCCTTTAAATAAATAATAAAACAACTCATTTCCTATCTCAACTTGGTGAACAGGAAAAAATTCTGAAAAAGGACAGTTGTTATGTGCCATTGTTAAATGATAGTTGTGCATTTGACCTGCATGAGGAATTACAGGCACGCCATATTTTTCTGCTAAAGTATTTATTTTATGTCCAGGTGTTATACCTCCAACTCTATTTGCATCATATTGAATAAAACTGACTGCTTTAAGTTCCAATAAATGTTTAAAGCCTAAATAACTGAACTCATGCTCACCTCCTGCAATAGGAACATTTCCCATAGCATTTAATTCTGCATACCCAGGAATATCATCAGGTATTACTGGTTCTTCTAACCATTTTGGTTTGAATTTTATTAGCTCAGGTATTATTTTTTTTGAATATTCTAGATCCCATCCCATATAAGCTTCAAGCATAAGATCAGTTTCATATCCAACCACTTCTCTGACAGCATTTACTAATTCAATATTTTTTTTTATTCCTTCCACTCCGTCTTTAGGTCCCCAACCAAAGCGCATTTTAAACATTTTAAAACCTTCATTTAAATATTTTTCAGCTTCTATTTGTAAATCTTTTATTGGTTGGCTATATAATTTTGAGGCATACACTGGAATCTTATCTTTAGTTCTACCTCCGAGCAATTCAAATACTGGTTTTTTTTTTAATTTACCCATTAAGTCCCAAATTCCAAGATCGATTGCTGAAATTCCAATCATTCCGATTCCTTTTCTTCCCCAGGCCATAGTGCTTCTATACATTTTGTCCCATAAATAATCGTAATCAAAAGGGTCTTCACCAATTACTAAATCTTTTAAATAACAATCAATTGCTTTTTTTGTTACTTCTGGTGCGAGCGCGGCATTACCCAAGCCTACAGTTCCGTCATCAGCTATAACTTCGCATACCATCCATTGATGAAATCTAAATGATTTCATCTTATCTCCAGACTCTCTAAGAGCATCAGTTGGGTTTGTACAAAAATTTTGAGCTGGTGGAACTATTTCACCTGTCCATTTATAAATGGAAGTTTTAATATCTTTAATTTGTGTCATTGTTTAGATTTATTTTCTGCCATCGTTAGTGCTATCTTAAATGATTGCAAGGTAGGTTCTAAGTTTGCTTTATTTTTTCCTGCAATATCAAAAGCAGTACCATGAGCTGGTGTAGTAATAGGTAGTGGCAAACCACCTTGAACTGTAACACCTCTATCAAAACCAAATGCTTTGAGACCAGATTGTAGTGCATCATGATACATGCCAACTATACAATCATGATTTTTATTTTTATAAGCTGTAATAAAAGAAGTATCACATGGCAAAGGACCATCTGCATTAATACCTTGTTTTTTTGCCTCTTCTATTGCTGGAATTATTTCATTTTTTTCTTCAACACCAAACTCTGCATGAGGATTTAATGCTTGTACAGCTACACGAGGATTTTTAATTCCATTAAGTTTCATTGCATTATTTATTAGTTTTATTGGTTTAATAATGTTTTCTTTCTTAACATGATCAGGTACTTCTCTAATGGGTATGTGCGAAGTTACTCTGGCAGTCCAAAAGTTGTCTACAACATTAAATTCACAGAAAAAATTTTTTACATCTAATTTTTCAGCCATCAAATGAAGTTCATCAGAATGAGTATTTCCGCCCAATTTCATACTTGTCTTGTTAAATGGACCAAAGTTAATAGCATCTATTTTATTTTGTTTCGCAAGATCTAATGCTAAGTTAAGAGCCTCTAGAACACTCTCTCCTGACTCTTTTGAGCATTCAGATAAATTATATTTATGATTTTTACCTTTTGAGATATCTAAAAAAAATTTATTTCCTTCATTAAAATTTATCTGTTCAAATTTTTCAACAAACTTTAAATCTTGTGATTTTCCAGAAATTTTATTTCCTTCTTCTAAAATTTTTTTTTCACCAATTAAAACTATGTTTGCTTTGTTAGTAATTTCTTCACATAGTAACTTTGAGACCAATTCGGGTCCGATACCTGATGGATCACCTAATAATATAGCAATTTTAATTTTATTTTTACTCATTTTGTTCTTAAACTTTGTAACAGATTATGCTTAAATATTTAATTATAAATTAACCAAAGAGGGAAATAATGAAAAAAAGTTTTAAACTTTTCTTAGCCGCTGCATTCTTTGTGACTGAATTTTTTGTTATAGCAATACCTTTAATGACTGTATCTGCAAGAGCAGATGGTGCTATACAAGCAATTACTCACGCTGGATTTGGTGGTGGTACTGATGTTACTACTAGAATGATGCTTTTAAGAGCAAGAAGAGTTCTTAAACAAGACATGCAATTAGTTAACAAAAAAGGTGGTGGTGGAGCTGTATCTATGGATTATATGATGAGCTTACCAGCAGATGGTCAGCACACTCTAACATGGACTACTGGTCATGCTGTTTCTATGGCTTTAGGAAAAACTAAAGTTAAAATTAGCGACATGCAACCTCTAGCTAGAGGTACTGATGATCCACAATTATTTGTTGTTAACTGTAAATCTGACATCAAAGATGCTAAAAAATTTATTAGCGTTCAAAAATCAAAATCACTTAAATATGGAACAACTCACGTTGGTGGTATTGATGATGTTAGTGCAATTGCTTTCACAAAAAAAGGTGGATTAAAAGATCCAACTATTGTTGCCTACAAAGGTGTAGCACCTATTAAAACGAACTTAGTCAAAGGAGATATTGATGTAGGTGTTTTAAATTTAGGTGAAGCATTAACAGAAATTAATGACGGAACTTTATGTGTTTCTGTTGTATTAGCAAATAATAGAATGGCTAAAATTGGAGATTCTCCAACAGCAAAAGAATTAGGTATACCTGTTTCTTTATCTACTGTTAGAGGATTTGTAACTAAAAAAGGAGCTCCAGCTGCAAGAGTAAAAGAACTAGAAGCTGGAATGATGAAAGCTATGAGTCACAACTATTACAAAAATTTCTTAACTGAAATTGGACTTGACGAATCAAGCGTAGTTGGTGCTGATGAATGGGGTAAGCAAATGGAAGAAATGCTTACTGAAATGACTGCACAGCTTAAAGCTTTAGGTTACATAAAGTAATCAAAAAAATAAGTACATTTAAAATGAATAATGTACAAAAGCAAAAAAGGGCAAACAAAAGTTTGCCCTTTTTTTTTAAAGACGAATTTAAAGTTTCTTTTACAATAATTCTCGTTTCTACTATTTTACTAATTAGCACTTTTACTTTTGATATTGTACCACCAATTCTCAATAGAGGTATACAGCCAGCTACCTTTCCAAAAGGATTATTGCTTTTAATAATTGGTTTAACTTTAATAGTTTTTTATTTATCTATTAAAAAGCCTTGGAAAATTGAAAAAAAATTACCTAAAACTTTTTTCTTAACTTTGTTTAGTTTTATATTATTTGTTATTGTTTCAAAAACACTAGACTTTTTTTTAGCGATATCATTATTATCAATTTTTGTTTCTTATTGTTGGGGTGAAAGAAGATTATTTTATTTGATATTAGTGAGTATAATTTTTCCAATAATTGTTTTTATTTTTTTTGAAACAATTTTGGGTTTAAGATTCCCCCCTGGTATAATTACTAATATCTATTATCAAGTATAAAATGGAAAATCTTTCTTTAATGTTTGCACCTTTAATGAGTTCAAAATTAATGATTGTTTTAGTTTTTGGAACATTATTTGGTTTGATACTTGGAGTACTACCTGGCCTTGGGCCAACTACAGGTGGTGCATTAATTTTACCTTTCACTATGACCTTGGACCCTTTATCAGCGATTGTTTTATTAACAGCAATTTATTGTTCAGCTACTTATGGTGGAGCGATTACGGCAGTCCTAATCAATACTCCAGGAACACCAGCGGCGGCGGCAACTTGTCTTGATGGTTATCCACTTGCCCAAAAAGGAGAAGCTGGAAGAGCTTTAGGCATGGCAACAGTATCTAGCACCATTGGAGGTATTTTTAGTGTGGTTGTTTTAGTTTTTTTTGCACCTTTACTTGCACAGCTTGCTTATGAGTTTGGACAGCCTGAATATTTTGCTTTAGCAATTTTTGGTTTAACTATGCTCGCATCTATTGGTGAAGGAAGCCCAATTAAGAACTTAATAGCTGGAGCATTTGGAATATTAATATCTACAATTGGTAAAGATTTTATGACTTCAATTGAAAGATTTACTTATGGAATCAATGAATTGTCGGAAGGAATAGGTTTTATTCCTGTAGTTGTGGGATTGTTTGCAATAAGTGAAATGTTAACTCAGTCAACTTTATTGGATCAAGTTTTTAAAAGAGTAGCTTTAAAAGCAGTAAAACTTCCATCACTATTGGATTATAAAAAAACTTGGAAAACCATATTAAGATCTTCAGGAATTGGATCTTTTATTGGGGTATTACCAGCAGAAGGAGGAACAGTTGCATCTCTTATAGGATATTCTGAAGCAAAAAGATGGTCTAAAAATCCTGAGGAGTTTGGAAAAGGTTCAGTAGAAGGGATAGCAGGTGCTGAAGCAGCAAATAATGCAGCTACGGGCGGTGCTATGGTTCCTACTTTAGCATTAGGGATCCCCGGAAGTGCTACGACAGCTGTAATTTTAACTGGATTAATAATACACGGGGTTAGACCTGGACCTGATCTCTTCAGAGAGCAACCAGAATTTTTATATGGTATTTTTGGGTCAATGTTGATTGCAAATATTTTATTTTTTATATTTGGGTTTTTTGGAGCAAAAATATTTGCTCGAATTACTTTAGTGCCAAACAAATTACTTTGGCCTATGATTTTTGCAGTTTCTGTGTGTGGAACTTACTCACTAAGTCAATCAATGTTAGATGTATGGATAATGTTATTCTTTGGAGTAATTGGTTTTTTTATGAGACGTTATGGTTTTTCAGTAGTTCCCGTAATAATAGGTTTAATTTTAGGAGAATTAGTTGAAGGTACCTTAAGACAATCTTTGGTAATATTTGAGGGTAATTGGTTATTGTTTTTGACTAGACCAATAGTTGTTACATTTTTCATTTTATCTTTTATTGCATTAATTTTTCCATTATTAAGAAAGAAAAAAGTATGAATAAATATAATTTAACAAATAAAGTTGCGATAGTAACTGGTGGTGCTCAAGGCTTTGGTTTAGCTATTACAAAAAGAATTATTCAATCAGGTGGTAAAGTTGTAATTTGGGATATAGATAAAGATGAGGCTGAAAAAGCTAAAAAAGAAATTAATTCTGAAAATTTTAGTTATCAAATAGTCGATGTAACAGATTTCAAAATTGTAAAAAAATCAGTTGATGAACTTGAGGAAAAATTGGGTCAAATAGATATATTTGTGAATAACGCAGGGATGACAGGGATGAACACTAAAGTATGGGATTATCCTTTAGATGAATGGCAGAAAGTGATGGAATTGAATTTAAATTCAACATTTTATTGTTGCAAAGCTATTGTTCCACACATGATTAAAAATAATTATGGAAGAATTGTAAATATAGCCTCTATTGCTGGAAAAGAAGGGAACCCAAATGCTAGTGCTTATAGCACATCTAAAGCTGGTGTAATAGGATTAACAAAATCTTTAGGAAAGGAGCTTGCTGATAAAAATATCGCTGTTAATTGTGTAACACCTGCAGCAGCAAAAACGAGAATTTTTGACCAGATGACAGATGAACATATTAATTATATGCTATCCAAAATACCAAGAAATAGATTTGCAAAAATAGAAGAGCTGGCCTCTTTAGTTTGTTGGTTGGTAAGTGACGAAAACTCTTTTAGCACTGCAGGAGTTTTCGACTTAAGTGGTGGAAGAGCAACTTATTAATAAAAGGAGAAAAAATGAAGTTATGTAGAATAGGTGAAATTGGAAAAGAAAAACCAACCATTATAGATAAGGATAACAATTATCGAGATTTATCATCATTAATTACTGATTTTAATCCTGAAACATTAAACTTTGATACGATTGATAAAATAAACAAAACTGATATTTCAAGTTTACCTAAACTAGAATCTAACACAAGAATCGGAGCTTGTGTTTCAAATCCATCAAAGTTTATAGGAATAGGATTAAATTTTAAAGATCATGCAGAGGAACAAAATTTACCAATACCAAAAGAACCAATTATATTTTCTAAATTTACCAGTTGTATAACAGGACCCAATGATCCAATTATAGTTCCAAAAGGTTCTAATCATACAGATTGGGAAGTGGAGTTAGGTTTTGTAATTGGGAAAAAAGCAATTAATGTTAGTGTAGAATCTGCTTTAGACCATGTGCTGGGATTTTTTTTGGTGAACGATGTAAGTGAGAGAGACTTTCAAAAAAATAAAGGTTTAACCTGGGATAAAGGAAAAGGTTTTGATACTTTTGGCCCTATAGGTCCTTATATAGTTACAAAGGATGAAATACCAAACTTTCAAAAACTTAATATGTTTTTAGATGTTGATGGCAAAAGAATGCAAACAGGAAATACAGAACAAATGATATTTGATATTAAAACTTTAGTTTCTTATATGAGTTCCTGTATGAGTTTGCATCCTGGAGATATTTGCTGTACTGGAACTCCACCAGGAGTGGGAGAAAACATGTCACCTCCACATTTTTTGAAGGGTGGAGAAGAAGTTGTTTTAGGTGTTGATAATCTTGGAACTCAAAAACATAAAGTTTTTTCATATAAAGGATAAAATATTTTAAATAAAATTTAATGTTTGAAATAATTATTGCCTTTGGAGCTGGTTTAGTAAGTTTTCTATCCCCATGTGTCTTACCATTAATACCAGGATATATTTCTTATATTTCAGGAAGCTCAATAAATGAATTAATTGAAAAAAAAAATATTAATTTAGTACCAATTATATTATTTACTGTTGGCTTTTCCATTGTCTTTATAATTTTTGGGGCAGCATCTACTTTCTTAGGCCAAGTATTGCTTCAAAACTCTAATGAACTTCGAATAGCAGCTGGATTAGTAATAATTCTCTTTTCACTTCACATTATTGGGATCATAAATTTAAAATTTTTAAATTATGAAAAAAGAATTGAAACTAAAACAAATAAAAATTTTTATAGTCCAATTTTAATTGGTATGGCATTTGCTTTTGGATGGACACCTTGCATAGGTCCAATATTAGGATCTATTTTAGTTTTAGCAGCCACTGAGGAAAATATAATAAAAGGAATTTTGCTTTTATTCTTTTATTCTTTTGGTTTAGCAATACCATTTATTTTATCAGGTTATTTAATGCAGAAATTTTTGATATTTTCAAAAAATTTCAAAAGAAATATTAATTTAGTATCTAAAATTGGAGGAATAATTCTTTTAATTACTGGTATTTTGATATTAACTAATCAACTACAAGCTTTAGGATTTTATTTATTAAATATTTTTCCATTCTTACAAAGCTTTGGATAATAAATTATGAAAATTTATCAAATAGACTCTAGTGCAAGAAAAGAAGGTTCGACATCAAGAGCTTTAGCTAAAAAATTATTGAATAAGATAAAAAAACCAGAAGATGAAATAATCTATAGAGATTTAGATAATGAAATGGTTTTTGTTTCTGGTTTAACCGAGTCAGGTATGAAAATTGATAAAAAAGACCAAACAGAACATCATAAAAAAATGTTTGAGTTATCAGATACATTAGTTAAAGAGCTTAAAGAAAGTGATATTATAATAATATCAGCCCCAATTTACAATTATGGTCCTCCTGCTACTCTAAAAGCTTGGTCAGATTTAGCTGCACGAATAGGAGAAACCTTTAAATTTAAACCCAATGGTAGAAGAGAGGGCCTTCTTAAGAATAAAAAAGCATATTTAGTAATTACTTCAGGAGGAACAAAACTTAATAGTGAAGAAGACTTTTTAACACCATGGTTAAAATTTATTCTTAATTTTTTTGGAATTGATCAAGTAGAGATTATTAGTGCTGATCAAATGGCTTTGGACTATGAAAAATCTA
This sequence comes from Pelagibacterales bacterium SAG-MED11, assembly GCA_014654265.1. Lineage (GTDB taxonomy): Bacteria > Pseudomonadota > Alphaproteobacteria > Pelagibacterales > Pelagibacteraceae > Pelagibacter. The sequence continues at coordinate 174,419 of JACWDI010000001.1, read as the reverse complement.
TAAGAGAAGCTGAAGCTCAAATAGATAAGATAAAAGTTTAGTGAATAATTCAATCAAAACAGACGATGTAATTTTTAATTTTTTTAAACAAATTTGTGATGAAAAAGATGATGTTAAATGTGTCGAACTTGGAAATAGTTGGATTAATGCTATGGAAACTAATTTGACTAATATGGAAGCCAACTTAGATGAAAAAGATAAAGCTAAACATAAAAAAGATATTCAAAATAATCGTAATCACTTAAACAGTCTTAAAGGTAAAAACTCATCTGAATGGCGTGAATATGCCACTAAGTGTATGGTTGAAATAATGGATAATAAAGTATAAACCAATTTTAAAGGGGTGTCATAACAGACTGAGATTAAACCCTAAGAACCTGTCCGGTAATTCAGAAAGGGAGAACAATGAATAAATCATTTTTAATAAGTCAATCAACATCATTAACATTAGTAATTGTTATAAGTTTATTATTTGTTTTTTTAGGTCTTTATAATTCAAAAAAATACCGAGGATTGAATAACTATTTAATTGCTAATAGAAATATTGGATTATTTTCTTTAACAACAAGTCTAACTGCTTCAGCTTTAGGAGCATGGATTTTATTTGGCCCTGCATCTGCTTCAACATGGGGAGGAATGGGAGCTATAATAGGATATTCATTAGGTACAGCCTTTCCAATGTTTTTTTTAATATACCTTGGTAAAAAAATTAGAAAAGAATTCCCTAAAGGATCTTCACTAATTGAGTTTACAAGAAAAAAGTTTGGAAAAAGTCTATTTAAACTTATTTTGCTAATGACTATTTTTTATATGTTTATTTTTTTATGTGCTGAAGTTACCGCAGTGGCTGTCCTAATTAATTATATTTCAGGTACTGAACTTTGGATAACTGCTTTAATCGTATTATTGTCTACACTTGCTTATACTCTATATGGAGGTTTAAGAGCATCAATATTTACTGACAATATACAAATGGTTGTTATTGGAGTTTTATTACTGATTTCAGTATCATACATTACATCTTTTACAGGATCTGAATTTTCTTTTGATTTTATAAAAAAAAAAAATCCTCAACTTTTAAGCCCATCTTACTTACCTAGTTATACGGCTGGTTTAACTTTTTTTATTGCAGTAGCTGCCACAAACTTATTTCACCAAGGAAATTGGCAAAGAGTATATGCTGCAAAAAATTATGAAACTTTAAAAAAAAGTTTAATTATATCTTTTTTTATAATTATACCTGTAGTTTTTTATATGGGGTTTACAGGAATGGTTGCTTTCTCCATAGATCCAACTACTAGACCAGATCTTGGTTTTTTTACATTGTTACTAAAAGAACAAACGGAATTACTTTCTATTGTTGTGATTATATTGGGTTTGGCATTAACTATCTCTACTGTAGATACTTTGGTAAATGCAATATCAAGTTTGATTGTTGTAGATGGTAAAGCAACATTTAATTTAGAAAAAAAAACAAATTACCTAAACGTTTCTAAATATATAATTTTGTTTTTATCTCTAATTTCTTTTATCGTTGCTTCCAAAGGATTTGATATTTTATATTTATTTTTATTAGCTGATTTATTCTGTTGTGCTTTTGTCTTAACGGTTTTCTACAGTTTCTATAATAAAAGTATTAATGAAAGGACTGCCTATGTATCAATTATTATTGGATTAATAGGAGGTTTTTTAATGTTTCCTACTCCTGATTTTTCAAAGAGCTTATTAGTTGGAATTCTATTACCTAAAGAATTATTTGCACCTTTTGTGTCACAGTCTTTATTATTTTTATCTTTTGTAATTGCAACTTTTTTACCGTTAATAGTTTTTAAAGCTAAAAGGTTTTAATATTAGTTGATTGTATTAGTAGAATTAATGTCTATATATCTGACTTAATGTCAGAAAACCAAATAGCAATTAACGATCTTTCAAAAGTATATGATAACGGTTTTGATGCACTTAAAAAAGTTAATCTTAAAGTTAAGCAAGGTGAAATTCTTGCAATGCTTGGACCAAATGGTGCAGGTAAGACAACTTTAATAAGTATAATTTGTGGGATTGTTACCCCCTCATCCGGCACCATCTCAGTTGATGGCTTTGATATAATTAAAGATTATCGTGAAACAAGATCTAGAATAGGAATGGTTCCCCAGGAATTGAATTTAGAGTCCTTTGAAACAGTTTTCGATACTGTGTCATATTCTAGAGGTTTGTATGGCAAACCACCTAAACCAGAACATATAGAAAAGATTTTAAAAGATTTAAGTTTATGGGACAAAAAAGATCAAAGATTAAGACAATTATCTGGTGGAATGAAAAGAAGAGTTTTAATTGCTAAAGCCTTATCTCATGAACCAAAAATATTATTTTTAGATGAGCCTACAGCCGGAGTTGATGTTGAGCTTAGGAGAGATATGTGGATGGTTGTTGATAATTTAAGAAAAACAGGAGTCACTATTATCTTAACTACACACTATATTGAAGAAGCTGAAGCTATTGCAGACCGTGTGGCTGTTATCAATCAAGGTGAAATTATCGTTGTCGAAGATAAAAAAGAATTAATTAAAAAAATGGGCCATAAAAAATTAAATATTGAATTACAGAAAAAAATTACAGAAATTCCTAAAGAATTAATTAAATATAATCTTGAAATTGATGAAGAACATATGTCTTTAATCTATACTTATAATGTTGGAGCTGAAAAAACTGGTATTACTGATTTATTGCAGGATTTAAAAGATACTGGCTTAAAGTTAAGAGATTTAAAAACTGAACAAAGTAATCTGGAGAAAATTTTTGTTAATTTAGTAAGGGAGAATAATGAAATTTAATTATTATGGTTTTAAAGCTATATATGTTCATGAGATGAATAGATTCTTAAGAACTGTGGGTCAATCTCTTCTCTCACCAGTAATATCCACATCATTATACTTTGTTGTTTTTGGTTCAGTGATTGGTGGTTATATTCAAAAAATTGATGGTGTAAGCTATGGTTCATATATCGTTCCAGGTTTATTGATGCTTACATTACTTACTCAATCAATAAGTAATACTTCTTTTGGAATATTTTTTCCAAAATTTAATGGAACTATTAATGAGATTTTAGCAGCGCCTATTTCAACACTTGAAACTGTTTTGGCTTTTGTAGGAGCAGGGGCCACCAAAACTTTAATCGTAGGTGCTGTAATTTATGCCACTGCTTCATTTTTTGCTGAGGTAACTGTTAAATATCCAATGTTAATGATATTCTTGTTAATTTTGGTCTCTTTCACTTTCGCGTTATTTGGTTTTTTAATTGGTGTTGTTAGTAAAAACTTTGAGCAAATGTCTATCATTCCATCATTAGTTATTACACCAATGGTTTTTTTAGGGGGAAGCTTATACTCTTTAGATATGTTACCACCTTTCTGGCAAACTGTTTCTTATTTTAATCCAGTGGTTTATCTAATTGATGGCTTAAGATTTTCATTTTATGGAATATCAGATTTTAATATTTGGATAAGTGTAGGATCTATGGTGTCATTTTTAGTAATATGTGTAATCGCAGTCTCAATATTATTGAAAAAAGGGTATAATATTAAATCTTAAGAAGAAGCGATTTTTTTCTTTGGATCGTAAAAAGGCTTTTCAATTATTTTAGAATTAATTTCTCTATTACTAATAATCTTTAAATTATTCCCAATATCCGAATGATTAATTTCAACCATCGCCAGTGCAATATTCTTTTTTAGTCTAGGTGAATAAACTGCAGAGGTCACTTTACCAATTTTTTTTTGATCTTTATATACAGGCCAAAAAGTTGTATTCGGACCCTTCAATGGTTCACAATCTAATTCTAAACCAACTTGTTTTCTTTTAATTCCCTCTTGTTTAATCTTTTTTAAAGCCTCTTTACCAATAAAGTTAATGTCACTATCTAAATTAACCAATCTACCTAAACCTAATTCAAAGGGATTGGTTTCTATATCTGCATCAGCGTGATAAGAAAGCATTCCACCCTCAATTCTTCTAATAGAAGATGTATGCCCAGGCATTAATCCATGTTCTTTACCTGCTTTCATTATTTTTTCATAAAGATCATTTCCTCTAGTCCCATCTCTTAAGAATATTTCATATCCAAATTCACTAGACCAACCAGTTCTTGAAACAACTAATGGAATTCCATCCAGCTTACATTCCTTAAACCAATAATATTTAAGATCTTTAATATCTTCACCAAAAAGTTTAATCATTATTTCAGCTGAAGTAGGGCCTTGGAGTTGTAGTGGTGACACATCAGGTTCATCAATTTTAACATTCAAACCTGAATTAATAGCTACTCCCTGCGCCCACAACAAAACATCACTGTCAGCAAGTGATAACCAAAAATGATTTTCTCCTAATCTTAAAAGTACAGGGTCATTAATTATTCCCCCTTTATCATTTACAATTAAAACATATTTGCACTGACCAATTGATAACTTAGAAAGGTCCCTCGGGGTAAGTAATTGAGTGAATTTATATGCATCTGGTCCAGTAATTTCTACTTGTCGTTCAACAGCGACATCACAAAGTATAGATTTTTCTATCAAATTCCAAAAATTTTGTTCAGGATTTCCAAAATCTCTTGGAATGTACATATGATTATACACAGAAAATCCTGTTGCTCCCCATTTTACAGTAGAGTCAAAATATGGAGATTTTCTAATTTGCGTCCCAAAACCGAAGTTTTTATTTATCATCTTTTATTTGAAAATTTTTTTTAACTTTTTGTAATTGTCTACGTTATCTACAGTATACCATTTTTTTGGCATAACATCAGAAACATATAGCTGTTTAATTTTTATTAATCTTTTCCAAAGAATATTAAAATCGTCTGTTGACTTAATCTTATCATTTATTTTTTTTGGATTTAATACTTGAATGCCAGTACAATAAATATCTGATTTAACCTTTCTTGATAATCCTTGAATAATATTTTTTTTTCTATATATGTAGTCTCCTGCTAAACCTTTAATTGGCTTTGTAGGTATTATCATGCACATAGGCTGACCTTTTTTATAATAGTCTTTTTCAATTTTTTTAAAATCGATATTAGTAACATTATCACAGGTAAGAACATACAAAGGTGAGTCAAAAGATTTAAATATTGAATTAAAAATCCACCATGAGTTTCCTTTTTTATCTGTATTAATGATAGATGAAACTTTTTCTTCTATTAGATGCTTAGCGAGTATCGGGCCTTTATAACCCACTGAAATATGGATAAAATCTATATATTTTTTAAGTTTTTTTATTCCATTTGCTATTAATGATGTTTGTTTAAATTTTATTAGTCCTTTAGGTATTTTTTTTGTTAAAGGTCTTAGCCGAGTTCCACGACCAGCAGCCATAATAAAAGCATGATTAATTTTTTTAGAGTTCATTAGATCTTAGTCCAAATTGAATTATCTTTTCTATTTCAGACTGTAATAATTTTTTAGCATCTTTTGATGAAACAATTTTTTTAAGTGGTCTTTTTGATAATTTATTAAAATTTATAACAAAATATTTTTTGTTTTTAATCTTTAAAACTTCAGCGTATTTTAATTCGTCTTCTCCAATTAAATACTCATCTAATCTATCACCTTTTCTTGTTTGAATTATTTTATAATTTCCACCAAATTTTTTAATCCAGACTTTTAAAATATCTATCATTTTTGATGATTTCATTTCTGCAGAGAGAATTTTACCAGCTAATTTATTTTTTAATTTTAACGCTTGATCAATTAAACTTACAGCTTCATCAACTGAGAAAAAAAATCTTCTCATGTTAGGTCCTGTAGTTAAAATAGTTTTATTTTTATTGAACATTTGTTTCCAAATAGGAAGCACTGAACCTGTTGACCATGTCACATTTCCATATCTAACACAGACAAATTTTGTTTTACCATAAGGCTCAATAGATGAGAAAAGTCTTTCCATACATGATTTACTTAAACCATAAATATTTTTAATAGGTGGCGAAGCCTTATCTGTTGATACACCAATAACTGTAGGAATTTTTTTATTTATGCATGCTCTTGCTATGTTGGCTGATCCAACAATGTTTATATCAATACATTCAAAAGGAAATTTTTCAGATAGATCAACAAATTTAGTAGCAGCCGCATGAATAACAATGTCAGGCTTAGAATAGTTTAAGCAATCATTTACAGATTCAATATTAGAAACATCAAGAGGAACCACTTCACAATTTGTTAAGTTTTTTACTAGAAAATTTTGTTTATTGTTTCTTGCACCAATAAAGACTTTATATTTTTTTTTGTAAAAAAGTGCTAAATTTCTACCAAGATATCCTGTTCCACCCGTTATTAATATTTTTTTCATTATTAAAAATGTTAAATTTGTTTATAATTTTAATTTTAAAAATGTCTATATCTATTCATATACCTTTTTACAATCCAAATCCTGAAAAAAAAGAGGGATATAGAAACTTAACTAGATTTGATTATTTAAAGGAAAATATTTTAAATCTAAAAAAACTTTCTCTTCCAACAGATATATTCATACATACCCATAATAACTTTTTAAATGATAAAGAATTAGATGCCAATGTAATTAATCATCAAATTAATAATGATGATTTAGAAAAAGGCTATTTGACTTGGCTAACTAGGCCAGAAATGCAAAAACAAAAAAGTAATTATGATTACTATATGTATCTGGAACATGACATTAAATTTACTGAAAGAAATTTACAATATTATCTAAAATACCAAAAAAGTTTATCAGAAAATAAATTTAATCTAGGTTTTTTGATATATGAAAAAAACAATGAAGATAATGAAAATTACAGTATTCATATATCAGAAAAATTGAATAAATTTTTTAACTTAAATTCACAAAATTTTATTATAAACGATTTAGAAAATTATTGTTGTTTTTGGATATATGATCAAAATCAATTTAATGATTTTATTAATTCAAAATGGTGGAATTTCAAAAGAAAGGTTCATAATTTTAGACACAATTATGGAATAACTGAAAGATCCTCAATAGGTTTCAATGCCTTAAATATTAACTATTTCAAGGCAACTCTCTTACCTGAAATAGATAGCAAACTTGACCCCAATTGCTTCATTGAACACATTACTAATAATTATTATTATAAGTTTCCAGAATTCAGAGGAAAAAATTTCAAAGATATAAGGGGTGCATGCTCGTTTAAAATTGACGAGATTATTGATGTAAATAAATATAAAAATGAGACTATTATCAGTTTATATTTTAAAAGATTATTAAATATAATCTCATGGAAATTAAGATTTTTAACAAGATTATTCAAAAAAAAATAATTTAAAGACAAAATGAATAATCTAACTGACCCACTTCTGGGCCAGTTAGATAACTATTTTATTAAGAGGAACGTGTTTTTAGAATTGCTCGGACTCGGTTGACCCTGCCATCGCTGTTGTTGAACTTTTACCACTGCTTATAGTGTTTGAAACAGCATCAAAATAAGAAGTCCCAACTTCTCTTTGATGTTTGACACTTGTGTAACCATCTTTCTCACGAGCAAATTCTTGTTCTTGAATTTTTGAATAAGCTGTCATGCCTTCGTTTTTATATTTTTCAGCTAATTCAAAAATAGCGATATTTTGAGTATGAAATCCAGCTAATGTAATGAATTGAAATTTATATCCCATTTTACTTATTTCTTGTTGAAAAGTTGCAATCTCGCTATCAGATAAATGTTTTTTCCAATTAAATGAAGGTGAACAATTATAAGCTAAAAGCTTTCCAGGAAATTTTTCATGAATTGCATCAGCAAATTTTTTAGCTTCTTCAAGATTAGGAGTAGCAGTTTCACACCAAATTAAATCTGAATAAGGTGCATAAGCTAATCCTCTTGATATTGCTTGATCAATGCCTGCTTTTACGTAATAAAAACCCTCTGGAGATCTTTCACCAGTAAGGAAAGTTTTATCATTTTCATCATGATCATTAGTAATTAGTTTTGCAGCATTAGCATCAGTTCTTGCTAAAATGATTAATGGTACATCTGCAATATCTGCAGCTAGTCTTGCTGCCTTTAAATTTTTGATCATCGTACCAGTTGGAACAAGTACTTTTCCACCCATATGACCACATTTTTTTTCACTAGCTAATTGATCTTCAAAGTGAACACCAGCAGCACCTGCTTTAATAAATTTTTTTGCAAGTTCAAATACATTTAATGGTCCACCAAAACCTGCTTCTCCATCTGCAATAATTGGTAGCATATAATCAACTCTTTTTTCTGTCTTCATATCACCATCTTTTAATTCCATATGTTGAATTTGATCAGCTCTTATTAAAGCATTATTCATTGATTCAACTAATTTTGGAGCACTGTCATATGGATATAGAGATTGATCAGGGTACATTTCTCCAGCACTGTTAGCATCTGCTGCAACCTGCCAGCCACTTAAATAAATCGCTTTTAATCCAGCTTTTGCGTGTTGAACTGCGTGGTTACCGGATAAAGATCCTAATGTATTCACATAAGGTTCCGAGTTAAGTAGTTTCCACAATTTAGTAGATTGTTGTTTACATATAGAATATTCAATTTTTATGGATCCCCTAAGTCTTTCAACTTCTTCAGGAGTATAGTCCCTTTTTATTCCTGCAAATCTTTTTAAATCATATGAGATATTTTCTGCGCTCATTATAATAATCCTGTGATGTTAAAGTCTTAGTAAGAAATGAATAATGAATAAAGTCGAATGAATTAGAACTAGTTTGAGTCGTTTAGAGTCTCAACCAGATCTTGCATTCCACTTGAACCCCAATCACAATGATCATCTCTCATGTAGATTCCTCTGCTATTGTGTCTAGCAAGGTCTTCATGTCTTATGATTTGAGCTTCATTTTCACTGTTTTTTAATTTTTCGTCCATGTAAACTTTATAATTTACAGGATTTACAAAATCTATAAAAAAGTGTAAAAGTGTTGTAAATGAAAGAAAAATTTTGTAAAAATAAATTTACAAAATTTACAAATAGAAAATATGAGTCAATTAGATCTTAAAATTGGGCCAAAAATCAAGGCTTTTAGAAGACAATTAGGTCTTCAAGCTAATAAACTTGCTGAGGAGTTAAGTATTTCTCCAAGTTACTTAAATCTAATTGAAGGTGGAAAAAGGAAAATTGATGGAGATCTTCTTTTAAAAATTTGTGAAAAACTTAACATTGAGCTTTCGCAATTAACTTCAAAAACAGATTTAAACTTAGAAAATACTTTGTCCGAAATCCTTGATGATGAATTATTTGAGGATTTAGACATTTTAGGCCCAGAGGTTAAAGATCTTGTGGGTACAAATCCTAAAATTGGAAAAGCAATTGTAAGGCTAGGAGACATTTTAAAAAAAAAAGATCATGAATTAATTAATAAGATTGAAAAGATATCTGGTAAAATTGTTGATGGTAGAAAAAGCTCATTTCCAGGAGAAGTAATTTCTGATTTTTTACAAAAAAATAAAAACTATTTTCCTAAATTAGAGGAATTTGCAAACAAGGTATTTGAAAAAGTTCAAAAAAACAATCGAACTAGATATATAGCTCTCTGTGAATACTTAAAAACAGAATTTGGAATTACTGTAAAAGATGTAATTCCTGAAGAGGATAAACCTTTTTCAAAAATTTATCATAAAAATAAAAAAGAATTATTACTGAGTGATTATAGTTCTTTGGAGACAAAAAAGCTGCATGCAGCTGCTCAAATTGCTCAAGAAGGAGCTACTAAAGAGATTGAAGACTACCTGTCTACTTTCACATTTCCTTCTGAGGAGTCTAAAAAATTAACAAAAGTAGCCTTATTGAATTATTGTGGAGCTGCAATACTAATGCCCTATAAACCTTTCCACACTGAATGCAAAAAGCTAAAATATGATTTAGAGCTTTTGCAAAATACTTTTGCAACATCTTTTGAACAAGTTACGCATAGAGTTACTTGTTTACAAGATCCTAAATTACCAGGAATTCCATTCCATTTTCTAAGAGTAGATATGGCTGGGAATATTTCAAAAAGATTTTCTTTATCTGGAATTGAAATTCCTAGGTATGGAGGAGCATGCCCAAGGTGGAATGTTTATTCTGCATTTACAAGACCAGGAGTAATTCAAGCTGCAGTGAGTAAAATGACCAATGGAGAAAAATATGTTTGTATTGCAAGAACTGTTGAAAAAGGAATTGGAAGATTTGGTCAATCTAAAAGTATTTTATCTATAGGATTAGGATGTGATGCCAAATATGCAAAAGATTTTGTTTATACAGAAAACATTAATGTAACAGATAAAACTACTGAAATACCAATCGGTGTTTCTTGTAGAACATGTGATAGATTAGACTGTTCACAAAGAGCCTTTCCTCCTTTACATAAGAAATTCGATGTTGATATTAATTCTAGAGGTGTATCAGTTTATGTTGGAGATAAGAGTTAGAAACAATGCTTAAATTTATTATTCCTGCGATAATTGTTTTTTTAATAGTATTATTTTGGGAAAAAATAAATGAGGAAATTTATAAAAGGTTAAATATTAAAATAAATTATGTAATTTTCTTAATATTATCAGCCATTTTAGCAACAATATTTATCTTATTGTATTATTAGCCTTTACTGAATTATCTGGATCGATTGTGTTTTCTAAATGAAAATTTTTTAGGTCTGTTTCTATGCTTAAACTTCTTTTTACGACCAAATTTATAATCCTTTTTTTTTGAAAAAGTTTGAGAATTATTAGATTTCTTTTTGTCAAAATATTTTGGATTATTGGTAGATCCAAATGGTATTTTCTTTTTTTTAAAACTTGACTTTCTTGAGTCATCTTTTTTAAAGAACTTTTTCTTACCTTTAAAATTTGACTTTCTAGAGTCATCTTTTTTAAAGAATTTTTTTTTATCTTTAAATTTCTTCTCTTTATTAAATCTTGCTTTGAACCTTTTTTTACCTTTAGAATTTCTCGATTGACCTTCTTTTGAAATTTTAAAATCTGGATTAATTAATCTACTTATAGAATTCCACATAGATCGGTCTGATGGAGTTAGAAATGTTAAGGCAGATCCGTCTTTTCCAGCTCTTCCGGTTCTACCAATTCTATGAATATAGTCTTCAGGCACTTGTGGTAAGTCATAGTTAATGACATGTTGAATTAAAGGTATGTCCAATCCTCTCGCAGCTACATCAGTTGCAATTAAAATTCTACTCTTACCATTTCTAAAGTTGTTAATGACACGTTCTCTTTTACTTTGTCTTAAATTACCATGAATTGCATCTGCAGAATGGCCGTCATATTTTAAACGCTTAACAATTTTATCTGCACCATGTTTAGTTTTAACAAAAACCAATATTGAACCATTTCTTTCAACTAATTGATTTATCAATTCATGATATTTTTTGTCTTGAGTTATTTGAAATATTTCTTGTTTAATCTTTTCTATTGGCGCAGACAAAGAACCCACGGCTATTCTTTCTGGATTATTTAAATACTTTTCTGAAATTTTTAAAATATTATTGGGCAAAGTAGCCGAGAATAATAAAGTTTGATGTCGTTTAGGAATAAACTTTAAGATCAATTCAATTTGAGGAGTAAATCCCATGTCAAGCATTCTATCTGTTTCATCTAAAACTAAGTATGATACTTTTGACAAATTTAAACTTTGTCTTTTTAAATGATCATTTATTCTACCAGGGGTGCCAACTATAATACGTGCTCTTTTTTTTAATTTTTTAAGTTGTTTTTGCATTCCCTCACCACCAATAAGAAGTGCATTTCCTATTCCAATTTCTCTTACATTTAGCTTCAAAACAGTCTGCATCACTTGACTTGCGAGCTCTCTAGTAGGACAGATAATTAATGCCATAGCATTTTTATCCAGAATAAGCTTATTAATCATTGGGATAGTAAAGGCTAAAGTCTTTCCAGTGCCAGTTTGTGCTGTACCCAATATATCCTTACCCGTTAAACTAATTGGAATTGATTTACTTTGAATTGGAGTAGGGGTTTTAAAATCAGCAAATTTAATGGAAAGTTTGAGTTTATTATCAATTGGTAATGCGTTGAAGTCCATTATTTAGTTTTTATTGTTTATTTAGCTGGATGCATATATCTTTTTAAGACAAATACAATCAGTGTTTTAAAGTCAAAAATTGTATTAAAATGGCCTATTGTGAATGTTTTTGAATTCATTTAAAATAAAGTATGTTTGGTTTTATTTTACCTTTTATTGCATTAATTTTAGTAGTGGTCTTTATTCATGAATATGGTCATTATTACTTTGCTAAGAGATATGGAGTAGGAGTTACAGACTTTTCTATTGGATTTGGTCAAGAAATTTTTGGATGGAATGATAAATCTGGTACTAGATGGAAAATATGTTGGATTCCACTAGGAGGTTATGTCAAATTTTTTGGTGATCGAAACGTATTTTCTCAAGCCGATCAGGAAAAAATAATAAAGAAATATAATGAGGAAGATCGTAAAAAATTGTTTGTTTTAAAACCTTTGTATCAAAGGGTTCTAATTGTATTTGGAGGTCCTCTAGCAAACTTTTTATTGGCTTTGGTTATTTTCTTTTCAATCTATACATTTATTGGAAAAGATTTTACTCCAGCAGTAATTAATGAAGTTCAAAATGAAAGTCCGGCAATGGTAGGTGGTCTAAAACAAAACGATGTAATTTTAGAAATAGATGGAAATGAGGTCCAAAGTATTATGGATGTCTCTAAATATATAATGATGTCTACTGATGACTTTATTGATTTCAAAGTAAAGCGATCTTATGATGAATTATTACTGAAAATTAAGCCTAATATAGTTTTAAGTGAGGACAATCTTGGCAATAAAATAAATAAAAGAGTAGTTGGAATTAAATTAGGTGCTCAAAATAATGAAATCAATCATGTAAAATTAGGTCCAGCAAAGGCAATTTACCATGCAGCTCATGAGGTTTATTATGTAAGCACCTCATCATTAAAATACATAGGAGCAATGATTTTTGGTAAAGCAGATACTTCACAATTAGGAGGACCCATTAGAATTGCTAAAATATCAGGCCAAGTTGCTGAATTTGGTTTATTAGCATTTATTAGCATGATGGCATACATTTCTATTAGTTTAGGTTTAGTAAATCTCTTCCCAATTCCAATGCTTGATGGAGGACATTTGATGTTTTACGCATTTGAAAAAGTTTTAGGTCGACCATTATCTCAAAATACTCAAGAAGGTTTTTTTCGAATCGGCTTATTTGTATTGCTATCTTTGATGGTTTTTACAACTTTTAATGACTTAAAAGACCTTGGTTTATTCTAATAATTTAATTGTTGGTAAAGTCAAAAACGTCAATAAAATCAACATTAATTCGATATTATACTAGATATTGTGTATAACTTTTTGTTTAACACTAAAAAAAGTCTTGATTTATCAATACTTTTGATAAAAATAGAAAATAACCTAATAAAACCGGAGCTAAAATGAATAAAAAACAACTAATCGTCAAGCTTTCTGGAGCTTTAAATTTGAGCAAAGCTGATGCTGAAAGAACTTTTGACACTATTACCAACACCATTTTGGACGCTTTAAAAGGTGATGATTCAGTAAAAATTGCTGGATTTGGAACTTATAAAGTGGCTAAGAGAAAAGCGAGAGTTGGAAGAAATCCTAGAACTGGTGAACAGATCCAAATTGCTGCTTCACAAAAGGTAAAATTCTTACCAGCAAAAGCTTTAAAAGAAGTATTCAATAAATAATAATTTTTTACAGCCTTAATGTGATACACACGTTAAGGCTGTTTCTATATGCAAAATCTGCATAGCCAATTTTCCTAATCAGCGTTAGTTTTCAATTTTTTTTAAAAATATAAGCTTTCTTTAACAGGGAGGTCTTATGACTAAATTAATAAAAAAAATAAGTCTGCCACTCATGAGTTTAATGTTTTTATTAAATATGAGTAGTGTAGGTATGGCGGAGACAACAGTTTCTGCTGAAATAGGTTTTATATTTAACACCTTGCTATTTTTAATTTGTGGTTTCCTCGTCTTCTTTATGGCGTGTGGATTTGCAATGTTAGAATCTGGAATGGTTACATCTAAAAGTGTATCTGTTATCTGTGCAAAAAATATAGGTTTAATATCAATTGCTGGAATTATGTTCTGGATGTTCGGATATAATCTAGCTTATGGAATCCCAGAAGGAGGATATATTGGAAGCTTTATTCCATGGTCAGATTCTAGTGCAGTTGATACAGGTTATGCAGATGGATCAGATTGGTATTTTCAGATGGTTTTCTGTGCAACAACAGTATCTATTGTATCAGGAACTTTAGCAGAAAGAATTAAGCTTTGGCCATTCTTTTTATTTGCAGCAATTTTATCAGGAATTATTTACCCGATCGTAATGGGTTGGCAGTGGGGTGGTGGCTGGTTAGCTGCTGCTGGTTTTTCAGATTTTGCTGGATCAACATTAGTACACTCAACTGGTGGAGCAGCAGCTTTAGCAGGTGCTTTAATGTTGGGTCCAAGACTTGGTAGATTTACTAAGTCTGGTTCACCAGCGCCGTTAAAACCATTCGCTGCATCTTCAATTCCATTAGTAACTGTAGGAGTATTCATTCTATGGTTAGGTTGGTTTGGATTTAATGGTGGTTCTCAATTAGCTATTGGTACAGCTGATGATGCAATCGCTGTTTCAACAATATTTCTAAATACTTTCTTAGCAGGAGCAGGCGGTGTTATGGCTGCAGCAACTGTCACAAGATTGAACTTTGGAAAAACAGATGTTGTTCAAATGTTAAATGGTTGTATTGGTGGATTAGTTGCAATTACTGCTGAGCCATTAATGCCTTCACCATTAGCAGCAATTTTAATTGGTGCAGTTGGTGGTGTAATCGTAGTTTATGGTACTAAACTTCTATTCTCATTAAAAATCGATGATGTAGTAGGAGCTATACCAGCTCACTTATTTGCTGGTATTTGGGGTACATTGGCTGTGCCGATTACAAATCCAGATACTTCATTTGGAACTCAATTATTAGGTGTTCTTTCGATTAACATTTTCGTTTTTGTGGTTGCTTTAATTGTATGGTCAATCATGAAATCTACAATTGGTATCAGACTAAGTAAAGAGGCTGAAACTAAAGGTACAGATGTTACGGAAACAGGCGTTATTGCATATGCAATACGTGACTAATTGTTAACAATAAAGGGATTCTACGCTCTCTGTGTATCTCCGCGATTACTCGTCGTAGAGTCCCTCTCTCTCTAGTTAGTTAAACAATAAAGCCCCCTCCCTCAGGGGGCTTTTTTTATAAGTCGTTAATAATTTTATTTAAAACTTCATCGGGTTTAAGTTTTTTCATTCCTTCTCTATTCCGAGTCCAAATATCATCTTTGTAGTCTTGAGGCGTTATTGGTGTTATTTTGCTGTATTTCAACTCGCTCACTGGATCGTTAGCAATTAAACCAAAAGTCTTAACACCTAAAGCAGCAGACAAATTTAAAGGACCAGAGTTATTACCTATATAAAATGCTGAATTTTTAATTGCTAATATTACTCCTATTAGATCTTTATTAGAGCAATCAATAAAATATTTCTTTCCAGAGTCATTAATAATTTTTTTGGCAACATTTGATTTATCTGGTCCACAAACTAAATATATGTAATCAAACAATCCTTTCTCATGCAAAAGGTCTGCTAATTTTATAAAATCTTCCTCAAACCACATTTTATAATCTTCAAAAGAATCAACACCAAATGCTATTTTTTTCCCATCAATCATCAGATCATCATTACCTACTTTAAGTCGTTCAATATTTACCTCTAAGTCAGGAAACTTATCGTTTAATATAATTGAATTAATCTTTAATAATTTTTGTGATTGCTCTGAATAGTTTAATTTCCAATCTTTTTCATCTAAGTAATTTTTAACTGTGATCCATTTTTTTTGATTTTTAAAACCTGGTCCAATTATATTTTTTATGCCAGCTAATTTTGCTGCAATTGCAGGTTTGTTTACTTTGTCTAAAATATAAACATAATCATATTTTTCTAAATCAAATATTTTTTTTAATTTAAAAACATCTATCCAATAAGCTAAGCCTTTTCTAAATTCGTTATAATGAATCTTATTAATATGATTTAAATCTTTTAAAATATCTTTTGCTTGTGTTTTTTTTCTAACAACTAAATCAACTTTTTGATCATGGTGATCACTAATTGCCTTTATATATGGTAGTTGCCAAATTAAATCACCTAGTTTATGGTGAGTATAAACTATACAAATTTTCTTATTCATTAAATTTTATTTTAATATCTGGTCCTCGTTTACGATTTTTAAAATCCAAGCCCTCTATTGGATAATTTCTTTTTGATATTTCATCGGTTATTTCAAATTTTTTTGGGTTTATAAGTGTCATTTCAATCACCTGAGGAATACCTTTTGAATCTAAAATCCCATAGTTATTTGCGTTAATGTGAATGTTTTTAAGTTTAGTATTTTCAATAAAGTTCTCAACTTTTTTTAAATTTTTTTGCATATCGTGAAACTCTATTATAAGTAAATTTATTTTATCTAAATTCTTATCTATTTCCTCCAGAATTTTAAATTCATCTCCCTCAATGTCTATTTTTAAAATTATATTTTCATTACTACCAATTGCTTCTGAAATAGTTGCTTGATTATTTTCATCATTCTTATGTGAAACAATCTTTTTAATATGATGCTTATTTTTTCCTTTAAAAAAATTTAGATAACTTAAATACTTAAATATATCAAATATTTGCCTAGGGGTAATTTTTTTCAATAATAGGAATGCTATAAAATCTTTTTTAAACCTATTTAACCAGAAATGTCTATCAACTGTATGATCATAAGCTTCAACCCAAGAATTGGTATTTTTACTAAGAAAATCTTTTTCAAATTCCCAATCATCATTTAGACCACAAGTAATTATTACCTCAGATTTTTCTATTACTCTTTTATCAATGACATATCCACCATCTTTTTTAGGACCTATCCTAACCAAATTCGATTTGTCTGAATGAAAAGGTTTTAATATTTTAGGTAGCACAATTTTTATCTATGATTATATTAAAAACTATATAATAAATAAAAAAATTATGAATATAAAATCATCTCAAACTCTGGTTTCAGAAGCCCTAGATCAAATCAAAACAATTTCAACTGATGAGGCACACAAAATGGTAAGTGAAAATCTGTGTAACTTAATCGACATAAGAGATATTCGAGAGTTAGAAAAAGAAGGGAGAGTTGAAAATTCTAATCATATACCAAGAGGCATGTTAGAGTTTTGGTTAGATCCTGATAGTGCTTACTTTAAAAAAGGTAAGTTAGACCTAAATAAAGAAATGGTTTTATTTTGTGCAGGTGGTTTGAGATCTGCATTAGCTGCAAAATCTCTAAAAGATATGGGTTTTAAAAAAGTTTCTCATATAAATGGAGGTTTTGGAGCCATTAGACAAAGTAAATTTAAAATTGTTTAAGAATTATATTCATCTAAAGCATACTCTAGTCGATCTTGCCCCCAAAAAATTTTGTCATTAATTACAAAAGTTGGAGCACCAAAAATATTTTTTTCAAAAGCAATTTTTGTAAGTTTTTTTAATTCATCTTTAATCTCAACTTTTTGTATTTTTTCAAAATATTTTTTTTTATCTATGTCTAAATTTTCCAAAACGTTATTAACATTTTCTTGATTAGAAATATCAATGTTATTTTTCCAGTAAGCATTAAAAAATAAATCAAAATATTTTTTTCTTAATTCTTCATTAATTGTAAGATATCCACGCATCAAGTAAAGTGAATTAATTGGAAATTTAGTATTCCAAATAAATGGAATGTTATTTTTTTTTGCAATTAAATTACAATCAAATTTCATATTCTTTAATTTGCGTTCGTTAAAAGCGGGAGCAGTAATACCCCCAAGATTATGAAGTCCACCTAATAGTATAGGTTTATAATTTATATTTATTTCTTCGTAATTTTTTAGAGCTTTTAATTTATGAATAGCTAAATACGAATAAGGGCTAATAAAATCAAAGTAAAAATCAATATATTTAGTCATGGAGATTTATACTTTTGGCATGAAAAATTTTTATTAGCCAATACATAAACAAACCTAACGGACCAATTAAATATGTAACAATCAGGGGTACCGATAAAAGAATTTTGTTAATTGAAAATTTTTGAGAGTCTTTAACTATCCAACCACCTGTAAAAAGATTAATTGCAATAAAATGTATCCAAAAAAATATAATATAAAAATTGTTAGTGAATAATTCAGATAAATCTTCAAGTCCGAGATAAAGTTTAAAATTACCACCAAAATCATAAGAGGTTAGATATGATTTATAAAGTACAAAAATATAAGCTCCACTTAGTAAAATGATAGGTAGTATTGAAGTTACAAGGAATCTACATAAATATGACTGGGGAAAAAAAATTAACATTAACCAAAAAGGGATAACTCCTAAATTAACCCAATAGTAGAGCATTTCAATTGTAAAATAATTATAAATTTGTTCGATCATTTCAAAATATATTATAGTAAATCTATTCATGATTCCTATAAGAAATCGAAAAAAAACTTTAAAGGTAACTGTTGAGGAAATGAGAAATTTTGCGTTTGCCTATATTGAAAAGTATGCTCCCTCAAAACAACAACTAAAGACTTACCTTTTAAAGAAATATCTTAAAACTTCAGTACCAAACGTTAAAAAACAAGATGTGACTAATTTAATAGATATTGTTCTTTCAGATCTAGAAAAAAGTAAATTTATAAATGATAAATTTTACTCAGATATCAAAGCAAAAAGTATGATCCAGAGAGGAAATTCAATTAATAAAATAAGAAGTTATCTAGTTGGCAAAGGTATAAATGATGAATTCATAAAAGATACAGTTAATAAGATTAAAGATGAAAATTCTGATCAAGATTTCTTCTCTGCGATAAAAATATGTAAAAAAAAAAGAATTGGCCCTGCTAGAACAGAGGATAATAGACCCTTATTTTATAAAAAAGATATTTCTTTGTTAGCAAGAAATGGTTTTGACTTTGAAACATCAAAAAAAATTATGGATATAGATAAAAATGATTATTTAAAAATAATAAAATTACTTTAGATTTTTATCTTTTTCTTTTTTAACTAAAAAATCAATTTTGTTTCTGATATAATTTTTTACAAATACGAATGTAATTAATCCAAAAATTGAAACTGATACTATTATAATAAGTATTATTCTTAGTTGCTCATCCATTACAATATATTCTTACTTTTTAGAATTAAGCTTGGGTTTTTAAAATCTCTTTTTCCATATTTTATCTCTTTATTATCAAAATCTGTTACCATACCTCCAGCATGTTTTAGAATTGCATGACCAGCAGCAATATCCCATTCACAAGCTCTTGGTTCAGCAACATATCCATCATATTCTCCTGCAGCAATTACACAAAATTTTAGCGAACTCTTCATTCTTACATATTTTTTAACATTAAGTTTTTTGTGAATTGCTTCTATCTCTGGTTTTATTTTGTTTGAGTAAGAGACAAATTTAATTTCATTTTTGTTAAAGTTTTTTGAACAATTTAATTTAATAGTCTTTCCATCTATGATTTCAAAAGCTAAATTATTACCATAAGAATAAAACATTCTTTTTTTAGAAGGTGCATTTATCAATCCTAAAACTGGATTATTGTTAATTATAAGACCAGCATTAATTGTAAACTCTTCTAAGTTATTAATATAATCATAAGTACCGTCTATTGGATCAATTAACCAAAAATCCTTTAAATTTTTTATAGACTTATTGTCAGAAGTTTCTTCTGAAACAATTGGTATTTTAGGAGTAATATTTTTTATTTTATTAGTAATAATTTTATTGACCTCTAGATCACCATTACTAACAGGTGTATTATCTGACTTTATTTCTTTGATTAACCCTTTTTCTCGAAGTTCTAATGAAATTTCTCCAGCATATAAAAAGGTATCAATTAATTCTTCAGTAATTTTTTTTAAATTTAATTCAGTCATTTAATTTTATTAATTCTATATTTTTCGCATTTATCACTTTTTTTCCAGCATTTTCAAAATTTACAGTTACTTTATCCTTAATTATTGATTGAACTTGACCTATACCCCATTCTTTATTGTTAGGATTTTCAACTTTGTCACCTGGCTCATAATCTAAAATCATTTAATTTAACTTATATTAGAAATAAGTATAAATACCATCAAATGAATAATGATTTAAATTTTATTGGTTTGGATAAAAAACCCTCAGACACAACAGTAGTTGTTGCAATGTCAGGTGGAGTAGATTCTTCAACTGTAGCCGGCATGATGAAAAAAGAGGGTTTTAATGTGATAGGTATAACATTAAAGCTTTATGATGATGGTAAAGAGGTTGCAGCCTCAAAACAATGTTGTTCTGGACAAGACATAATGGATGCAAAAAGAGTCGCTCAGAAATTAGATATAGAACACAAAGTTTTATATTATCAAAATAAATTCAAGCAGGGTGTAATAGACAATTTTGTTGAAAGTTATTTGAAAGGTGAGACTCCAATACCTTGTGTTCAGTGTAATCAAACAGTTAAATTTAAAGATTTGTTTGAAGTCTCAAAAGATTTAAAAGCTGATGCTTTAATTACTGGTCATTATGTAAAAAGTATTACTGAAAATAATTCTACTAATATGTACAGAGCTATAGACAAAAACAGGGATCAAAGTTATTTTTTATTTAACACCACTAGAGAACAGTTAAATTATTTAAGATTTCCATTAGGAAGTTTACTAAAAAACCAAACGAGAGACATAGCAAAAAAACTAGATTTAAACGTTGCAGATAAACCAGATAGTCAGGATATATGTTTTGTACCAAATGGAGATTATGCATCTGTTATACAAAAATTTAAACCAGAGTCTTTTAAAAAAGGAAATATTAAAAACTTAGAGGGTCAAGTAATAGGTGTTCATGATGGAATTATTAATTTTACTATTGGTCAGAGAAAAGGAATTAAAGTTTCAGATAAAGATCCACTATATGTACTAAAAATTAATTCGGAAAAAAATGAGATCGTGGTTGGTCCAAAAGAAAATTTGGGAAAAAAAAATATTATACTAAAAAATATCAATTTACTTTCAGACAAAAGTGAATTTAATAAAAATATTTATGTTAAAGTTAGATCAACTGGAAAATTACTAGATGCAAAAGTAAACTTTAGTGATCAAAATAATGCGAAAGTTGATTTAGTAGAAGCAGAGGATGGTATATCTCCAGGTCAAGCATGTGTTTTTTATAATAAGGACACATTAGGGTATAAAGTAATGGGAGGGGGTTGGATAAAGGAATAAGCTATTTCTTTTTATTCTTTTTTCTAGCTCTTCTTTTTTTTGAGCCCATTTTTCTTCGGCCCCTATGTTTTTTTGGATAACTCATTAAGTCCTATTCATTAATTTATTGAATTTCATTGTGGGATATAGCATTGTCCCTCCAGCATATCAATTTTTTTATGACAAAATCTTTTAAGACTTTTTTAAAACATACCGCAAAAGATTTTCATAATCAGTCAGTAAATCCACCTGTTGTCAGAGCTTCAACAATTATATTTAAATCAATGCGAGATATACGAAAGACGCAAGTAAAAGCGATAAAAAATCCCACAGGAGGTCATTATGACTATGGAAGACAAGGAACTTCTACAACTTATATATTGCAAAAGATATTAACTAAACTTGAAGAAAGTTATCATGTTTTTACAACACCGACAGGCTTTGGATCAGTTTTTTTATCAATATTTAGTATTGTAAGGCCAGGTGATGAAATAATTGTAGCTGATCCAGTTTATAGTCCTACGAGAATTTTAACTAAAGATTTTCTCAAAGAATTTAAGATCAAAACAATATTTTATGATCCTGCTAATTTAAAAACACTTGAAAATAATATCTCAAAAAAAACAAAATTAATTTTTGTTGAAAATCCTGGTAGTAATTCTTTTGAATTTCAGGATTTGGGGAAAATAATTTCTATTGCCAAAAAAAATAAAATTATTACTGTTATAGACAATACTTGGGCGACACCATACTATTTTAAGCCAATTAAATTTGGTTTTGATATGTCTATTGTATCAGCTACAAAATATTATTCTGGTCATTCAGATGTAATGGGAGGCAGTCTTGCAGTAAATAAAAAAGTTTTTAACAAAGTAAAAGCAGCTGAGAAGATTACAGGTCTCAGATTAGGACCAGATGATGCTTATTTAATTACTAGGGGTTTAAGAACATTAGATGTTAGATTAGACAGACATAGAGAAAACGCAAAAAAAATTGCTGAATTTTTGTCTAAAAACAAAAAAATCAAACTTCTCTATCCATATAAAAAAAATTCACATAACTTCAGAATGTGGAAAAAATATTATTCTGGTGCCTCAGGTTTAATGGGATTAAAAATAAAAGCTAAGAATATTAATTCAGTGAGAAAATTTGTGAATTCTCTTAAACTTTTTGGATATGGCTATAGCTGGGGTGGTTTTGAAAGTTTGGTCTTACATCAAGAGTTTAGAGAAACTGGAAATAGAAAATTTATGAGCTTATCAAAAGACGAACATCTTGTCAGATTACACATTGGTCTTGAAGATCCTAGCGACCTTATTGCTGATATTAAGCAAGCTCTTAAACATTTAAAATAAAACATGTCTTCTGAAAAATTTATAAGAAATAATACCGCTTTAATTACCTTGATTGCTGCCAGCTTAGTAGTCTTGATTTCATTGGGTGTAAGACAAACTTTTGGAATGTTTTTCATGGACTTTAAAGATGATTTAGGAATCTCTTTAACCCAATCAGGATTATCAATTGGAATCCAAATGTTAATGTGGGGATTAACTGGGCCTATATTTGGTGCAATTGCTGATAAGTATGGTGGACATAAAGCGATTGCATTAGCATTTCTTTTTTTTATAGCAGGTGTTTATTTTTTATATGCAGGGCCTAATACTGGAATTTTTTTTCAAATAGATATGGGAGTTTTAATAGGAATTGGTCTAGGAGGAACAGCGATTAGTATTCCAATGTCTATAGTCGGAAAACATTTTCCATTATCAAATAGAACAATTGCAATGAGTATAGTTACGGCAGTTGGATCTTTTGGATATTTTTTATCTCCAATATTAACTCAATATTCTTTAACACAAAATGGTTGGGAGATAACATTATTGTCATTTTTAGTAGCTTTAGTTATTGGATTAGGCATTTCATTTTTTGTGAGATCACCTTCATTAGAACAAACTATTGAAAAACCAAATACTCAAAGTTTATCTGATGCTATTAAGGAGGCGTTTGGTACAAAAAGTTATATTTTATTAGTTTCTGGTTTTTTTGTATGTGGTTTTCATATAACTCTAGTAGGTACACACGTTCCAACCTACGTAATAGATCGTGGATTAGAAAGCTGGACTGCTGCAGCAATTTTATCTTTAATTGGATTATTTAATATTTTTGGTTCACTTTGTAGTGGTTATCTATCGACAAAAATGAGTAAGAAGATAATACTTAGTACAATCTATAGCCTAAGAGGGATATCAATTATTTTATTCATATTTTTACCAGCTAGTAATATCAATTCTTTTATTTTTGGAGCAAGTTTTGGTTTCTTATGGCTATCAACTGTGCCTGCAACCAGTGGAATAGTTGCACATATGTTTGGTACAAAATATTTAGGGCTTTTATATGGTATCGTATTTTTAAGTCACCAATTTGGATCATTTTTTGGAGCATATCTTGGAGGTTTGTTCCATGATCTTTATGGGTCATATGATTACGCGTGGTATTTAGCAATTGCTTTATCTGTCTTTGCAGCAATAATTCATTTACCAATAAAAGAACAACCAGTTTTGAGATTAAAAACAGAATAAATTGAGTAAAGAAAATCAACTTAAAGAGATTCATACATCAGGTAAATCTTACGCCATATATAAATCAATAAATGGTTTTGATTTATATACAGACTTTTCAAAAAAGATTACTTTAAATAACAAAAATGTTTCTAGTTTTTTAAATAAGAAAAGGACTAGTAAAAAACCTAAAGAGACAGATTTATTTATAGGTTTTTTTGGATATGAATTATTAAATAATTTAATTGGAATTAAAGTTCC
This sequence comes from Pelagibacterales bacterium SAG-MED11, assembly GCA_014654265.1. GTDB lineage: Bacteria > Pseudomonadota > Alphaproteobacteria > Pelagibacterales > Pelagibacteraceae > Pelagibacter. Next base: position 150,254 of record JACWDI010000001.1, on the reverse strand, counting down.
AAAACAAAAAAGCATGAATTTTCCAAAAGGAATATTCTATAAACCAGAAAAAAAAATAAGCTATTCTAACAACCTAGTCAATTATAAGACTGATAAAATCAGACTTAAAAAAAAATTTAAGGTTAATATTAATAGAAAATCCTACACTAAAATTTTTGATAAATTTAAGAAAAAAATCAAAAGCGGTGAAACTTATCAAATTAAGATCTGCACAAAATACAAACTGAAATCTGAAATTGACCCATTAGATTTTTTTTGTAGACTTTCAAAAACAAATTTAGCTCCCGAAGCCTTTATGATTAGAGACAAAGATTATTCTATTGTTAGTTGTTCACCAGAAAATTTAATTACCAAAAAGGGCTCTTTAATCACCACCAAGCCTATAGCTGGGACAGTTAGAAAAAATAAAAGAATGAGTAAAATTAAAGCCTTAAGTTATTTTAGAAATAATCTTAAAGAAACCAAAGAACATAACATGATTGTAGACATGGAAAGAAGTGATATGTCTCGGATCTGTAAAGTTGGTACTGTTAAGCTCTCTAAGGAAAAAGCTGTCGAAGAATATAAAGATCTTTTTCATTATGTTAGTTTAATCAAAGGTAAAGTTAAAAAGAACATTAAAAATATAGATGTAATTAAAGCAATGATGCCAGGGGGATCAGTAATTGGCTGTCCAAAAATTAGCACTCTTGATCTTCTCAATAATCAAGAAAAAGAAAATAGAAACATTTATACTGGAAGTTTTGGGTATCTAAAGTTTAATGGAGATATGAAATTTAATATTATTATTAGATCAATTTTAAACTATAAAAATATTTCAGAAATCTCAGTAGCATCGGGTGTTGTTGTTGATAGTAATGCAAAGCATGAATTTAGTGAAAATTTTATTAAAGCGAAAGCATTAATCGATCTATTTAAATGATTTATGTAATAGACCATAAAGATTCTTTTACACATAATATTGTTCATCAACTTTCATTATTTGATGAAGTTAAATGTGATAACTATAACAAAGTTGACAAAACGAAACTCAATCAAGCAAAAGTAATTGTTTTTTCACCTGGTCCAGGAAATCCAAAAAATTATCCATTAACTTCTAAGATCTATAATCAATTTAAGGGTAAAAAGAAAATAATTGGTATTTGTCTAGGATTTCAACAGATACTATTTTGTGAAGGTGCACAAATAGTCGAACAAAATAAAATTTACCATGGGTATCAATCCAATATTAAGGTCAATAGTAAAAATTCATTATTTAAAAAAAATCAAATATTTAAAGTTGGTCGTTATCATTCTTTAAAGTTAAAAGAACCTTTTAAAATTAAAGATTTTGAGATAACTATGAGATGCTTAGAATCAAAAGTAGCTATGGCTTTTGAAAATAATAAGGATAAAATTTATGGATTTCAATTTCACCCAGAGTCATTTTTAACAAACAATGGTAACTTTCTCATTAAAAAAATCTTATCATCTTAAAGATCTTAAAGAAATAGATTTTAAAGATTTATGGGGTGACCATGGAATTTTTACAACTATGTGGATTTTTGGTAAGCCACCTAAGATTTTATTTTTTAAAAATCATTTGTCCAATCTTCTCAAATCTTTAAAAAAGTATAAAATAAATAAAAGATCTATTAAGAGCAATATTCTTCAAATATTAAATAAAAATCTATCAAAAAAAAAAAATTATAATCACCTGCTTAGAATTGCTCTTAACAAAAATACTATATCAATATCTTTAAGAAAACGTTTAACTCCAAAATTAAATTTTAATTTAAAACTTGTAAATCTTAGAAGAGAAAGACCTCAATTTAAAAATTTAAAATATAAAAAAATATTATCTCATTTATCTAAAATGAATAATACTAAATCTGATATAGGTCTTGTTTTTAATAAGAAACTTTTTGAAACAGGCACCTCTAATCTTTTGTTTATTAGTAATGATAAAATTTTTACACCAAAAAAAGATTATTATGAGGGGATCACATATAAATTTTTTAAATCCAAAGTTAAGAAAATTTACAAAAAAGAAATTTTTGTGAAAGAACTGAAGAAATTTGATGAAATATTATTAATTGGTTCTGGCAAAGGTGTAACTTCAGTCAAAACAATTAGTCAAATTGGTTGGAAAAGAAAAAATTTAAAATATTACTATATATTTTTGAAATATTACCACTCAGCTATCAGAAATTCTAATTTGTATAGGTTTAATTAATGAAAGATCCAAATAACCCATGTTTATTCTGTAATAATGAAAAGAGTGGTTTTACTATTCAGAATGAATTAGCTTATGCAAGTTATGACACCTATCCTGTTTCTAAATATCATTGTCTGATAATACCCAAAAGACATATAAAAGATTTTTTTGAATTATCTAATGAAGAATTGTTAGCTTGTAAAGATCTTATTAGGAAAGTTAAAGATGAAGTAATAAAAAAAGATCCAGATATTGATGGTTTTAATCTTGGAACAAATATAGGTAGAGTTTCAGGTCAATCTATTTTACATTGCCATTTTCATTTGATTCCTCGAAGGTTAGGAGATGTCGAGAATCCTCAAGGGGGTGTAAGATCAGTTATTCCCAATAAGCAACACTACAAAAGAAAAAAATAGGCTGTTATTAAAGGTTAATTGCGATGAGTTAGCAATTGAACTATTTTTTTAAATAGATTAGAAACTTTAAAATTAGAATAAAAACTAACATAAGGCGGACATGTTTAATACAAACCCATTTTCTGTTTTAGCAGAAACAATTCCCCCTATAGCAATGCAGGGCTTTATAGTTGCAATGATAGTTTTAATAGCCCTTGGTACAATTATTCAAATGATACACCATAAAAATCTTACATATTTTTTCAATAATGCAAAAAAAGCAAAATTATCTGCCACTAAACAATTAGGCTTAGGAGAAAAAACATCGATTATTGCAAAAACAACAGTTGTTGATATTGGCACAACATCAGAACTTGGTTTTGGTAAAAGAAGGCTAGCTCATGTACTTGGAATGTATGGAACAATTTTATTTTGGGTTTCATCCGGTATTTTAGTTTTTTGTTATACTGGTGTTGGTAAATCTAGTTCAGAAATGTGGTCTATGCTTTGGCACACAGGAGCAATTTTAACTTGTTTAGGTGGTTATTGGTTCTGGTTTTTTTTAAGAGTTGATGTTTCAGCAGAAGCACATCCTTGGTACAGAATTATTAAAGCTGATTTATTTGTATTGGCTTTGTTAGCTTGTGCAACTTTTGGTTTAGCGTGGTCATACACTCAGTTTGGTGGACAAGTAGGTTTGTCATATTTATTTTTTACTTTATTTGTAGCAGCCAACTTAATTTTATTTGGAGGAGTATATTGGTCAAAATTTGCTCATATGTTTTATAAACCAGGAGCAGCAATACAAAAAAATTTAGCAGAGGCTGATGGTTCGAGGGATAACCTTCCGCCCCCAGCAGATGCACCTGAGCAATTTGGCCTAGGTATAAAAAGAGAAGAGCCAAAACATTATTAATATGTTATTAAAAAAAGGAGAAAAATAAATTATGTCAACTTTTGTATACATGACTAGATGCGATGGCTGTGGACATTGTGTAGATATTTGTCCGTCTGATATTATGCATATAGATGAAAATATAAGACGAGCAAAAAACATAGAACCAAATTTTTGCTGGGAATGCTATTCTTGTGTAAAGGCCTGTCCTAATCATGCAATTGATGTTAGAGGTTATGCTGACTTTGCACCAATGGGTCATAGTGTTAGGGTAAGAAGAGAAGAAGAAAAAGGAACAATTTCCTGGAAAATTAAATTTAGGAATGGAACAGAAAAGAATTTTGTTTCTCCTATAACTACTAAACCTTGGGGAAAATTTATTCCTAAACTTGCAGAAGGAGACAAACCTAATCAAGGTGAGATAAATTCACAAAGACTTTATACAGAACCTGAAGGATTAAATACTAATGGAGAACTACCTTCAGTCCCTAAAGAGTCTTTTAAAAAGGGAGTTTATTATTAATGGCTAAGCACAAAACACATTTTGAGGAGTGTGATGTATTAGTTGTAGGCGGAGGTATGGCTGGAACAGGTGCTACCTTTGAAGCTAGACATTGGGGCAGAGATTTAAAAATTGTTTGTGTTGAAAAAGCTAACATAGATAGAAGTGGAGCAGTAGCTCAAGGCTTGTATGCAATTAATTGTTATATGGGAATGCAGTGGGATGAAAATCAACCTGAGGATCATGTAAGATATGCAAGAAATGATTTAATGGGAATGGTTAGAGAAGACTTAGGTTATGATATGGCTCGACACGTAGACTCAACCGTTCATATGTTTGATGAGTGGGGTTTGCCCATGATGAAAAATGAAAAAACTGGAAGATATTTAAGAGAAGGTAAATGGCAAATAATGATCCATGGTGAGAGTTATAAACCAATTGTTGCTGAAGCAGCTAAAAAATCTGCAGACAAAATTTATAATAGAATAATGATTACTCATTTATTAATGGATGAGTCTCAAGAAAATAGAATTGGTGGTGCTGTTGGTTTTAATATGAGAACTGGAGATTTTCATGTGTTTAGAGCTAAAGCCGTAATTGTTGCAGCAGGTGGTGCCTCTCATATATTTAAGCCTAGAGCAGTTGGTGAGGGAATGGGAAGAACTTGGTATGCTCCTTGGAGTAATGGCTCGGCTTATGCGTTACCTATTGCTGCTGGAGCAAAAATGACTCAAATGGAAAATAGAATTGTTTTATGTAGATTTAAAGATGGTTATGGTCCTGTTGGAGCGTATTTTTTACATTTAAAAACTTATACACAGAATGCAAATGGTGAGAACTATGAAAAAAAATGGTATGATCAAACTAAAGAGTTAGTTGGAGAATATATTGACCATCACCCAACTCCTACTTGTTTAAGAAACCACGCATTCATTCAAGAAACTATGGCTGGTGGTGGACCAATTCAAATGGTTACAACCGAAGCTTTTCAAGATCCACATTTAGAAACAGTAGGTTGGGAAAACTTTTTAGGTATGACAGTTGGTCAAGCAGTTGTTTGGGCATCCCAAAATATTGATCCAAAATATACCAATCCAGAGTTAACAACATCAGAACCTTATGTTATGGGTTCTCATGCGACATGTTCAGGTGCATGGGTAAGTGGACCAGAAGACTTATCTCCACCAGAATATTTCTGGGGTTATAACAGAATGTTAACTATTGATGGATTGTTTGGTGCAGGAGACACAGTTGGTGGAAGTGCACATAAATTTTCATCAGGTTCATTTACAGAGGGTAGATTAGCTGCAAAAGCAGCTGTTAAGTATATAGAAGATAAAAAAGCTGATGGAATTTCAGTATCAGACAAGCAATGTGAAGATTTTAAGACTAAAGTTTACAAACCTTTAGAAACATACACAGTTGCGCAAAATGAAATTACTGGTGGAACTGTTTCTCCTAGCTATATATCACCAATACAAGGTCTTCAAAGACTTCAAAGAATTATGGATGAATATGTAGGAGGAATTGCGACTAATTATATGACTAATGATAATATGCTCAAAAGAGGGTTGGAATTATTAGCTTGGCTAGAGGAAGATTTAGAAAAAGTAGGTGCTGAAGACTATCATCAATTAATGAGAGCCTGGGAACTTAAACATAGAGCTTTAACTTCGCAATGTGTAACAGAACACACGTTATTTAGAGAAGAAACACGTTGGCCCGGGTATTATTACAGAGGTGATCATATGAAATTAGATGATGATAATTGGCATTGCTTAACAGTTTCAAGAAGAGATCCAAAAACTGGCAAATTTTCAATGGAAAAGGTACCAGTGTATCACATCGTAGATGAGAATGAGAAGAAGAAAGCCTCTTAAAAACACATCAAAAATTAAAAATCTATGGACCTTTTAGCAAAAACCGATGAGGAAATTTTCCAAATAGGTAAACCATTTTGGGAAAATTTAGTTAGATCCTCAAATCTTAAGGATTATGGAGGCTTTACTAAAGATTTTTCAACTCAAATGTTGTTTGGAGCAAATGAGGTAGAGCTTGGAAAACAGTGGGCAAATAACGAACTTATCACAAATTTGAGCGAAACTTATGAGCCTTTTGGCACTTTAAGAAGGGGTGATCATATTACAGTCCTTATTAAACAAACAAATAACAAAATTCCTGGAGAGTTCTTGGGAAGATTGGTGCTTGGAGTTGAGGGTGATGACGTAAAGGTTTTTGGGGCAACAATTTACTAATAAAAAATCTTACAAAAATTCAATTATAATTTGACAATTTTCATACTGGGTGTATTCAGGAAGTTAGATGCAACTTCCAAATATAAAAATCCCTCAAAAAATTATAATCAAAAAAACAACTTTTATTAAAACTGGGATTTTATCAGCTATAGCAGCTTGTTGGGGTGTAATCATAGTCGGAACTTTTATAACTTTTAAATAAGCTATATCTTAAGTTTTTATTTTTAAATGGAAGTTTTTTTACCAATAGCTCAAGTATTTATAAATCCTGTTGAAATACTTTTATTAAGTGCAATTGTTGGTGTTCTGTCAGGATTGTTTGGTGTTGGTGGTGGTTTTTTAATGACACCATTTTTAATTTTTATGGGTGTACCCCCAGCGTATGCAGTCGCTAATGAAGCAAATAATATTTTAGCAACTTCTGTTTCAGGATCCACCACACATTATTTAAAAAATACTTTAGATTATAAAATGGGATTCATGATTGTAATTGGTGGCTCAATAGGAACTGCATTAGGTATTTATACTTTTACTTATTTTCAAGATATTGGAAAAATAGATACCGTAATTTCTTTAGCTTATATGTATATACTTGCAATTATTGGTACATTAATGCTTGTAGAAAGTTTAGGTGAAATTGATAAAGCAAAAAAAAATATTGTAGAAAGAAAAAAATTACATGTTCATTATTGGATACATGGTCTTCCTTTAAGAATGAGATTTCCTAAGTCAAAATTATATGAAAGTGTATTTACACCAATCCTAATAGGATTAGTAGTTGGATTTATTGCTGCAATAATGGGTATAGGTGGTGCTTTTATCTTAGTACCTGCAATGATCTATATTATTAAAATGCCAACAAGATTGGTTCCAGGTACATCTCTATTCGTAACAATTTTTGTAAGTGTAATTGTTACTTTCTTACACTCTATTAATTATGGTTCAATTGATTTAATGTTAGTCGTTATGTTGGTAGTAGGATCAATTGTTGGAGTCCAGGTTGGTCAAAAACTTGGAGAACAAATTGATAGCTCAGGATTAAAAGCATTATTAGCAATTTTATTATTAGTCGTTGGAATAGTTATTGCATACGACACTTTTTTTGCTGAAGAAATTCAAAAAGAAACGATCAACGTGATAGATCAGAATCTAAACTTCTTTTCTAAATTTATTAAAGAATTTTCTAAAGATATGCCATTCTTTTATGGATTATTTTCAATATTGTTTGCAGTTTCTCTTGGTATTGCTGCAGCTTTTATTAGAAGATCTATCTCAAAATTTAGAAATAAATATTTTAATAAATCTGCAAAGCAGACTAAATAAACATTTTTAAATAAATTTCTATTGTAAGAATACAAACAATACCTACAGTCAACATCGCAATAAATCCAACTGCAAAAGGTTTGTAACCCATACTTTTTATATCTTTAAGATCTGTTGACAATCCAATAGCTGCCATAGCCATAGTTAAAAAAACCTTAGAAAAAAATTTAATAAAGTTGATTGTTTCAACCCAGATATCTTTATTATATTCAGTAAAGACCTGATCACCTATATTTCTAAAAATAATCATTCCTACAAAACCTAAAACAAAATAAGGAAAAATGTTTATAATAGAGTAATTCTTTTCTTTAACTAAACCTCTATTATACAAAAAAGCAAAAAGAGGAATCATTACAATTAAAAAAGTGTTTCTAATGAGTTTAGTTACTGTTGCTATATTTAAAGTTTCAGGACTATTGAATTGTTGGTCATATATTAAACCTGCTGCAGCAACTTGAGAGGTTTCATGAATTGCAGTCCCTAAAAAAAGACCAGCAAATAAAGAATTTCCCTCAAAATAAAAATTTGCAAAATATGGATACAACAACATAGATAATATTCCAAATAAGGTAATGTTAGCTACTGCATAGGATACTTCATTTTTATTCGCTTTAATTACAGGTGCTGTTGCCATGATTGCGGTTGTTCCACAAACTGTACTTCCTATTGATATTAAATAAGCCATCCTTGTAGGTATTTTTAATTTTTTTATTACAAGTTTGATAATAACTAAAACACTTATGATACAAATTATTATTAATGGAATTGCAATTTTTCCAAATTCTACAAATTCAAATGGCTTTAACTGAATACCAAGACAAATAATTCCAAGCTTTAATATATACTCTCTGCTAAAATCTAAACCTTTTTGAAAACTCTCACGAATTTTGAAAAAGTTTCCAAAAAAAATTCCAAGAAGTATTGCTATCATTGCAGTTGAAATAGGGCTTTTACTGTAACCTAAAATTTCAATCCCAATAATATTGTTGAACCCTTGTGAAAGAGAATAAAGAACAAAAGCAAGAATTATACCTGGCAAAATTACCAAATATTTTTTTAAAAACATTATATGTATTAATGATTAAGCACTTCTATAAAGTTTGGTCATTACGAATTCTTTATGACCTAAAGCTTCAGCGCAGGTTAGTCTTCCATTAGCAACTCTTAAAGTTGTTTCGATAAGTCTATCTCCCGCCTCAGATAAGTTCATCTCTCTTGAAAGAATTTTTGACACATCACAATCTATATGTTCACCCATTCCTTTAACTGTTAAAGGGTTTGCAGTTAATTTTACAACAGGTTCAATTGGGTTACCAACAATGTTTCCTTGTCCAGTTGGAAATAAATGAATATTAAATCCTGCTGCAGCTTGAAGTGTCACACATTCTGCTGCTGCTGATGATGTATCCATAAAATATAAACCTTTACCTTTTTTTGGTTCTTCTGCTGGCTCTAATACATCTACAAATTTACAACTACCAATTTTTTGAAAATTACCAAATGCTTTTTCTTCAATTGTAGTTAGACCACCAGCAATATTTCCAGCTGTTGGTTGACTTTCAGATAAATCATCTGTTGCCTCTTTTAAAATAAAATCATTGTAAGAACTCCAAGTTTTCATAAATTTATCTGAAGCTTCTTTTGTTGCTCCTCTTGTTGCGCAAACTTTTTCTGCTCCCGTAAGCTCTGAGGTTTCACCAAAGCATAAATGAACTCCTAATGGCTCAAGTTTATCCATCAAGTTTCCAACAGTCGGGTTTGACGCTAATCCAGATGTGGTATCAGATTCTCCACATTTAACTGAAATCCATAAATCACTTATAGGACATTCTTCTCTTTGTTTTTCAGAAGCCCACATTACTAACTCCTGTGCTTTTTTGGAGGCCTTCATTACAGTTCCAATATCTCCTGTTCGTTCTATATGAAAACCTTCGACTGGTTTTCCAGTTTTTGCAATTCCATCAACAATCTTTTTTGTCCATTTAGGTTCAATTCCTATTACAATTACAGCAGCAACATTTGGATTACTTCCTGTGCCTATCATTGTTCTAAAGTGTAGTTCTAAGTCTGCACCAAACTGAAGTCTGCCATAAGAATGAGGGAGAGCAATAGTACCTTTAATATTGTTAGCCACTGCCTCAGCGCATGCATTAGAGATATCATCTACAGGAAGAATAATTACGTGATTTCTAGTTCCTGCTCTACCATTCTCTCTTTTATAACCTAAAAAACTTTTTGGTATTTCCATACAATTACCACTTCTTTGTTTTTACATTATGAACATGAACATGTTCACCTTTTTTGATTGATTTAACTACTTTACCAATATCATGTCCATATTTAAGTATTGTGTCTCCCTCTTTTAAGTCAACCATAGCAATTTTGTGACCTAGAGGAATTTCATCCATTGATTGAATATTTGTAGAGCTATCATTTTCCATGATCCAGCAATTACAATCCTGTTTAGGTGTGATTTTTTCAATAACAACTACTCCCACATTATCCTTTTGATCGTGGATTATGATGTCTGTAGCCATATGGTGTCGATTTGTTTGTTTGAAATTTTTCAAAACTTATATATTAATCCAAAAAATTAACAATTAATTTTTAAAAATATTATAATACTTAGTAATTTAGAAAGGTTCTATTAATGACAAAAATGACAACAGAGGAAGCTTTTGTAAAAGTTTTACAAATGCATGGTATTGAGCATTCATTTGGAATTATAGGATCTGCTTTTATGCCAATTTCAGATATTTTTCCTGATGCAGGAATTACATTTTGGGACGTGGCCCACGAAACAAATGGTGGTCTAATTGCTGATGGATATACTAGAGCCACTGGTAAAATGTCTATGGTTATAGCTCAAAATGGACCTGGTATTACAGGTTTAGTTACGCCAATCAAAACTGCTTACTGGAACCATACTCCTTTATTATTAGTAACACCTCAAGCTGCAAATAAAACTATTGGACAAGGTGGTTTTCAAGAAGTTGAACAAATGAATTTATTTAAAGATATGGTTTGCTATCAAGAAGAAGTAAGGGATCCATCAAGAATGGCTGAAGTTTTAAATAGAGTTATTGAAAAAGCAATTAGAGGTTCTGCCCCTGCACAAATTAATGTTCCTAGAGATTATTGGACACAAGTAATTGATATTGAACTTCCTCCAATCGTAAGATTAGAAAGACAAGCAGGTGGAGTTGATGCAATTAAAAAAGCTGCAGATTTATTATCTAAGGCAAAGTTTCCAGTAATATTATCTGGAGCAGGTGTTGTAATAGGAGGGGCTATTGAAGAATGTAAAAAATTGGCAGAAAAATTAGATGCACCAGTGTGTTCAGGATATCAACACAACGACAGTTTCCCAGGAAGTCATCCATTAGCTGCAGGACCATTAGGATATAACGGATCAAAAGCTGGGATGGAATTAATTTCAAAAGCAGATGTTGTTTTAGCACTAGGTACAAGATTAAATCCTTTTTCAACTTTACCCGGATATGGAATAGATTATTGGCCGAAGAATGCCAGTATTATTCAAGTAGATATGAATTCTGATAGAATTGGTTTAACAAAGAAAGTTACAGTAGGAATATGTGGAGATGCAAAATTAGTTGCTCAACAAATTCTAGATCAACTTTCTTCAACAGCAGGTGACACTGGTAGACAAAAAAGAAAAGATATTATTCATCAAACTAAGTCAGCTTGGCTACAAAAATTATCAAGTCTTGATCATGAAGATGATGACGAAGGTACTGTTTGGAACAAAGAAGCAAGAGAAAGAGATTCAGACAGAATGTCTCCAAGACAAGCGTGGAGAGCAATTCAAGCTGGTATGCCAGACGATGTTATTATTTCAAGCGACATTGGAAATAATTGTGCAATTGGTAATGCATATCCAACTTTTGAAAAACCAAGAAAATATTTAGCTCCAGGTTTATTCGGTCCTTGTGGTTATGGCTTTCCATCTATTTTGGGTGCTAAAATTGGGTGTCCTGATACTCCAGTTATTGGTTTTGCAGGAGATGGTGCTTTTGGAATAAGCATGAATGAAATGAGTTCTTGTGCAAGAGAAGAGTGGCCTGCAATATCTATGGTTATCTTTAGAAATTATCAATGGGGTGCAGAAAAAAGAAATACTACTTTATGGTTTGAAGATAATTTTGTGGGGACAGAGCTTGATCCTGAATTGAGTTATGCAAAAGTGGCTGATGCTTGTGGTTTAAAGGGAGTAACAGTTAAAACTATGGAAGAAACAACAGCAGCTATAAAACAATCTTGTGAAGATCAAAAAAAAGGAATTACTACATTTATTGAAGTAATTTTGAATCAAGAGCTTGGTGAACCATTTAGAAGAGACGCAATGAAGAAACCAGTTAAGGTAGCAGGCATTAAAAAAGAGGATATGAAAAAACAGCCCTCTTTGATATCTTAAGATCTATTGATTAATAACTAGTATATTCTTTAATTTCTTTGATTGCGGAACCTGTGTAATTGTTAATTTCTAATTTAATTTTAGCACGGTCATCATTTAAAAAATGAACGTCTCTTGAAAGTTTAATAAATTTTTCCCCAAAATCTTTAACTTTTTCACATTGTCTCTTATCATCTTCAATAACCCATAATTTGGCATTTATATCTTTTAATGACTGAAATAAATCCTTAATCTTATCGTCAGATTTTACATTATCATCCAATTGTTTTTTTAATATTGAATGTTCGTTTGATATAAATCTAAGTTTTTCTGGATCTTTAATTTTTTCTTGTTTGATTTCCAAAATTGAAATTTTATCTAAAAGCTCTCCAATAGATACCTCTACTATAATTTTATTCATAAAATATAATACTGTGTTATCTTGTTACAAATATGTCTAATATTTTAATTATTAAACATGGCTCATTAGGAGATATAGCTCAAGCGAGTGGGGCAATTCAAGATATATCTGAAAACCATAAAAATGATCAAATTTATTTATTAACAACGAAACCTTATAGTGAATTATTTAAGAAGAATCCTCTCATTCATGAAGTAATTATAGACAAAAGGTTACCTAAATATAATTTGATTTATCTGTATTTTTTAATGAGAGAAATTAAAAAATATAAGTTTTCCAAAATTTATGATCTTCAAAATTCATCTAGAACAAATTTTTATAAAAATATTCTTTTTCCAAAAGCAAAAAAAGAAATATGGTCAAGCTCTATTACAACTTTACCTGAAGTGATAAATAAAAAAGAATTTGATAAACATTCTGTTTTAGATAGATTTAATCATCAATTACAAACCTCAGGATTAAAAACCTCCCATACATTAAATCCAGATTTTAGTTGGGCCTGTTGTGATGTTAGTGAAATCAAAAATTGCTTCAAGTTAAATAAATTTATTGTGTTATTTCCTTTTTGCTCACCTCATCTAAATATTAAAAAGTGGCCTTATTATAATGATCTTATAAAACTTATTTTAGATAAATTTGGTGATGAGTATAAAATTGTTACTGCCCCAGGTTCTTTGGAAATAAATGATGCTAAAGAAATTAATGCACAAACTTTATTAGATAATGGTAGAGCTCTTGATATTTCTCAATTAACTTCAATAATTAAAGCTAGCTCTTTCGTTATAGCAAATGATACAGGGCCTGCCCATATTGCAGCTCACGTAGGAGCTAAAGGTTTAACTTTATTTGGAAAACATACAACAGCATATAAAGTTAGTATTGAAAGAGAAAATTTTAAAGCAATCGAGGTAGGAGATTTAAATAATTTAAGTGCTGAAAAAGTTTTAGAAAGATTAATTAATTCTTTAACTTAGTTTTTTCAATCAATCGTATAGCTACTGGAACAATGAAAAGTATAAACAATAATCTTATTATATGATGAAAAGCTACAAAGTCTGGCTCTAAATCAAAAGCAATAGCAATTACAGCTACTTCATAAATTCCACCAGGACAAAAAGATAGAACTAAAGTTAAAAAGTTATTATCTACAAAAAAAGTTGCAATAAAAGCAGCAACTAAACCCAATAGAACTAATAATATTGTAGCTACTAAACCGTGGAATGAATTGTTTGCTACTTCCTTTACCGTTTTGTTAGCAAATCTACATCCAACAGAAGCTCCTAATATTAGCAAACAAAAATTAATTGATGCATCAGGCAATTTATAGGATGCAATATCAAAAATATGTAAAATACCACTTGCTACAAGAGTTCCAGAAAGTAATGCAGCTGGAACTTTTGCTTTATCAAAAAAGAAAATAAAAATTATTGAGGCTATGATCAAAATAACTAGATCCCAGTGATTTTGAGCCATGTAATCAAATTTCTGAATTTCTAGGATGTCTGAGTCTGAAAGACTGACAATAATAAAAGGGAAAAGAGTTATTATAATAATTAATCTAATAAGGTGAGCAGTTGCAACTTGAGATAAATCAGATTTTTCATATTCAGCCAATATCAATAAAGGACCTAATGCACCAGGTGCTGCTGAAAAAATTGAAGTTTTTTGTTTATAACCAGAAAATTTTTGTAAGTATTTTGAAACAATCAATATGCTAATAATAATATAACCAAACATTATAATAGTTGTCCAAATCCAATTTACCATTTGATTTAAAAGATTTTGATCTATGTAATTTCCAATATGAAGCCCTAACAAAATTAAAATTGAACTTAGAGCAAGTCTAGGCATAAAAATCTTAAGTCCATTTAAGGCAGCTACAGAAACAGCAATCATTGGACCAATCATCCATGCAAGAGGAATGTTAAAAAAATCAGCAATAATTGCACTTGGAATAGATATAATGATTACTAGCAAAAATTTTTTAGAAAAAAGATCTTTTAAATTTTCTCGGCTTAAGGGAATTGCTTGTTGCATATATTCTATTAAAGGTTGTTGACTACTTCATTAAAAATATGTTTAATCTAGCCATTAACTATAACAACGAGAGGAAATAATGAAACTAATTAAATCTTTTTTTTCAATTTTATTCTCAGCAGTTCTTTTACTTTCAGCAACAACAACTAGTTCAATTGCAATTGACAAAATTCATTTTGTGATTGGTGGTGGTGCTGGTGGTGGTTGGGATGGAACCGCTAGAGGTACTGGAGAGGCTTTAACAAAAGCTGGATTCTTAAAAAGTGCATCGTTTGAAAACATGTCAGGCGGTGGTGGTGGTAAAGCACTTGCTTACATGATCAATACTAAGCCAGAAAATACTGTTTTAGTACAATCAACACCATTGGTTTTAAGATCAATTACAAGACACAAAGGTTACGTAAGTGGCAGTGGAACTTTATCTTATAAAGATGTTGTGCCAATTGCTGGAGTAATTGGTGACTATGGAGCAATTGCAGTTGCTAAAAATTCACCTTACAAAAACTTTGAAGATGTTGTGAAGGCATACAAAGCAAACCCTAGCTCAATTAAAATGGCTGGTGGTTCTGTAAGAGGAAGTATGGACCATTTAATTGGTGCTTTAGCTTTTCAAGCTGCTGGAGCAAATCCAAATGATGTAGCTTACATTCCTTATGATGCAGGTGGTAAAGCATTAGCTGGACTTTTATCTGGAGAAACTCAAATTATTTCTACAGGTTTAGGTGAACTTATGGGCGCAAGAGACCAAGTAAGAATTATTGGTATTACTGCACCTGATAGAGTTTCAGATGCACCTGATGCACCTACACTTAAAGAACAAGGATACGATGTACAATTCGTTAACTGGAGAGGATTTTTTGGACCTCCAGGAATGAGCAGCAAAGACAAAAAAGCTATTGCTAAAATGCTAGGCGATGTACAAAAAACTCCTGAATGGGAAGCAGTTAGAGCAAGAAATGCTTGGGTTAATATTTATAATCCAGACAAAAAGTTTGTAAAATTTTTAAAAACACAAACTAAAGAAATGACAGCTCTTATGAAAAAACTAGGAGTTATTTAATCCTTAGGATTAATTAATTTAAAGAGCAGTGAATATAAATACTACTAAAATTATATCACTGCTCTTTTTTATTTTCTCATCATTCTATTTATATACTGCATATCAAATTCAAGTTTTTGCATTTGATGAAAATGCACCTTTTAATGCAAGAACTTTTCCAATTTATCTAGGTTATACAGGGTTATTTTTTTCTGGATTGAAATTAATTTTACCAGACCCAGATACCATAAAAGTTGAACATAAAAATTTAGAATATAAGAAAACAGGCATCCTAATAATTATTGCAATTATTTACGGAGCTACAATTTTAAAAATTGGCTATTTTTTAACGACCTCCTTATTTTTATTTACGTCATATTACTTTTTAGGTGAAAGAAGATGGATTTTAATGTTTCTATTATCTTTCCCTTTTGTTGCTGCTTTTATGTACCTCCTTCATGGTGTTCTTGATATTTATTTAAGAGACCCCTTTTTAAAATCGATTGGAGTAATGGGATGATTGAAGGAATTTTAATTGGTTTAAGTACAGCTCTTACATTTCAAAATATTTTTATGGTAATGATTGGTTGTTTTTTTGGAACAATTATTGGAATGCTGCCTGGTCTAGGACCAATGACAGCAATAGCTTTAATGATACCAATTACTTATGGTTTTGATCCAGCTACAGGTTTAATTCTTATGGCTGGAGTATATTATGGAGCAGTATTTGGTGGCTCGACATCATCAATATTATTAAATGCTCCTGGAGTTCCAGGAACTGTTGCAACTTCTTTTGATGGATATCCAATGGCACAACAAGGTAAAGCAGGTAAAGCATTAGCGATTGCAGCATGGAGTTCATTTGCTGGAGGAACACTATCTGCAATTTATCTATTATTCATGGCACCGAGCTTATCAAAAGTAAGTTTATCTTTTAGATCACCAGATTATTTTGCATTAATGATTTTAGGATTAACAGCTATAGCTGCTTTTTCATCAAAAGGTCAATTCTTAAAAGCAATGATGATGGTAGTTTTAGGTTTAATGTTAGCTTCAGTAGGGCAAGATTCTTTATCTGATATTACAAGATTTACTTTTAATAATATGAATTTAACAGATGGTATAAGCTTTGTGCTTGTGGTGATGGCAACTTTTGCAATGAGTGAAGCATTAACAATAATTTTAAAGAGAAATGATCCAACAGCTGCTGCTAAACAAGTTTCACTGACTGAACTAGGTTCAATTAAAATAGATAAAGAAGAAAGAGGCAAAATGTATAAAACAATTCCTAGATCTTCTATAATTGGATTTTTAATAGGTGTATTACCGGGTGCTGGAGCAACCATTGCTTCTTTTTTAGCTTATGGGATGGAAAGAAATTTAGTTAAAGATGATGAAAAAGAAAAATTCGGTAAAGGAAGTGTTAATGGTCTTTCTGCACCAGAGACAGCCAATAATGCAGCTTGCTCAGGATCTTTCGTACCAATGTTAACTTTAGGTATACCTGGAAGTGGAACAACAGCAGTAATGTTAGGAGCTTTATTGGGTTTTGGTATTCAACCAGGTCCAAGACTTTACATGACTAACCCAGAAATTTTTTGGTCAGTTATAATGTCAATGTATATTGGAATGGTAGTTTTATTAATATTAAATCTACCGTTAATCCCATACATAGCTAGAATTTTAGCTGTTCCAAAAAATTATTTAATTCCTTTAATCTTATTTTTTTCAATTACAGGAATTTATGTAATGTCATTCAATAATTTTGATATTTATCTAATGATAGGAATAGCTGTTGTTGCTACTTTTTTAAGGCTTTATGATTTTCCTATGCCACCACTCATTCTTGCATTCGTTTTGGGTGGTTTAATGGAAGAAAATTTAAGAAGATCATTATTATTAAGTGATGGCTCATGGACGTTTTTATGGGATAGAACTCTTACTCTTTGTATATTATCAACTACAATATTAATTGTTGGGTGGCAAATTTATAAAACATTTAAGAAAAAAAATTAATTCTTAATATCAACTCTTTTTCTAATTATTTCTTTGTCTAGCTTCATTTCTCTATAAGAAATTATTAAAATACCAGTAAATATTATAAGAGCACCAATCCAGGTATATAGATCTGGAACTTCATCAAATACAAAATATCCAATAATAGATGCAAAAACTAAATTTAAAAAAGAATAAGGTTGGGTCATACTTACATCAACCAATTTAAATGCATGGTTGAGAGTTAAATGTAAAACTGTTCCACAAATTGCTGCTAAGATTAAATAGATAAAAGTTTTTAAGCTGGGCATTTCCCAAAAAAATAAAACAATAAAAAAACTAAGTAGGCTCATAAAGATAGATTGATACGCTAAAATTGTAATTGCGCTATCATCTTTAGAAATTTTTTTAGTTATAATTATATTAATGGACCAAAGTAATGCTGAAAATAAAACCATATAAACACCAATAGATGTATCTACAAAACCAGGTCGAATAATTACTAACATTCCGCTGAAACCAAGTATTAATGCTAAAGTTCGATATATATAAATCTTCTCTCCTAAAAAAAACACTGCAAGTATGGTTACAATTAATGGAACAACAAAAGATATTGCGGTAAGTTTTTCAATAGGAAGCAGCACTAGAGCAGAAAAATATAAAAGCATTGCTGGTAAACCAAGTATTGCTCTTAATAAATGTTCTTTAAGATGAGTTGTTTTGAGTACAGCATCTTTTTTTTTAATTATATAGGGTAAAATTATTACTAACCCTAAAAAAAAATCTAAAAAAACCAGCTACATAAACGTTAACATCTTCTTGAGCTATCTTTAAAAAAGAGAGCATTACAGTTCCAAAAAAAACAGAAGTGATTATTAAAAAAATAGCTAATTTATTGTTATACATTAACAGCACACTATATGTAAATCTTCAGAGTAAACAATCTTAGTAAAATATATTTTTATATTTCTCTATTATATTAGGCCAATAAAACTTTGAGACTGTATCTTTTGCAATTTTTCCATACTCCAAATATTTTTTATTTTCTAACATAGAATTAATAGATGAATAGACAGCATCTAAGTTATTTCCATCACAAATTAATCCAGTTTTTTCATGTTCAATTGCATCAGCTGCGCCACCATCTTTTCCACCTAATGAGGGAATTCCAAACTGTGCAGCTTCTACATAAGCTATACCAAAACCTTCAACAGATGTTTTGTGAATTATTGAAGGCATAACAAATATATTTGATTTTGCTATTAAAGCATTTTTAAGATCGTTACTAATATCTTTGAAAAACATAACTTGAGAACCTAAATCAAGTTCTTGAACTAATTTTTTTAAATTTTCTTCTTCATCACCATATCCAATACAAATGTAGACAATATCAGGGTATTGTTGTTTTAAATTTCTTAAGGCCATTATAATTTTTTCATGATTTTTTCTTTTATCAAATCTTGATACAGTAATAAGACGAGGTGTCTTTATTTTAAGTAAACTCTCAACTTTTTCTAATGATTTTTTATTTAATTCCTCAACAATTCCAACACCAGGATTAATTACGATAACTTTATCCTTATTTACATTATTATCTATTGCAAGATTCTTTGTATATTCCGAATTAGCTATCACTTTCTCAACATTGTTGAGAACTTTAATTAATCTTTTGTTTAAAGAGCTCCCTTTAGGATGATTAATTTCTTTACCGTGTATTAAGCAATACTTTTTTTTATCTGTTTTTATTAACTCTAAACTTTTCCAGTGATCAGCGATAATTCCTTGAATTTTATTTTCTTTTATAAATTCATTAATTAATTGAGCTTTTCTTATTTTTCTTAAGAATTTAATTCCACCAACCCGTTCTATTGAAAAATTTTCTTTATTATCAAATTCTTTATGATTCTCATGATAATCTGCAAAAACTTTAATCATAAAGTTTTTAGACATCTCTTTAGTTAAGCCCCACATTAAACTTTGCATGCCACCTAACTCTGGTGGGTAGGCTCTAGTTATAATTAGATACATTAATTATTGTTTCCACTTAATACCACAGCCTGCGCTAGGTATTTGACTTTCAGGTCCTTTCCCTGTTTCAGCTATTTGCTTCATAGCCTTTAATAAATCACTCTCTCCACTTCTAACTGGAACTAAGTTTTTAAGCTCTCTTAATCTACCTCTGTACTGAAGCTCCAAATCTTTATTGTAACCAAAAAAATCTGGTGTACATACTGCATCATAGGTTTTAGCAATTTCTTGAGTTTCATCATTTAAGTAAGGAAAACTAAATTGATTTTTTTTTGCAAATTCAATCATATTATCAAAAGAGTCTTCTGGATAATTTTCAGCATCATTTGCACATATAGCTACTGAATTAATCCCAATTTTTTTTAATTCATTACAATCTTCAACAATATCTTTGGTAACTGCTTTCACATAAGGACAATGATTACAAATAAACATAATCAAGGTTCCATTTTCACCCCTAACATCATTTAAAGATAATATTTTATTATCAGTAGATTTTAATTCAAAGTTGTGAGCTTTTTGCCCGAAATCACATATTGGAGTTTGTATTGGCATAATGTAATAATATATAAATTATGTTTTACGATTTAAAAGATAAAAAACCAAAAAACTCTGGCGAAAACTGGGTAGCCCCAAATGCAACCATAATAGGGGATGTTACCTTAGAAAAAAACTCAAGTATTTGGTTTAATGCAACCTTAAGAGGAGACGTAGAAAATATTCATATTGGTGAGGGATCCAATGTTCAAGATGGAAGTGTGTTACACACAGACCCAGGTTATCCTATTAAAGTTGGAAAAGATGTAACAGTTGGTCATATGGTTATGCTTCATGGATGTACGATAGGGGACAATAGTTTAATTGGAATTGGTGCAGTGATTCTAAACAATGCTAAGATTGGAAAAAATTGTATCATCGGAGCAAAAGCTTTAATAACAGAAAATAAAGAAATACCAGACAACTCATTAGTAATAGGTTCACCAGGAAAAGTTGTTAGAGAAGTTACTGAAGAAGAGAAAAAAGCAGTGTTTGAAAACACAAAACATTATCAGGATAATTGGAAAAAATATTCTAAATCTATTTTTTAAGGAACCAGCCAAGCATTTTTATTAGTTTCTAAATCAAACTTTGCTCTTCGATGACCTTTGGCTGCAAGATAAAGCCACTCAATAGATTTGATTTTACATTTGATAACAGTAAAGTTTTTAAAACCCTCTTCACTTTGTTCCATTGTATAATCAAAATCTTCTAATTTAGATATCATTCCAGAAGTTGGATTTTCTGATGCTGTCCCTGGAGGACTATCTGTTAAGTAACAACGTCTGCTTATATGTTGAGTTTTTTTCCAAGATTCTTCTGTTATAGAATTTTGATTATTTACTTCGCACTCTACTTTTATTCTTAATTGTATCTTTTCTTCCTTGTCGTAGAAAACTAGAGAGGCATTCTTATTTTTTTTAAGAATATCTACCTTAGGAGATCTAAAATCTGTATGAAATTGCAATAGATTGTTTGCTCTATCAGATTTACGTAAAACAACAATCCTACCATCAACCTCATCTTGATGAGCACAAATGAAAACAGGTATTCTAAATTGTGAACCTCTATTAGTTATTGCATCATCTAGCATAGACCAATACTTGTTCTGAATTTCTTCGAAATTTTCATAGTATGCTGGCTGCATACGACTCTACTTTCTAAATCTTTTGATTAAGCTAGATGTATCCCAGCGATTTCCACCCATACCCTGAATTTCACCATAATACTTATCAACTAATTCAGTTACAGGTAATAATGAACCATTATTTTTAGCTTCATCCATCGCAATCTTAAGATCTTTTCTCATCCAATCTACAGCAAAACCAAAATCAAACTTATCATCAATCATTGTTTTATATCTATTTTCCATCTGCCAGGATTGAGCAGCACCTTTTGAAATTACTTCAATAACATCTTCCATGTTTAATCCAGCTTTCATTCCAAAATTAATAGCTTCAGATAAACCCTGAACTAATCCTGCAATACAAATTTGGTTTACCATTTTGGCTAGCTGTCCATTACCTGGACCACCTAGTAATTTCATTTTTTTACTGTAACAATCTATTTTATCTTTTGCTTTGTCAAAGTCAGCTTGATCTCCACCAATCATAACAGTAAGAGCACCATTTTCTGCACCAGCTTGTCCACCAGATACAGGAGCATCTAAAGAACCAAAACCATTTTTTTTTGCATACTCATGAATTTCTCTAGCTATTGTTGCAGAAGCAGTAGTGTTATCCACATAAACAGATCCTTTTTTAATAGTTTTAAAAATACCATTGTCACCAAAAGTAACTTCTCTTAAATCATTGTCGTTTCCAACACAGGTAAAAATATATTCAGCATCTTTTGCAGCTTCGGCAGGTGTTTCAGCTATTTTACCTTTGTATTCACTCACCCATTTTTCAGCTTTAGATTTTGTTCTATTAAAAACAGTTACATTGTGTCCAGCTTTTGATATATAACCAGCCATTGGATAGCCCATAACACCAAGACCTATGAAAGCAACATTACAAGTCATAATTTTTTTATATGTTTAAGAGTTTAAGTTTAAAAGTAATTATATTTGGTTTTATATTTACATTTTTTTCAAGTTTTGGACAGAGTTTTTTTCTTGGTCTATTTAATTCAAGCATACGTGATACACTTTCTATTACGCAGGGACAATTTGGATCAATTTATGCAACTGCAACATTGCTCAGTAGCTTCCTTTTAATATGGGTTGGAAAAAAAATTGATGATATCAATATTTTCAAGTTTGCATTTTTTGTAACATTACTTCTTTCTTTTTCATGTTTTTTCTTTTCTAAAATATCCTCTATTACATTTTTATTTGTTGCTATATTTCTAATGAGATTTTCAGGACAGGGGATGATGTCCCATACTGCAACTACTACTATCTCAAGATATTTTACAAAATCTAGAGGTAAAGCTTTAAGTACAGGATGGTTTGGTCTTTCAACTGCAGAATTTATTTTACCAGTCTTAATTGTATACTTATTAACTATCACAAGTTGGCAAAATATTTGGATTTCAGTATCAATATTAGTTTTAATATTCTTGCCAATAACTTCTTTTATTTTGATCAAAAATTTAAATTTTGATTCAAGAGAAGAAGTGAAAAATACAGAACATAAAGAAAAAGATATTTTTCAGTGGAAAAGAATTGAAGTATTAAAAGATTATAGATTTTACATTATTTGTCTAAATATGTTGGCAATGCCATGGATTGCTACAGGAGTATTTGTATATCAATCATTTATTACTGAGTCTAAAGATTGGGGATCTTTTGTTATTGCCCAATCATTTATGGTTTACTCAATTTTATCTGTGGTGACTTTATTAATCTCTGGCTTCTTAATTGATAAGTTTACCAGTAGAAAATTACTCATTTTCATGAATATTCCATTATTGTTATCTACTTTAGTCTTAATTTTTTTTGATTCCTCTATGACATCATTTATATTTTTAGGTTTAATTGGTATTTCAAATGGACTAGCCAACGTTTTGGGATCTTCTACATGGGCAGAAATTTATGGGGTAAAGCATATTGGATCCATTAAAGCTCTTTCTACTGCATTAATGGTTTTTTCTACCGCATTTGGAACTGCTTTATTTGGTCTTTTAATTGATCAAGGATATTCTATTGAACAGATTGCTTTTGTATCTTTTGTTTATATCTTTATTTCAATTATCCTTCTCTTTTTTGTTAGAAATAAGCTAAATCCAAAATATATATAAAAATTCTCCTTGATTTTTTAAACTTCACTGTATAGATACTGCGCATGGCGAGAGTTACCGTAGAAGATTGTATCGATAAAGTTGACAGCCCTTATGAATTAGTTCTTGTTGCAAAAGAAAGAGCAACTCAACTTAACACTGGAATTGAACCAACTTTAGATAGAGATAACGATAAAAATACCGTCATAGCATTGAGAGAAATTGCACAGGAAAATATTAAAGTTCCAGATTTAACCGAAAGTGCGGTTTACAAACTAAGAAAACATATTGAACAAGTTGATGATGGAGCAGAGGCTGATGAAGATATAGGTGACGATTTTGAAAGTTTATATAAAGGTGAAATTTCAAAAAGTGGTACACCAATTCTGCCATCTAAGAGAGCTAGAAAAGCTCCGGAAAAAATTCAAGTATCTAAAGAAGACTTAGCAGAATTATCTGAGACAGCTCAACCAACTGTAGAAGATGCTGTATCAGACGAACCTCAAACTGATGAAGATGTTTCTCTAGATCAAATTTCTGAATCAGAAGAACAAGTTACAGAAACTAACTCTGATGAATCAGAAACAAATTAATTAAATTCTTTTAAAATTTTTTCTCTGTGCTCATCTAAATCTGGAATATCACCTCTAGTTTTTTCATCTTTGTAAGCTGACATTTTTATTGGATTACCTGCTAATTTAAAATCTCCAATGACTTTATGGTAAGCTTTAACAATCATGTTTCTTGAGTCTACTTGAGGATTTTCAACAGCTTCTTTGATATTAAATATTGGACCACAAGGAATTTTTTCTTTTTCCATATCTTTAACCCATTCATTAGTTTTTCTTGAAGATAATTTATTTTCTAAAATTTTTTTAAGTTCATCCATATTTTGAGCTCTTGATGAATTATCAGAAAATTTAGGATCTTGAATTAACTCTGGTAATTTTAAAAGAGTGCAAAGTTTTTCAAACAGTTTGTCGTTACCAGCAGCAATAATTATATAGCTATCTTGAGTTTTGAAAGCCTCAAATGGTGCAATTGATGGATGTCGAGAACCCATTGGCTTTGGAATTTCATTTTTTGCGAGATAACGAGCTATAGCATTTTCTAAAATAGCTATCTGACAATCAAGCATAGAAACATCTATGTACATACCTTTGCCTGTTTTTTGTCTATCATAAAGCGCAGCATTAATTCCAATAGTTGTAAATAAACCTGCTGTAATATCTCCAATAGATGTTCCAACTCTTGTGGGCTCAGAGTTAGGTTGACCCGTTACACTCATTAAACCACCCATACCTTGTACAACCATATCATAAGCAGGTAATTCTTTTAAAGGACCTGTTTGTCCGAAACCAGAGGCAGAAGCATAAATTAATTTTGGATATTTTTTATTTACATCTTTCCAACCATATCCCCATTTTTCAAGAGTACCAGGCTTAAAGTTTTCAACTAAAATATCTGCTTTAGATAAAATTTTATCAAATATTTTTTTATCATCTTCATTTTTTAAATTAAGTGCAATACTTTCTTTACCTCTATTTAGTGACATGAAGTAAGCAGAATAATCTTTAATAAATGGACCAAATTTTCTAGAGTCATCTCCAATTTCTGGAGCTTCAACTTTTATTACTCTTGCACCAAGGTCTGATAATATCATAGTACAGTAAGGACCTACCAATACTCTTGTTAAATCAACAACTAATAGGTTTTTTAAAGGTCCATCCATAGGTTTCTGTTTATTAAAAGTTCTTTTACCGGCTTGACTCTTATTAATAAGTTCATTTTAATTCAATTATTAAAAATAACAATAGAGGGAAAAAATAATGTTAAAAAAAATATCTTTATATTTAACTTCATTAGTTTTTGTTTTCACTACTGTTGGTTCTGCTTTTGCGGTTACGTTAAAAGCTAGTCACCAATGGCCTGGAACTCCAAGAGCTGATGGATCATATGACCCACGTCATGAAATGGTTCAAATCATTGCTGACGAGGTTAAAAAAGCTAATGTCGATATAGATATTAGAATTTATCCTGCAAAATCTTTGTACAAACCAAAAGAACAGTGGAAGCCAATGACAACTGGTCAATTGGATATTTCTGCTTTTCCGTTAGGATATGCATCTAAGTTTCATCCTGAGTTCAGTGCAACATTGATGCCAGGAACTGTTAAAAATCACGATCATGCTTTGAGATTTAATAAATCTCCAATGATGACAGAGATTAAAAAAATAATTAATGATGCTGGAGTAGTTGTTTTATCTGATGCTTGGTTAGGTGGTGGTTTTGCCTCGAAGACCAAATGTATTAGAAATCCAAATGATGTTAAAGGTCAAGTAATGAGAGCGGCTGGAAAAGCATTTAACCAAATGCTAGAAGCAGCTGGTGCAGGTATTCAAAGTATGCCTTCATCTGAAATTTATACTGGTCTTCAAACAGGTGTTTTAACTGGTGCAAATACTAGTTCAGGAAGTTTTGTAAGTTACAAAATTTATGAACAAGTAAAATGCGCTACGCCTCCAGGAAAATTTGGATTATGGTTTATGTACGAACCTATTCTTATGTCTAAAAAATCATTTGATGCTTTAAGTTCTAAACAACAAAAAGCTCTTATGAAAGCTGGAAAAGTAGCTGAAAAATATATGACTGAACAAGTAGCTAATCTTGATAAGAAATTTGAAGATGCTTATAAAGCTGCAGGTGTTGAGTTAGTATATATGTCAGCTGAAGATCACGCAGCATGGATAGAAATTGCTAAAAAATCATCCCATAAAGCATTCGCCGAACAAGTTCCGGGTGGTGCTAAGCTTATGGAAATGGCTTTAGCAGTTAAATAAATTAATATATAAAGAACCCCTGTTTATTTTGTAAACAGGGGTTTTTTTTATGAAAAAAAGTTATTATAAATTTTGTGATCTAATAGCTCAAGCATGTGGGGCTTTTGCTGTAACTGCATTACTTTTATCAATTTTAATAATTGTAGAGTTAGTTTTTGAAAGATATTTTTTTCAAAGAGCTATTACTTGGCAAACAGAATTAGTGACCATGTTACTCGTCGCTTCAACATTTATTGGTAGTGCTTATGTCTTAAGTGAAAAAGCCCATGTCAGCATGGAATGGATCTATGATTTTTTATCAAAAAAAAACATAATTAGATTAAAAATTTTTACATCTTTCTTAAGCTTATTATTTTTTTTAATTTTATTTTATTTTGGTTTTTTAATGGTCGAGGAAGCTTTTACAAAAAATTACACAACAGGAACTGTATGGGACCCACCTTTGTGGGTGCCTTATTCTTCTATGATGATAGGGGCTGCTTTAATGATACTTCAGTATTTTGCAGAAATAATGAAATTAACTGATGAAAAGGACTTCAGATAATGGATCCTTTAATAATAGCTTTAATCGTTGCAGTTTTTACATTGATAGTCCTTTTTTCGGGAATTCCAATTGCATTTGGTCTAAGTTTTGTATCAATAGTTCTTTTAGTATCATTTGAAGGTTTTCAAATGTTAGATGTTTTTGCTGAAACATTTTATGCTGGACTTAATTCATTTGTCTTACTCTCAATACCAATGTTTATCTTAATGGGAATGGCTGTAGCTAATTCTCCAGCAGGAAAAGATTTATATACTGGATTAGATAAATGGCTTTGGAGGGTTCCAGGAGGATTGGTTATTTCGAATATAGGTGCTTGTTCAATTTTTGCAGCTTTAAGCGGATCAAGTCCTGCAACTTGTGCTGCAATTGGCACGATGGGAATACCTGAAATGAGAAAAAGAGGTTATTCAGATCAAATTGCAACTGGTACTATCGCTGCTGGAGGAACTTTAGGAGTTTTAATTCCTCCGAGTATTGTCTTAATTGTTTATGGAATTGCAACTGGAACATCAATTGGTAGATTATTTTTATGTGGCTTAGTACCTGGTTTTATGTTGGCTGGTATGTTTGCAATATGGGCTCTTATACACAGTTATTTTATTGATAAGGACTCTGCAAAAGCTTTAAGGAACAGGACACCTCCAACTTTAAAAGAAAAACTTGAGGTGTTACCAAGAATTTTACCTTTTTTAGCAATTATAGCTGGTGTCTTATATGTTTTGTATGGAGGTGTTGCAACACCATCTGAAGCTTCAGGTGTCGGAGCATTTTTAGTTTTTGTTTTGATCGCTATTGTTTACAAAATTTATCAGCCAAAAAAAATATGGAATATTGTTAAAGTTTCAATGAAAGAAAGCGTAATGATAATGTTCATTATTGCTGCCTCTTATCTTTTTGCATTTACTCTTTCACAACTTTACGTAACACAGTCTTTGGCTCAGAGCATGGTAGAATTAAGCTCAAATAAATGGGTTGTATTTATTTTAATCAATATATTTCTTTTAATAGCTGGTTTCTTTTTACCTCCAGTTGCTGTGATTGTAATGACCTCAGCAATATTATTACCAGTTATAACAACCTTAGGGTTTGACCCTTATTGGTTTGCAATTGTATTTACTATTAATATGGAGATAGGATTGATCACACCACCTGTGGGATTAAATCTTTATATAATTAAAGGAATTACCCCAGATGTTAGTTTGTCAGAAATTCTAAAAGGATCTATACCGTTCATGATTATCATGGCTTTAGCTATATTAATCTTGTGTATTTTTCCAGAAATAGTGACATGGCTTCCAGATAAAATAATGGGTAAACCTCTTGGATACTAAAAAAAGAATTAACAGAAAAGTTTCAGTAGCTCCGATGATGGATTGTACTGATAGACATGATCGTTTCTTTTTAAGATTAATGAGCAAAAATGTGATGCTCTATTCTGAAATGGTAGCTACTAAATCTGCAATTCATGGTGATAGAAAAAAAATCTTATCTTACAGTCCAGAAGAAAAACCATTAGCCTTACAAGTAGGAGGATCAGATAAAAATGAATTAGCGGAAGTGGCTAAAATTGCTGAGGATATGGGATATGATGAAATTAATATTAACTTAGGCTGCCCTAGTAAAAAAGTTCAAAAGAATATGTTTGGTGCATGTTTAATGAAAGAGCCAGACTTAGTAGCTGAATGTATAAATTCAATGGTAAATGCATGTAAAATTCCTGTAACAGCAAAAACTAGAATTGGTTTTGATGACACAGAAGAATTTGACTATCTAAATAATTTTATTCATAAAATGCGAAATGCTGGATCAAAAACATTCATTTTACACGCAAGAAAAGCTATGCTTTCTGGTTTATCTCCAAAACAAAATTTAAATGTACCTAAATTAAATTATGACATGGTTTACAATATTAAGAAAGAGAACGCAGATTTAGAAATAATTATTAATGGGGGTATCACAAAAGTTGATGAAATAAATAATCATTTAAATTTTTGTGATGGGGTAATGATTGGTAGATCGATTTATCAAAATCCTTATTCCTTAATTGAAATTGAAAAAGAAATATTTCAAACAACAAACAATCCATCTCGGGAACATGTAGCAGAAAAACTTTTAGAATATTTAGATAAAGAAGTTAAATTGGGGACTAAGGTAAATCACATAATGAGGCATACTGTCGGACTATATCATGGTCAAGTGGGATCAAAGGAATGGAAAAGATATTTAAGTGATAATATGATGGCAAGAGACTCAGATTTCCAGAAAGCAAAACATATTATGACAATTGTTCAAAATAACGAAAAAGCTAATCAAGTTAGCTCTTAAATGGAAATATTAAACTCATCTGAATTAATTAACTTACTAATTGTTTTAGCATCTGCCGCAGCAGTAGCAGGTTTTATGGCAGGTTTACTTGGTGTAGGGGGAGGAATTATAATGGTACCGGCATTATATTATGCTTTTACAGTTTTAGATTTTGATATTGTAACACGTATGCATCTGTCAGTTGGAACATCTCTAGCAATTATTATACCCACATCTATTATCTCAACAAAAACACATATGGAATATGATGCAGTTGATTTTAAAATGGTAAAATCATTTGGTATTTTTATTCTTCTAGGTGTAATTGCTGGAACTTTTTTAGCAGTAAATTTAAAAACTCCAGCTTTAGTTTTATTTTTTTCAATATTTGCATTTATTGTAGGGCTATTTTTCATTTTTGTGAGAGAAAAATTAATGGAAAATCCAAAAAAAATATCTGATTTAATAAAAAATATATCTGGAATAATAATTGGTTTTATTTCAGTGCCACTTGGAATTGGTGGTGGTTCTTTAATGGTTCCTTTTATGAGAACTTTTGGATATGACATTAGAAAATCAATAGGTACTGCTGCTGCTGTGGGTTTTTTGATAGCTGTAAGTGGAACTATTACAATGATCACTGGAGGAAAAATAATTGATAATATTAATACTCCTTTTAGTGTTGGATATATAAATTTACTAGGTTTTTTGGTATTTGTTCCTGTGACGATGATTATGGCTAGAATTGGTGCAAAAGCAGTGTATAAAATTAACAAAAAATTATTAAGTAAGATATTTGGAACTTTTCTAATTATAGTTTCAATACGATCTTTTTTTGAGTACTTATCAATTAATTAATAATTTGGATAAAGTTTTTTATGTTTAATTTAAAAGAAATTATTTCATCCATTGCTGACGTAGGCCAAAAACTATTCAAAAAAAGTGTAGTTAAAAAAAATGATTTAGAATCAATTATTTCATTATGTGACGATCTAATTTCAAATAAAGGAGCTGCATTTGGTATTACTGTTGCAAGAGACATAACTGACTTATATCAAACATTAAGCCCTGAAAAAAAACTTTTATTTTTCAAAAAAATAAATGAAAAATTTAGACCAAACCACACTAAAGTAACTGAGGCTATAGATCTTTATAAAGCAGAACAAAATGATAAGAATCTATTTAAATTATTTATTACATCCGAGGGTCAAAGAAGAGAATTATTTAGAAGAATGAATATGTCGCCTAACGGGATTTCAACAATAGTATCCCTTAGAGAAGATCTTCTCAAAATATTAAATGAGAATAAAGAATTAAAACCATTAGACAATGATCTAAGAGAATTATTTAAATCTTGGTTTAACCCTGGATTTTTAAAACTTGCTAAGATTACTTGGGATACTAAAGCAGCAGTATTAGAAAAAATAATCCAGTATGAAAGAGTTCATAAAATAAAAGATATGAATGAACTTAAAAGAAGACTTGGAGAAGATAGAAGATTTTTTTCTTATTTTCATCCAGCGCTTGATGACGAGCCAATAATATTTGTGCAAGTAGCACTTACTAATGGCTTAGGAAAATCAATCCAAGAAATAATGAAACCAAGTGCAGAAGGTGCAAAAAAATATGATACAGCAACTTTTTATTCTATAAGTAATTGCCAAGAAGGACTTTCAAGAGTTACACTTGGAAATTTTTTGATTAAAAGAGTTGTCTACGAAATTCAGGAAGAATTACCTAATATAAAAAATTTTGGTACTCTTTCTCCAATTCCTGGTTTTAGAGATTGGTTTACTACTTTAGATGAAAAAATTATTCAAAATATTTTAGGAAAAATACCCTACAATAATGTTTCATTTTTAAAATCTTCAGATCTTAAAGTTGGAGATGGACGAATTGTTTCAAATAAACAAGCAATAATCAAATTAGTTGCTCATTATTTAATGAATGAAAAAAATAAAAAGGGTCTTCCAATTAACGATGTTTGCAGGTTTCATCTAGGCAATGGAGCAATTATCGATGATATAAATATTAATGCCAATGTTTCAGAGGTTGGATTAAATAGATCTTTTGGTGTAATGGTAAATTATCTTTATGAACTTAAAAATATTGAGAAGAATCATGAAGATTATATAAATAACAAAAAAATAATTATTTCAGATAAGCTAAAAAAAAAATTATAAAGATTATTCTTTATCTGTTCCCCATTTTACTTTGTTCCAAGCTCTTTCATGAAAGTAGTAAAAGAAAAGAGGAATTATAGAACCAATACCTAATATACCTGCTATTTTAATAGATCCTGTAAAGATATACCCAAATAACATCCAATATAAAAATATTAAAAATCTCCAAGAAAATGTTTTAGCAACTGATCTGATTTTTTTATCTGCCATTAAAAAGCTATCTCTTTTAGATAGGGGGGTGGGGTGGCTTCAGTCTCCCTCTACCACCCTTAATTAAATTTTAAGCGATTCTCGTCAACATTCAAAACTCTTAATAATTGAAAATTAGGGTTTTACTAATTTGTTAATAAAAAATTTTAAGGTAAGGGTTCTGGCTCTTTTACTTCAGATATTTCGATTTTTGAAACTTTGTATGCAATCAATACTAGGGGATTTCTATCATCAGTTGATAAATCAGATGTTAATAAGTTCATTTCCTGAAAATTATTTTGGCTAACTTTTCTCATTTTATCAATAATTCTATTACTACCATAAGATAAAGATGCTTGATAAACACTACCAGTTTTAGCTCCAGTAAAAATTGGCCCTAAAAACGCAGATGTAGGAGTAGTGCAATTTGATAATAATAAAATACAAGCTAATATAAATAAATTCTTAAACATAAATCTAAATTGCTAGTACATGATTCTTGTTTCAAAAAAATTAATTTATTTAAAAAAATTAGACTTTAAATTACACGTAAAAATTGTATTTTATTAATTTTTTTAATAATACGGACTTTTAATTAAAATTTTAAACTCAATTTAACCACATGTGATCTATTTAAAATATTTTAAAATTGTTAAATTTTTTGTATGGGTTTAAAAAAAAACAATAAGAAAAAAGACAAAAATTTTAAAAATATTCAGTCCCTAATAAATAAAAATATCAAACTAGATAAGATTAAAGTTAATCCTTTTGAAGTAATAGAGGAAACTAAAAATAAATTAGGTAATATTTATCATAATCTTAAAAAAGAAAGAGAGAAACAGAAGAAAAGACAAGAGAGACAGAGAGAATTAGATGAAAAAAGAGATTTAGAAAATCAAAAAAAACAAGCCCAAAAAGAAAGATTAGATTTAATTAGAGAAGAAAAAAAACAAATACTAGCTCAAAAAAAATTAATTCTTGAAAATGAAAAACAGGTTCAAAAAAACGAAGAAAAAAGAAAAAAAATTGAGGCCAAAAGGCTAAAAATTGAGAATCAAAGAATAAAAGATGAACAAGCTAAAAAAATTAGAGAAGATGCTCGAAAACTTAAAGAGGAAGAGCTTAGAATTAAAATGTTAGAAAGACAAAGAATAAGAGAAGAAAAAATTAAAGCTAAACAGGATGCTATTAAGGCTAAAGATATTGAGGCAGAAAAATTAAGAGAACTAAAAGAAGCTGAAAGACAGCGGCAACTTGAAGTTAAAGAGTTTGAAAGACAACAAAGATTAGATGAAGAACAGAGAATAAGAGAAGCTGCTAGAAAGTTAAAATATGAGGAAGAAAAATTAAGGGAAACTGAAGATAGATTACGTCAATTAGAGTCTGAAAGGGTACAAGAAATAGAAAGACAATTATTAAAAGAGGAAGCAGAGCAAAGAGTAATAGAGGAGGAGTTAAGTTTAAAAGAGGAAAAGTTTAAAGCTGAAGAAAAAGAGAAATTTTTAAGAGAAAAAGAAGAAAGAGAACGGGCTATAGCACTTAAAAGAGAGCAAGAAGAGGAAAAAATAGCTGAACAGGAAAAAGAAATAGCCTTAAAACAAAAAGCTGAAGAAGAAGAAAGAATTAAACAAGAAAATCAAAGAATTAAAGAATGGGAACAAAAATTTGATTTAGAGCAAAAAAAGAAAGAGGAAGAATTAATAAAAAAATTTTATAGTGATCAATCTACTAATCAAAGCCAAGATGAGTCTCAAATAGATAATACTTCTGAAAGTGATATGGATAATAAGAATTAATTACTTATATCTTTTGATCGTACTCTCCAATTTTTCCTGTTTTTTTTAGCAATTCATCAATAAAATAAAATATTTTAAGTTTTCTTTCATCAGAAGTTGGACTTTCAGTTACTACAACTAATGACGGTTTATTAGATGAAGCTCTAATTAATCCCCAAGATCCATCTTTAAATGAAAATCTTATACCGTTAACAGTTAATATTTCACTTATTTCTTGGTTATCAATCTTAATTTTTTCTTTTTTACTTTTTTCAATCTCTTTTTTTATATCTTCAACAACTTCATATTTTTCTTTATCTTCACAAAAAGGTGCCATTGTTGGTGATTGAAAAGTTTTTGGTAGCTGATTTACTATTTCACTGACTTTTTTGCCTTGATCATCTATTAAATGACAAACTTGGATTGCTGAGTTAATACCATCATCATATCCATATCCTAAAGGTTGATTGAAAAAAAAGTGTCCACTTTTTTCAAATCCTGCTAAAGCTTTTTCATTATTAACTTTCCTTTTAATGTGTGAGTGACCAGTTTTCCAATAAATTGTTTCACACTTATTCTTAATCAGTACTTTGTCATTTGAATACAAACCGGTAGATTTAACATCTACAACAAATTTAGAATTATTATGTTTATTGGATAAATTTCTTGCAATTAGTAAACCTATTTTATCAGAGAAAATTTCATTTCCTTCATCATCTATTACTCCAACTCTGTCACCATCTCCATCGAAGCCAAAGCCAATATCAGCATTATTTTCTTTAACAGCTTTTGCAATTTCATGTAACATTTCTAAATCTTCAGGATTTGGATTATATTTTGGAAAAGTCCAATCAAGATTACAATCTAATTCAATTACTTCACAACCAGTTTGTCTTAAAATATCTGGTGCAAAAATTCCTGCAGTTCCATTACCACAAGCAACTACTGCTTTGATCTTTTTTTTAATTTTATTCTTTTTGATTAGATCTTCTTTATATATTCTATCAAAATTTTTGATTTCTTTTTTGTTTCCTTTTCCTTGAACAAATTTTTCTTGTAATGTAATTTCTTTTAATTCCTTCATTTCTTCCGGTGCGTGGGTTAATCCCTTTTTGATTCCCATTTTTACCCCTGTCCAACCATTTTCGTTGTGACTGGCTGTTACCATTGCAACCCCATCAGCATCTAAATTGAATTGTGCGAAGTAAACCATTGGTGACAAAGATAAACCTATATCTTCAACAAAACATCCAGTTGAAATTAATCCACTTATTAGTGCACTTTTAATTTCTTCACTATATGATCTATAATCATGTCCTACAATTATTCTTGGATTATTTTTATTTGTATGTTTTATAATCTGTGAACCTAGCCCTTTACCCAGATTCGTAATTCCTGAAAGATTAATATCTTTTTTATACAACCATCGGGCGTCGTATTCTCTAAATCCGTAGGGATCAATTTTTAATTTTTCTGACATTATTGTTAATTACTTACCTTTTTTTCTCTTTTTTTATTGATATTTTTTTCATTATGTTCTATAAATGTTCTATTGATTTACTGTTTATATAGTATATTAACTTAAAGCGCATACAACATATAGTTGTTTTCGTATAAATAACAAATTATAATACTTTAAATATGAATAAAATTCTATCGCAGGCCCTGAAGAAAGCTGTCTCCGAATATAGCCCAGAAGTCAAAGAAGTAGAAAGAAATAACAGACCTGACCTTTTTTCACTAAATAGTGAAACAGAACTTTTTCAAAATGAGAAAGGCATAATTATTAAGATTGATCGTTCCAGAGACTCTAACTTAACTGATTTTGGCAAGGCGACTTTGAAAGATAGATATCTTGGTCACAATGAGTCTTTCCAAGATTTATTTGCTCGTGTCGCAAGCTCTTATGCAGACGATAATTTACATGCTCAAAGAATTTACAATTACATAAGCAATTTATGGTTTATGCCGGCAACACCAGTATTATCCAATGGTGGAACTAAAAGGGGATTACCGATTTCATGTTTTTTAAATGAAGCATCAGATAGTCTTGGTGGTATTTTAGATCTTTGGAGTGAAAATGTTTGGTTAGCTGCGAAGGGTGGAGGTATTGGAAGCTATTGGGGTAACTTAAGATCTATAGGAGAGAAAATTGGTAAAGTTGGAAAAACTTCTGGAATAATTCCATTTATAAAAGTAATGGACTCTTTAACAATGGCAATCAGCCAAGGTTCATTAAGAAGAGGTTCTGCTGCTTGTTATCTTCCAGTTGATCATCCTGAAATAGAAGAGTTTATAGAGATGAGAAGACCTACAGGTGGTGATCCAAATAGAAAAGCATTAAACTTACACCATGGTGTTTTACTTTCAGATGCATTTATGCGTGCAGTTGAAACAGATGAGCAATGGGCATTAAAAAGTCCTGCAGATGGCACAGTACAACAAACAGTTTCAGCTAGAAACTTATGGATTAGACTATTAACAGCTAGAATTGAAACTGGGGAACCTTATATTATTTATATTGATACAGTTAACAGATTAATTCCTCAACATCATAAGCTTGCAAACTTAACAGTTAAAACATCGAACTTATGTAGTGAAATAACTTTACCTACAGGAATAGATAAAGATGGCAATGATAGAACAGCTGTTTGTTGTTTATCTTCTTTAAACTTAGAAAAATATGATGAGTGGAAAGATGATCCAGATATGATTGGAGATGTAATGAGATTTTTGGATAATGTTTTATCTGATTTTATTAATAAAGCTCCAGACCAGTTTAGAGATGCTAAATATTCAGCTGAGAGAGAAAGAAGTGTTGGTTTAGGTGTAATGGGTTTTCATTCTTTTTTACAAAAAAATAGAATTCCACTTGAGTCTGTAATGGCAAAATCCTGGAATAAAAAAATATTTAAACAAATTGATGAACAGGTTAATAAAGCATCAAAAAATTTAGCTGAAGAGAGAGGTGCGTGTCCTGATGCAGCAGAATATGGTTTTCAAGAAAGATTTTCAAATAAAACTGCAATTGCACCTACAGCTTCTATTTCAATTATTTGTGGTGGAGCCTCACCAGGTGTAGAGCCTATTGCTGCTAACAGTTATACTCATAAAACTTTATCAGGGTCTTTTAATGTCAGAAACAGATATCTTGAAGAAATCTTAGATAGTCATGGAAAAAATGATGATGAAACTTGGTCTACAATCACAACTAATCAAGGATCAGTTTCACATCTAGATTTTTTAACTGACTTAGAGAAAGATGTTTTTAAAACTGCATTTGAGTTGAATCAAAAATGGATTATTGAATTAAGTGGAGATCGAACACCATTTATTTCTCAAGCTCAATCAGTTAACTTATTTTTACCAGCAGATGTTCACAAAAAAGAATTACATAGAATTCATTTTGATGCATGGAAAAAAGGATTAAAAAGCCTTTATTACTGTAGATCAAAATCAATTCAAAGAGCTGAAAATATCAATGATTCAAAATCAACTGATGTGACAGCCAATGTATATAAGTCTAAAAATCAACAAACTAACGAAGAACCAGAATACGAGGAGTGTCTATCATGTCAGTAGCAGAAAAAATAAAAACAGAAAAAAAAGAAATAATCCAACCAAAGAAAATGGGACTATTAGTTGAAAATCCTGTTTATAAACCATTTAGATATCCATGGTGTTATGATGCATGGCTAACACAACAAAGAATTCATTGGTTACCTGAAGAAGTACCTCTAGGTGACGATGTTAGAGATTGGCAAAAAAATCTGTCTCAATCAGAAAAAAATTTATTAACTCAAATATTTAGATTTTTTACTCAAGCGGATGTTGAAGTCAGTAATTGTTATTTAAGACATTATACAACTGTATTTAAACCCACTGAAGTTTTAATGATGATGACTGCTTTTGCATCAATGGAAACAGTTCATATTGCTGCCTACTCGCATCTTTTAGATACAATTGGTATGCCAGAGTCTGAGTACTCAGCTTTCATGAAGTATAAAGAAATGAAAGATAAGTACGATTACATGCAAAATTTTGATATGAGTTCGAAAGAAGACATAGCGAAAACAGTTGCAGTTTTTAGTGCATTCACAGAAGGTTTACAGTTGTTCGCAAGTTTTGCTATTCTTTTAAACTTTCCAAGACATAACAAGATGAAAGGCATGGGCCAAATAGTTACTTGGTCCGTTAGAGATGAAACACTACACTGTAATTCAATGATAAGAATTTTCAAAGAATTCATTAAGGAAAATCCTGAGATTTGGAATGCAAAACTTAAGAAAGAACTTTATGAAGCATGTAGAACCATTATTGAACATGAAGATGCTTTCATAGATCTTGCTTTTGAAATGGGCCCGATGGAAGGTCTTACTGCAAAAGAAGTTAAAGACTATATTAGATTTATTGGAAACCGAAGATTGGTCCAGCTAGGCTTAGAACCAATTTATGATGTTCAAAAAAATCCATTAGGATGGTTAGATACTATGTTAAATGCTGTCGAACACATGAACTTCTTTGAAGGTAGAGCTACTGAGTATTCTAAAGCATCAACTCAAGGAACCTGGGTAGAAGCATTTAGTTAAATTCTGTGCAAAAACAATATTTAATCTATTTTATTTTATTGTTTCTTTCAAATTGTAATACGGTCACAGGAACTGTAGAAGGGACCGCTCGTGGAATATACAAAGATGTTAAAACTACACATCATTACACAACTTGTATTTTTACAAAAGTACAATGTGGTGATTTAGACTTAGATTAAAAAATTGAAATATAAGAAATATTTTAGAAAGACAAGTTTTAAACAAAAAGGTGTTGGTGATTTTTTTCTACAAGAGATAAATAGCAAAAGACCAAAAGTATTTTTAGAAGTTGGTGTTTTTCATGGTGTAACAGCACGGAACATTTGTGAGTTACTTCACAAGATACATAAAGATGACTTTAAATACATAGGTCTTGATTTGTTTGAAGAAAATGAAGAAAATAAATCTGAAGTAATACCTAATACAAGTTTTTCTAATCCCTTGAAAAATTTATATTTTAAATTTATAAAAAGACAAAATCCATATAGCAAAGAAGCAGTACAAGACTTATTAAGTAAATTTAAAAATAATATTGATTTAATTAAAGGAAATTCTAATTCAGTTCTAAAAAAAATTGACATGTCCAAAATCGATTATGTATTCTTAGACGGTGGACATGCTTACGAAACAGTTAAAAATGATCTTGAAAGCTGTATAGAAGTTGTGAAGTCTAATGGAACAATATTATGCGATGATTATAACCTGGGTGCACAAGCGCCAGAGGTAAAAGTAGCAATAGATGAGTTTGTAAAAAGATACAATTTTAAATGTGAAATATTATGGAATACACGCTTTGCAAAAATTGAAAAATAATTATCTTTGGTTTAACTGAACAACTTTTCTGTGCTGATTTCCTTTGTAACTTGCTAAAGGTCTTATTAATTTATTAGCCGCATGTTGTTCCATAATATGTGCTGACCAACCTGTAATTCTAGAAATAACAAATATTGGTGTGAAAAAATCTGTATCAAAACCCATTAAATGGTAGGTAGGTCCAGTAGGGTAATCAACATTAGGATGAATATTTTTTCTTTCAATCATTACTTTTTCAACAATATCGTAAATTTTTTCAAATTTTTTATCCTTTTTGATTTTTGCTACTTTTGCGAAATATTTTCTCATAGTTGGGACTCTAGAGTCTCCAGACTTATAAACTCTATGACCAAATCCCATTACAACATCTTTATTATCTAAGGCTTTATTTATCCATTTAAGTGCATTTTCAGGTTTCTTAATCTTATTCATCATATGCATTACTTCCTCATTAGCTCCACCATGAAGAGGACCTTTTAAACTTGCTATTGCACCAGTAATAGCCCCATGAATATCAGATAAGCTACTTGTAATAGTTCTTGCTGTAAAAGTTGACACATTAAAACTATGCTCAGCATAAAGAATTAAAGAAACATCAAAAGCTTTTACTATTTCTTTTTGTGGAACTTTACCAAAACACATATAAAAAAAATTTTCAGCCATAGTTAAATTTTTCTTAGGCTTAATAATATTTTTTCCTTTTCTTACTCTGTAAAAAGCAGCTAGTGCAGTTGGGGTTTTTGCCAAAATTCGTATTGCTTTTCTTGTATTTGCTTCTTGAGAAGAGTCAGTGGTTTCTTTATCCTCAAGTCCCATTATGCTGACAGCTGTTCTAGCAACATCCATTGGATGAGATTTTTTTGGCATTTTTTTGATGATTGAGTAAAGATCTTTAGATAAATCTCTATTGTTTTTTTCTTCCTTTTCAAATTTTCTTAATTCTATTGTATTTGGTAAATCTTTATTTAAAATTAAATAGGCAACTTCTTCAAACCTACAATATTCACATAAATCTTGCGCAGCATATCCTCTATAAGTTAAAGAGTTAATTTCAGGCATAACTTTTGAAACTTCAGTTTCATCTACCACTATTCCAAGCAAACCTTTTTTAATTTCATCACTCATCACTCATGTCCTTCAGTACTAAAATTATAAATTTTTTCATCTAAACTGTTATATTTTTCATAATCAACAAGCTCGTAAAGTCTTTTTCTAGTTTGCATTCTATCTATAATATTGTTTTGGTGTCCATTTGCATAAATGTCTCGTAATCCGTCCTCAACATTTTTCATTGCTAAACGTTGCGTTGTAACTGGATAAATAACAATATTATAACCAAATGTTTCTAATTCTTTATAGTTGAATAATTTGGTTTTTCCAAATTCGGTCATGTTCGCGAGTAAGTAGCATGACAACTCTTTTCTCACTTTTTCAAAATCTTTTTCATCATGTAAAGCCTCAGGAAAAACTATTTCAGCTCCAGCGTCTACATAGGCTTTGCATCTTTCAATCATTTTATCGATACCCTCAACACTCTTTGCATCTGATCTAGCAATAATCTTAAAATTCTCATCTTTTCTTGAAGCAACACATTCTTTAATTTTTTTAACCATAGTTTCAGTTGTTATTAATTCTTTATTATCCAAGTGCCCACATCTTTTCCTTTCAATTTGATCTTCTAAATGTACAGCAGTAATTCCAAACTCTTCAAATGTTTCAACAGTTTCTTTACAAGATTTAAATCCTGTATCTATATCAACGATTGTAGGAAGATTTGTAACTCTTGATATTAAATAAGATCTTGTACTAACATCCTGTAAAGTAGTTAGACCAATATCTGGAAATCCAAGATCATTAGCCATTACTCCTCCTGAAACATAAACAGCATCATAACCTATTTCCTCAATTAACTTTGCTGTTAAAGGATTGTAAGCTCCTGGAACTCTTAAAATTTTATTCGATTTTAATTTCTCAACAAAATTAGATCTTTTTTGCTTAGGTTCTTTCTCAACAAAGTGCATTAAAAAATACCTTTCCTTAAATTTCTTTTAAGTTTACTTTTTTTTGACTTCAATATTTAATCTATCTAATTGTCCAGGTTTTAGTTTTTTTTAAATTTTGTACAGTCTTTAAAAATCTATCGCTTTCTTTTTTATCTAAAATATTTTCAGTTAACGTTAGAAACTTATTGATGTAATTTTGTCTTTTAAACGGTCGAGAACCATAAGGATGAGCATCAGCTCTGTCTTGCTCTTCAATTATTTTTTTCCCATTTTTTAAAGTAATAACCACTTTAGCACCAAATGCTTTTTTTCTTGGATTTGGATCATGATATTTTTTTGTCCATTTTTTATCTTCATGAGTTTTAATTGATCTCCAAATTTTAATAGTACTTTTTCTTTTAGCCCTAGCTTTTGTATAAGATTTGACATGGTGCCAGCTACCATCCTCTAAAGCTACTGCAAATATGTACATTATAGAGTGGTCTAGGGTTTCTCTACTAGCATTAGGATCCATTTTTTGAGGATCATTTGCACCAGTTCCAATTACATAATGGGTGTGATGACTAGTATAGATATCAATTTTTTTAATTTGATTTAAATTTTGAACTTTCTTTTTAAGTTTTTTAGCCAAGTCAATCAAAGCTTGAGACTGATATTCAGCAGAATATTCTTTAGTATAAGTTTCAAGAATTGCTTTTTTTGTTTGACCTTTTTTTGGTAAAGGAACTTTGTATAAAGCTTTTTTTCCATCTAGAATTCTAGCAATCACACTATCTTCACCTTCATAGATTGGACTTGGTGCACCTTCACCTCTCATCACTCTATCAACAGCTTCAATAGCAAGTTTTCCTGCATGAGCAGGTGCGTAAGCTTTCCAACTTGAGATTTCACCTTTTCTTGATTGTCTTGTAGAAACTGTTGTATGTAATGCTTGTTGTACTGCTTGATAAATTGTTTCAGTATTTAGTCTTAACATTGTACCAAGACCTGCAGCAACGCTTGGCCCTAAATGAGCTATGTGGTCAACTTTATGTTTATGTAAACAAATACCTTTAACCAAATTTACTTGGACTTCATATGCTGTTATAATTCCTTTTAGAAGATCTAAACCACTTTTTTTATTTTGTTGAGCAACACTTAACAATGGAGGAATATTATCTCCAGGATGACTGTAATCTGCAGCTAAAAAAGTATCATGAAAATCTAGTTCTCTTACTGCAGTTCCATTAGACCAAGCTACCCACTCACAATCAAATTTCAATTTTTTGCTTACACCAAATAA
The DNA here is from genome assembly GCA_014654265.1 of Pelagibacterales bacterium SAG-MED11. Classification (GTDB taxonomy): domain Bacteria; phylum Pseudomonadota; class Alphaproteobacteria; order Pelagibacterales; family Pelagibacteraceae; genus Pelagibacter. The sequence continues at coordinate 108,472 of JACWDI010000001.1, read as the reverse complement.
TAAAGCTCCATTTTTTCTTAAATGTTTTAAAGCCATTTCTCTTGAAGAAATAACAGGTCGTCTGTTTAAAGATGCTATAGCAACTGAAGCGTTATCAATAATTCTATTAATTGCCATTTCAATTGCATTTTTATCTAATTTAGCGTTATCGCTTGCAATCTCTGCTATTTTCCAGGCAAGCTGGTTTTTTTTGGGGAGGTGAATCTTAGATGGATAAACTTTAACTTTGTGTACTATCAAAATAACTCCTAATTTACGGAATTGTTTTTAATAGTTAAAAAAAAATAATCAATCTTAAAGATATTTTAATACAATTTTTTCAATTCCTACAAAGTCTCTTATCAGGTGATTATGATATATTTCACTAGTATTTTTTTCAGTATAACCATCTTCTAATAGAATTACTGGCATTCCAGCTTCTTTTGCTGCATTTGCATCAGTTTCACTATCACCAATCATTAAGGATCTTTTTATATCCCCATCTAAAATTTCTATTACTGACGTTAGATGTCGAGGATCAGGTTTGCAGTAATTGAAAGTATTATGACCAGCTACATATTCAAAAAAATCATAAATGCCAATTTTTTTTAAAAGATCAACAGCCAGATGTTCCTGCTTATTAGTACAAACACCCATTGATATATTTTTATCTCTAGACCATATCAGGAAATCTTTAACACCATTAATAAGAGTACTTTCATTAACAATATTTTTTCCGTAAAAATCTACAAAATCTTTGACCATTTCTTTCTTAATTTTTTCATCTTGTACTTTTCCAAATTCTTTTTTCGCTTGTCCCCATATGGATCTTCCAAGCATTGCCCCAGCACCTTGACCAACTAAATTTCTGATTTCCTCTGTTGATTTCGTTGGGTAACCAAATTTTTTCATCACATGATTATGGGCTCGCATTAAATCTGGTGCTGTATCAACTAAAGTACCATCTAAATCAAAAAGAATTGTAAAATTTGGTTTCATAATCAAAAGTATTTTTAAGAAATATTTTGTGAATTAAGAATTATATATACTTAATATAAAGATTTTCCTAGATGAAACAGATAAATTTAAAAAAAGACCAAGATAGATTAAGAGATAAATTTTTAAAGTCAGGTGTAAAAATGACTGGACCAGAAACAATTTATTTCTCTAAAGATATTAAAATTGGAAAAAATGTAACTATTGAACCATACGTAGTTTTTGGCCCAAAAGTAAAAATTGGAAGTAATGTGTTAATTAGATCATTTAGCCATTTAGAGAATTGCATTGTTAAAGATAAAGTTGAAATAGGGCCTTATGCAAGAATTAGACCAAATACTATTTTAGAAAAAGGTTCAAAAGTTGGAAACTTTGTTGAAATTAAAAAAAGCAAGATTGGAAAAAATTCTAAAGTTAATCATTTAACATATATTGGTGATTCAAATATTGGTAAATATGTTAATGTTGGGGCAGGCACTATTACTTGCAATTATGATGGTATTAAAAAAAGCAAAACATTTATAAAAGACAATGTATTTATTGGATCAAATTCATCATTAGTGGCGCCTTTAACCTTAGAGGAAGGCAGTACTATTGGCGCTGGTTCGGTTATAACTAAAAAAGTAAAAAGAAAATCTTTAGCTCTCACTAGGAGTTTACAAACTGAGGTAAAAAATTATAAAAGAAAAAGAAAATAAATATGTGTGGAATTATTGGCATAAATAGTAGTAAACCAGTTTCAGCAACAATCATTAACTCTCTTAAAAAATTAGAATACAGAGGTTATGACTCGGCTGGTATTGCTACTCTTTATGATGGTTCAATTAATGAAATTAAATCTGAGGGAAGAGTAGACAACCTTGAAAAAAGTTCTTTAGTAAAAAATATGGAAGGCACTGTAGGTATTGGCCATGTAAGATGGGCAACCCATGGATTGCCAAATAGTATAAATGCTCACCCTCATTCATCACAAAATGTTTCAGTTGTTCATAATGGAATTATTGAAAACTCAACATTATTAAAAAAGTTTTTAGTAGGAAAAGGTCATAAATTTAAATCTCAGACTGATACTGAAGTGATAGTTCATTTAATAACAGAAAATTTAAAAACAGAAAATATTGTTGAGTCAATTAAAAAAACATTAAATTCTCTTCATGGAAGTTTCGCATTAGGAATTATATTTAAAGATGAACCAGACTTAATTGTTGGAGCAAGAAGAGGTTCTCCTCTTGCTGTTGGATACGGTCCTAATGAAAATTATTTAGGTTCAGACTCATATGCACTTAAATCAATGACAAATAAGATCACTTATTTAAATGATGGAGAATTCTGCATTATTAAAAAGGATCATGTAGAATTTTTTAGTGAAGATGGAACAAAAATTAATAAAAAAGTTTTAGAATTATCTTCAGAAGAAGAGAAATATGACAAAGGTGATTTTAAACATTTCATGGCAAAAGAAATAGAGGAACAACCAATTACACTTAAAAATGGAATTAAAGAATATATTGATACATCAAATAATGACATCAATATTCATAATTTTCCTTGGAAAATTAATGAGATATCGTCTGTTACTTTAATCGGTTGTGGAACAGCATACCATTCTTGCTTAATGGCAAAATACTGGTTCGAAGAACTTACCTCTTTAGATGTTAATATAGATATAGCATCAGAATTTAGATACAGAAAAAACAGATTCAAAAAAGATACTTTATATGTATTTGTATCCCAGTCTGGTGAGACAGCAGACACTTATGCAGCACTAGATATATGTATTAAAAATAGAATGAAGACTTGTGCAGTAGTAAACGTCATTGAAAGTTCAATAGCTAGAGATAGTGAATTTGTTCTTCCAATACATTGTGGAACTGAAATTGGGGTTGCATCAACAAAAGCTTTTTTAGGTCAAATATTAATTCTTTATATTTTAGCCTTAAAACTAGGGCTATTAAATCAAGATATAGAAAAAAAAGTATTTACAAAAAAAATTAGAGATCTTCAAGATTTACCAAAATTAGTTGAGAAGACATTATCTATTGATAATAAAATTCAAACAGTATGTGGTACATTTAACGATGCAAAAGGATCAATGTTTTTAGGAAGGGGTTTTTCTTTTCCAATTGCACTTGAAGGAGCGCTCAAATTAAAAGAATTATCTTATGTACATGCTGAAGGCTATCCAGCAGGAGAAATGAAACATGGTCCGTTAGCTTTAATTGAAGAGGGAATGCCAGTTGTAGTTTTGGCTCCAAGAGATAATTATTATAAAAAAACAATCTCAAACATGCAGGAAGTAATTGCTAGAGGAGCTAAAGTTTTATTAATAACTAATAAAAGTAAAGATGAAGTTTTCTCTGAAAATATTTGGGAAACTATAGAGGTAGAAAGTGCCAATGAGGATCTTTTACCTTTCCTTTTGACAATACCTTTGCAGAAATTAGCTTATTATTCTGCACTTAAAAAAGGTTTTGATATTGATAAACCTCGTAATTTGGCTAAATCTGTCACCGTTGAATAATTAAAAAACTCTGATACAACAATCTTAGGTTGAACATGAAAAATTGGAAAGTAAATAGTTGGAGAAAACATCCTGTTAAGCACATACCTACGTATGATGATGAAAAGGAACTTAACGATGTGTTGAATAAGTTAAAAACTTTTCCTCCGATGGTATTTGCAGGCGAAACTAGACACTTAAAAGAACAATTAGCAAAGGTGGTTGATGGTAAAGCTTTTCTTCTTCAAGGAGGAGACTGTGCTGAAAGTTTTGCAGAATTTCATCCAGATAATATAAGAGACACTTTCAAAGTAATACTTCAAATGTCTTTAGTGTTAACTTATTCAGCTTCTTTACCTGTTGTTAAACTTGGAAGAATTGCTGGGCAGTTTTCAAAACCAAGAAGTGCACCAACTGAAAAACAAGGGGATAAAGAATTACCAAGTTATTTAGGTGACAATATCAATGCAATAGATTTTACTGAAAAAGCAAGAAGACCTGATCCAAAAAGATTATTTAAAGCTTATTCGCAGTCAGCTTCTACTCTTAATTTACTAAGAGCATTTTCAAAAGGAGGTTTTGCTGATTTAAACAAAGTTCATTTGTGGAATTTAGATTATATTAAAAAAAGTCCTCAAGCTAAAAAATTTAAAGAACTAGAAGATAAAATTGCTGATGCCTTAGGTTTTATGGAAGCGTGTGGAATAACATCAGATTTTAATAACAGAATGTATACAGTTAATTTTTGGACATCACATGAGGCTTTACACTTACCATTTGAAGAAGCTATGACCAGAGTTGACTCTACTACTGGGGAATATCACGATACATCTGCTCATTTTGTATGGATTGGTGACAGAACTAGACAATTAGATGGTGGACATGTAGAATTTTGTAAAGGAATTGAGAATCCAATAGGAATAAAGTGTGGACCAACTTCAAAACCTGATGAAATTGCAAAAATTTGTGAGGTTTTAAATCCAAAAAATGAAAAAGGTAAAATAACTTTAATTTCAAGATTTGGTCATCAAAATGTTGAAAAGTTTTTACCAAAACTAATTAGGGGAATTAAGAAAGAGGGATTAAACGTTGTTTGGTCATGTGATCCAATGCATGGAAATACGATTAAATCTACTACTGGTTTTAAAACAAGACCTTTTAATGATGTTGTTAACGAAGTAAAAAATGTTTTTGGGGTTCACCAATCAGAAGGTTCATATGCAGGTGGTTTACATATTGAAATGACTGGGCAAGACGTTACAGAATGCACTGGTGGAGCTAGAAAAATATCTGATGCAGACTTATCAAGCAGATACCATACACATTGTGATCCAAGATTAAACTCAGAGCAGGCTATTGAGCTAGCTTTTTTAATTTCAGATGAGATCAAAAAGAATACCAGCTATTCTAAAAATGCCATTCAAGCGGCATCTTAAGCCATTGTTTTAGGAAAAATAATTATTAAATATATTGCTATGAATTCGTCTGAAAAAGTAAAATACATATCAAATTGGATAAAAACCTATGTTGATAAAATGCCAAATAAGGCAGAGTCTTTAGTTATAGGTATTTCTGGTGGTATAGATTCATCTGTATCGAGTACATTGAGTGCTATGACAGGTCTAAAAACTATAGTTTTAACTATGCCAATAAAACAAAAAGAAAATCAGCATGATTTAAGTTTGAAACATCAAAAATGGTTAACACAAAATTTTAAAAATGTAGAAGCTCACACAATAAGCTTAGACGACTTGTTTGAAACATTTTCAACAACACTTAACAAATTTGATAATGAACATGGTTATGCAAATTCAAGAGCAAGATTAAGAATGACTACTCTTTATCAAGTAGCCGCTGCCAATAAAGGTATCGTTGTAGGCACAGGTAACAAAGTTGAAGATTTTGGTGTTGGTTTTTACACGAAATATGGTGATGGGGGAGTAGATATTTCACCCATTGCTGATTGTAATAAAACTGAAGTTTGGGAACTAGGTAAAGAATTAGGAATATTAAAAGAAATTATTGATGCTCCTCCAACTGATGGTCTTTGGGATGATGGAAGAACTGACGAAGGACAGCTAGGATTTAATTATAATGAATTAGAAGAGGCAATGATCAATCCCGACTCACCTCATAGAGTAGAATACGAAAAGATAAGAAAACAAAATTTGCATAAAATGGACCCCATTCCTGTATGCAAAATTCCAAGTTAATCAATTAGATTAACAAATCCCAAAATAAGGTATATTTCTTTATCAACTATAATGGATATTTATTTAACAAATAATTTAACTAATAAAAAAGAACAGTTTGTTCCTCGAGATAATAAAGAAGTAGGAATGTATGTTTGTGGTCCGACTGTTTATGATGATCCTCATATTGGAAATGCTAGACCATTAGTTATATTTGATATTTTATATAGACTTCTTAAAAATAAATTTAAGAAGGTTAAATATGTAAGAAATATTACGGACATAGATGATAAAATTATTAAATCGTCTCAAGATCAGAATATATCTACAAAAGAATTAACAGAAAAAATAACAAAAAGTTTTTTAGAAGATTGTTCCTATCTAAATTGTGAAAACCCATCGTATCAACCTAAAGCAACTGAACATATAGATTTAATGATCGAAATGATTGATGAATTATTAAAAAAGGGTTTCGCTTATGAAAATAACAAACATGTTTATTTTGAGGTTAAAAAATTCTCTGATTATGGAAAGTTATCAAATAAAAAATTAGAGGATTTGATAGCTGGTTCAAGAGTTGAAATAAGTGATAATAAACAAAATTCTGAAGATTTTGTCTTATGGAAACCTTCAAAAAGTGATGAACCCTCATGGAACTCACCATGGGGAAAAGGTAGGCCTGGTTGGCATTTAGAATGTTCAGCTATGTCAAAAAAGTTTTTAGGTAATGAGTTTGATATTCATGGTGGAGGTATAGATTTATTATTCCCTCATCATGAAAATGAAATCGCTCAATCAAGATGTGCAAATGAAACTAGTACTTTTGCAAATTACTGGGTTCATAATGCTTTTATAACAATGTCAAATGAAAAAATGGCTAAGTCTCAGGGGAATATTTTAAAAATAAAAAGTTTTCGAGAAAAAATAAGTGGTCAGGTTCTTAGATTGGCTTTAATGAGTGCTCATTATAAGCAACCATTAGATTGGAATGATAAACTTTTAAGTGAATGTGAAAATACTCTCGATAAATGGTATCGTGTATACTCAAATAATTTTAAAATTACCAAAATCTCTGACGAAATTTTAAAACCTTTGTTTGATGATCTGAATACTCCAGGATACATCGCCAATTTACACCAACTTTATGAAAAGGCATCAAAAGGTCATGATCCACAACTATTTGTCTCTGCATGTCAATTTGTTGGATTATTAAATGAAGATTATGAAAATTGGCAACAATATAAAAAGGATAAAGCTTCAATTAATGAAAACGACATATTAAATAAAATTGAGTTAAGAAATAAAGCTAGGAAAAATAAAGATTATGAGGAAGCTGACAGAATAAGAAATGAGCTTTTAGACAAAGGTGTTTTAATAGAGGATAAAGATGGTAAAACAATTTGGAAATTTAAATGAGTAAAGAACGATTATATATATTTGATACTACATTAAGAGATGGTGCTCAAACTCAAGGAGTAGATTTTTCACTTGAGGATAAAGAAAAAATTGCATTTGCCTTAGACTCTCTCGGTGTAGATTATATTGAAGCTGGTTGGCCAGGAGCAAATTTAACAGACACAGAGTTTTTTCAAAAAAAACATAGCTTCAAAAATGCTAAACTCACTTCTTTTGGAATGACAAAAAAAACTGGACATAGTGCAGACAATGACACTGGCTTGTCAGCAATATTAAACTCTAATACTCCAGCAGTTTGTTTAGTAGGAAAATCTTGGGATTTTCATGTCGATGTAGCACTTGGTATATCAAATAAAGAAAATTTAGAAAATATAAGTGAAAGTGCCAAACATTTTGTTAAAGCCAAAAAAGAATTTATGTTTGATGCTGAACATTTTTTTGACGGTTACAAAGCAAATTCTAAATATGCGATAGAGTGTATTAAATCCGCTTATGACAATGGTGCAAGGTGGATAGTTTTGTGTGATACAAATGGAGGAACATTACCGCATGAAGTTACCAAGATAGTAACTGAGGTTTCAAAGATTATTCCTGGCAAGAATTTGGGCATTCATGCTCATAATGATACTGGCAATGCAGTAGCTAATTCCTTAGCCGCAGTATTATCTGGTGCTCGTCAAGTGCAAGGAACTATCAATGGTTTGGGTGAGAGATGTGGAAATGCAAATCTAATGTCTTTAATACCAACATTTTTTTTGAAAAATGATTTTTCATCAAAATTTGAAATTGGAATTAAATCTGAAAATATTAAAGATTTAACCAACTGCTCTAGACTTTTAGATGAAGTTTTAAATCGAAAACCAAATATGCATTTACCATATGTTGGAGCAGCAGCTTTTTCACATAAAGGAGGCCTACATGTATCTGCAGTACAAAAAAATCCCAAAACTTATGAACATATAAATCCTAATGAAGTCGGAAATATGAGAAATATAGTTGTTTCAGATCAGTCAGGTAAATCTAATATTATCTCTAGATTAAAAACAATAAACATAGAAATAAATGAAAACGATCCAAAAATTAAAAAACTTTTAAATGAAGTTAAGGATAGAGAATTTATTGGCTATAGTTATGATGGAGCCGATGCTTCATTTGAATTATTAGCTAGAAGAATTATTGGAGAAATTCCAAGATATATATCGATTAATGAATATGATGTTTCTGTAAAAAAAAGTAAATCTGGAGAAATAGTTTCTTCTGCAAAAGCTCAATTAGAGGTTGATGGAGAAAAAATTGTTTGTGAAGGAGAGGGCAATGGACCAGTTAATGCCCTTGATAACGCTATAAGACAAAATGTTGATCGACTAGCGAAATATTCAAAATATTTAAAAGATTTAAAATTAGTTGACTATAAAGTCAGAATTTTAAATACGGGTACTGAAGCTGTTACTAGAGTATCAATTGAAAGCACAGATTCTAAAGGAAAAAATTGGTTTACTATTGGTGTATCTACAAACATAATTGATGCCTCATTCAAAGCATTAATTGATAGTTTAGATTATAAACTATTTAAAGATAACGCCCCTGCTAGTAAATAAATGAGTAAAAATCATATCTCTTTTATTCTTCACAAACCTCAATTATCAGAAAATATTGGTGCATGTGCTAGAGCAATAAAAAACTTTAACTTTAAGAAACTAATATTAATTAATCCAAAACCAATTTTTCCTAACGATAAAATTTTAGCTACATCTGTTGGAGCTAAAGATATTATTGCTCATAGCAAAAGGTATGACACTTTAGAGCAAGCCCTTGGTAAAATTGACATTATTATTGCAACATCAGCAAGATTTAGGAATAAAAATATTCAACACATTAATTTAGAGGATTTAAAAAAGGTAAATTTTAAAAAGAAAATTGGTTTTTTATTTGGCTCAGAAGCATCAGGTTTATCAAATGAAGAGATCAGTTATGCCAATTATACTTTACAGATACCAACTAACCCTGATTTTAGATCTCTCAACTTGTCACACAGTTTAATAATTATCGCTCAATATGTGGCTAATATTATTAAATTAAAAAATGTTCCTTTTAAGAAGTCAAAAAAGGTAAAATCTGCAAGTAAAAAAGAAATTCAATCAATGTTACATCTTTGTATAAAAAATTTAGATGAAATTGATTTTTTTAAGCCTAAAGAAAAGAAACCAAAAATGCTTGAGAACCTAAGAAATATTTTTTATAAAATGGACTTGTCTGACAAAGAAACACGTATTTTATCGAGTGTATTTGCTAGTTTGAGTAAAAAACGTTGATTGACAAAATAAGGAGTAAGTTTATAAACCCCTCTATTAAATGACAAAAAGATTAAACTCTAAACATAAGGTAGATAGAAGACTAAAAGTCAATCTATGGGGAAGACCCAAAAGTCCATTTAATACAAGAGCTTACGGACCTGGTCAGCATGGTCAATCAAGACAAGGTAAGCCATCAGATTATGGAATTCAATTGCAAGCTAAGCAAAAATTAAAAGCTTATTACGGTAATATTAATGAAAAACAATTCAGGAATATTTATAAGAAAGCAAGTATGCTTAAAGGTGATACTAGTGAAAATTTAATTGGTTTGTTAGAAAAAAGGCTAGATGCAGTAATCTATAGAGCAAAATTCTCCACAACAATTTTTTCGGCAAGACAATTGATTAATCATGGTCATGTAAAAGTTAATGGCAAAAAAGTTAATATTGCTAGTTATTCCGTTAAGGAGGAGGACTCAATTGAAATAAGAGATAAATCTAAACAATTAGCTATTGTCGATATAGCTCTAGCTAGCAAAGAAAGAGAAACTCCTGAGTATATTCAAATGGACGAAAAAAATAAAAAGTTTAAGTTTGTTAGAACACCAAAACTTGAAGAAGTGCCTTATCCAATAGTTATGGAACCTAACTTGGTAATTGAATATTATTCAAGATAAAATTATTTTTTATAATTTATACCTTTATCATCGAAAATTTTTTTAATTTCACCACTCTCATACATTTCTTTGATAATATCACATCCTCCAACAAATTCTTTCTTTATATAAAGTTGAGGTATAGTTGGCCAATCACTAAATACTTTTATTCCTTCTCTTAATGTTTGATCTTCTAAAACATTAACAGCTTTAAAGTTAACTTCTAAAATTTTTAGTATATTTGTAACTGCCATCGAAAAACCACATTGAGGAGCATCTGGTGTACCTTTCATAAATAAGCAAATTTCATTATTATCAATATGATTTTGAATTAAATTCTTAACTTTATCATCCATTATTGTTCCTTTGTTTTAATTGCTAAAGCATGCAGTTCATTACCCATTTTACCTTTCAATGAGTCGTATACCATTTTATGTTGTTGAATTTTGCTTTTACCAGCAAATTTAGCAGATGTTATAGTTGCTGAGTAGTGATTATTGTCTCCAGCTAAATCTTGAATTTCTATCGAAGCATCAGGTAAAGCTTCTTTGATGTGTCTCTCTATTTCTTTTAAATCCATTGCCATTATGCACTCATAAAATTAGTTAACCAATTACTATTATAAGATTTTAATTCGTCAATTGTAACTTTTGTCTTTTGATTAATTATCATATCTTTTTCAATAATGACGCCTAATTCTTCATGATAAACTGAATTTTGATCCAAAATTTTAGCGACTTCTTTTAAATTTTTTGGATTTATCTCTATAATATATCTTCCTTGATCCTCTGCAAACAGGTAATTAATTTCGTTAATTAAATTTTTAGATTTATTAAATTTTATACTTTTATTTCCCTTTATAGACATTTTACTAACAGCAGTAATTATACCTCCTAAAGATACGTCGTGAGCACTTTTAATATGACCTTTTTGCATTAAGTTTAATAATGACTCTCCGTTATTTTTTTCATTAAAAAGGTTTACTTCTGGTGGGGGGCCATTTTTTTCATTTAAGATTGATCTAGCAAAAAGGCTTTGATCAATATGCCCTTCAGTCTTTCCAATAACCATAACTATATTATTAATTTCTTTAAAATTCATAGTAACCATTTTTGCAAAATCTTTTATTAAACCAACTCCTCCTATAGAAGGTGTTGGTTTTATTCCTATTTCTTTTGTTTGATTATAAAAAGAAACATTTCCTGAAACCACAGGATAGTTTAAGTATTTACACGCCTCTCCAATACCTTGAACACATTCAACAAATTCACCCATGTTTTCTTCATTCTCTGGACTTCCAAAATTTAAACAATTAGTTATTGCAATTGGCGTAGCACCAACAGAAATTAAATTTCGCCAACTTTCTGCAACTACCTGTTTTCCACCAGTTAAAGGGTGAGCCCAACAATATACTGCTGATGAGTCCACCGAAGCAGCTATTGCTTTATTTGTACCATGAACTCTTACTACACCAGAGTCCCCGCCAGGTTTTTGAATTGTATCACCCATTACTGTGTGATCATATTGTTGCCAAATCCATTCTTTGCTACATATATTTGGGTTTGATAAAACTTTTTTTAATATATCTTTAATTTTGAGACCATTTAAAGAGTCCTTTTTTATTTTAACTTTTTTCGGCAATTTAGATTTTTTCCATTTTCGATCATACATAGGTGAGTTTTCAACTAATGTATTAACTGGAATATTCGCAACTTGTTTATCATCAAAAAATAACTCAATGTTTTTTGTATCAGTAGTTTTACCAATTATTGCAAAATCTAAATTCCATTTATCGAATATTTTTTTTGCTAATTCTTCTTTACCATTTTCTAATACAATCAACATTCTTTCTTGACTCTCAGAAAGCATAATTTCGTAAGGTGTCATCTTAGCTTCTCTACAAGGAACTTTATTTAGATTTATTTCAACTCCTAAATTTCCTTTTGATGCCATCTCAATGCTTGAAGATGTCAGACCTGCTGCACCCATATCTTGAATAGCAATGATAGAGTCGCCAGCCATTAATTCTAAACATGCTTCTAAAAGAAGTTTTTCAGTAAAAGGGTCTCCAACTTGAACAGTTGGTTTTTTTTCTTCAATCTTTTCATCAAAACTTGCAGAAGCCATGCTCGCACCATGAATACCATCTCTTCCAGTTTTAGAACCGACATAAATCACCGGTTTATTTAATCCTGCTGCTTTTGAATAAAATATTTTATTCTTTTTAACCAACCCTAAAGTCATTGCATTAACCAAAATATTCCCATTGTAAGAGCTATCAAAAGATGTTTGACCAGCTATAGTAGGAACACCCATACAGTTTCCATAGCCCCCAATTCCATGCACAACACCTCTTAAAAGATTTTTAGTTTTTTTATGTTGAGGAGAACCAAAGTGAATTGAATTTAAATTAGCTATTGGTCTAGCTCCCATTGTAAACACATCTCTCATAATTCCGCCTACTCCAGTTGCCGCTCCTTGATATGGTTCTATGAAAGAGGGGTGATTGTGACTTTCAATTTTAAATACTATAGCATCTCCATCCTCAATATCTATGATACCAGCATTTTCACCAGGTCCTTGAATAACCTTCTTACCTTTTGTTGGTAATTTTTTTAGATGAAGTCTAGAAGATTTATAAGAGCAATGTTCATTCCACATTGCAGAAAAAATTCCAAGTTCAGTTATATTTGGAATTCTTTTTAACAGATCACAAATTTTTTTATATTCATCAGATTTAAGACCATGTTCTATCGCAATTTTCTCATTAACTGTCATTATTTTAAATTATTGATTAGATTTTTAAAAAATAAAGAACCATCTTCACCAGATAAACTTTGATCAATCATTCTTTCAGGATGTGGCATCATTCCTAAAACATTTTTTTCTTTATTGAATATGCCTGCAATATTTTTTATTGATCCATTTGGATTAAATAGGTCTTCAGTTTTTCCTTCATCATTACAGTAATAAACAGCTACTTGGTTGTTATCTTCAATTTCTTTTAGTTGGTCCTTAGTACAAAAATAATTTCCTTCATTATGTGCTATATGAAATTCAAATACTTCTTTATCTAAGTTTTTAAAATAAGGATTTTGTTTATTATCAATCTTTACGTAAACATTTTTACAAATAAATTCTAAATATCTATTTCGCAATAAAACACCTGGAAGTAATCCTGACTCAACTAAAATTTGAAAGCCATTACAAATACCCATTACTAACCCACCTGATTTCACAAAATTAATTACTGAATGCATTATTTTAGATTTTGATGCCATGCTTCCACATCTGAGATAATCACCATAAGAAAAACCTCCTGGCAAAACAACAAGATCACTTTTTGGAAGTTCATGATCGTTATGCCAGACCATTTTATTCTTAAATCCAAATTTATTTAAAGCTACATCCATATCTCGATCACAATTTGAACCAGGAAAGGTAATAACAGATGATTTCATTAATTATTGTGTCTCAATAATTTTATAATTTTCAATAACTAGATTTGCTAAAAGTTTTTTACACATATCCTCAACTATACCTTTGGCTTTGGTTGGGTCATTTTCATTTACGTCAATTTCAAAATACTTACCTTGTCTTACTTCATTTACATCCTTGAAACCCATACCTTCTAATGTTTGATGAATCACTTTACCCTGGGGGTCTAATACATCTTTTTTTAGAGTTATTATTGCTGAAACTATCATCTACTTTTTTTCTTTACTGAGGATAGTTGAGTAACATTAACGGCTGAAACATTTGATTGTTCATGTAGAATACCCAATCTTTTTGCAACCTCTGTATAGGCTGGTATTAAATCTCCAAGGTCTTTTCTAAATCTATCTTTATCAAGTTTTTTATCAGTGATTGAGTCCCACAATCTACAAGTATCAGGACTAATTTCATCTGCTAGAATAATTTCATTTTTACCATTAACCTTTAATCTTCCAAATTCTAACTTAAAATCAATCAGTTTAATTCCAATTCCCCTAAACATCCCAATCATAAAGTCATTAATTCTAAGGATCATTTTTTTTACTTTTTCAATTTCTTTTTTATTAGCCCATTCAAAAGCATAAATATGCTCTTCTGCTATTAAAGGATCACCAAGTTTGTCATCTTTTAAACAGTATTCAATTAAGGGTTCTTTAAGAACAGTACCATCTTCGATGCCTAATCTTTTAGTAAGAGAGCCAGTTGCAACATTTCTAACTATGAATTCAATAGGGATTATTTCAACCAACTTTACGATCTGTTCCCTCATATTTAATCTTTTAACTAAATGATTTTTAATACCAATTTGAGACAAATTTGAGAGTATATGTTCAGAAATTCTATTATTTAAAACCCCTTTACCATCAATAGTAGTTTTCTTTTGATTGTTAAATGCCGTTGCATCATCTTTGAAGTACTGAATTACTAAATCTTTATCTTGAGTAGCATATATTATTTTAGCTTTTCCTTCGTATAATTTTTTACCCTTTTTCATTATCTAAAAACTCTCCTAAAAATTAAATTCACATTCTTAAAGTGTTTAGAATAACTAAAAATAGATTTTAAATTTTTTGGTGAAATATTGTTCATTATATATTTATCAGATTGAATTACAGTAAACAAATCTAGGTTTTCAGCAAAACATTTTTTGCATAACTCTGAACCATTTTGTAAGATTTTTCTCTACTTAAACCAGTTTTTGTAAGTTCAAGCATTAGTTCCTGAGAGAAAATTAAGCCTTTTGTAATATTAAGATTTTCTAACATTTTTTTTGGATAAACTATCATGTTATCTAAAATATTGGTTAACCTTACTAATGCAAAATCTAGAGTAATATTTGCATCAGGGCCTATATTTCTTTCAACACTTGAATGTGAAATATCTCTCTCATGCCACAAAGCTATATTCTCAAGAGCAGGGGTCACGGCACTTCTAACCATTCTTGCAAGACCTGTTAAATTTTCACTTAATATTGGATTTTTTTTATGAGGCATAGCAGAAGAACCTTTTTGATTTTTTGAAAAGTATTCTTGCAATTCGTAAACCTCTGTTCTTTGTAAATGTCTTATTTCAATAGCAACTCTTTCAATTGAACCAGCAATAATTCCTAAAACCGAAAAATAGAAAGCATGACGATCTCTTGGAATTACTTGTGTTGAAATAGGCTCAATTTTTAAACCAAGTTTTTTTGCTACATGTTTTTCGACACTCGGATTAATATTTGCAAAAGTTCCAACCGCACCCGAAATAGCGCACGTTGAAACTTCATTTA
Source organism: Pelagibacterales bacterium SAG-MED11 (assembly GCA_014654265.1). GTDB lineage: Bacteria > Pseudomonadota > Alphaproteobacteria > Pelagibacterales > Pelagibacteraceae > Pelagibacter. Next base: position 93,174 of record JACWDI010000001.1, on the reverse strand, counting down.
TAGCATCAACTAATCGTTTTCTATTTCTTTTGAATTCTTCATAAAAAGAAGCAAGTTTTAAACCAAATGTTATTGGCTCAGCATGAATGCCATGACTTCTACCCATACAAGGAGTAAATTTATATTTTCTTGATTGTTTTTTAAGAACTTTTAACATTTGATCTAGGTCTTTAAGAATTATTTTTCCTGATTGAACTAATTGAATATTAAAACTTGTATCCACTACATCTGAAGAAGTCATTCCTTGATGAAGGTATCTAGCTTTAATTCCAGCTTTTTCAGTAATAGAAGTTAAGAAAGCAATGACATCATGCTTAACTTGGCTTTCAATTTGGTGAATTCTTTTAACATTTATTCTAGCTTTTTTTCTTACCACAGTGGAAACACCTTTAGGTATTTGACCTAATTTCTCCATAGCTTGTGCTGCAGCCACTTCAACATTTAGCCAAATTTTATATTTATTTTCTTCTGACCAAATATCAGTAAGTTCTTTTCGCGAATATCTTTTTATCATTAATTATTAGTATGGAGGCTTAGAGTAACCTTTAACAGATTCTGTAAAGATTTCATAACTATTTTCTGTAATACCTATTGTATGTTCAAATTGTGCTGATAAAGATTTATCTTTAGTTACTGCAGTCCATCCATCATTCAGCATTTTGGTGTCATATTTGCCAGCATTAATCATTGGTTCAACTGTAAATGTCATTCCAGGCTTAAGTTCTATTCCAGTATTTTTATTCCCGTAGTGTAAAATGTTAGGTGGCTCATGAAATGTTGTACTAATTCCATGGCCACAAAAATCTCTTACTACAGAAAATCCTTTATCTTCAATGTAAGATTGAATTTCATACCCTATATCTCCAAGTTTAATTCCAGGTTTTAAAATTTTAATAGCTCGCATCATAGACTCATACGTAGCATCGATTAAATTTTTAAGTTTGACAGATGTTTTACCGACGCAAAACATTCTAGATGTGTCTCCATAATGATCATTTATAATTGCTGTAACATCAACATTTACCGCATCTCCGTCTACCAAAATTCTTTCTTTAGAAGGAATTCCATGACAAACAACATGATTTAGAGAAGTACATAAAGATTTATTAAAACCTCGATAATATAACGGAGCAGAGTAGCCACCATTATCACGAATAAATTCGTATCCAAGTTTATCTATATAAGCTGTTGAAATACCTTCTTTGATATTATCGGTAAGCATATCTAAAGTTTGAGCAGCTAGTTTTCCTGCTATCCTCATTTTTTCAAATTTTTCTAAATAATTACTCATTAATTATTTTAATTTTTTTTTCTATTAAAATTTCTTTAGAGCTTATTTTACATCTATAAGCTAAAAAGTTAACACCTGCTTTTTTTGCTATTAAATAATTCTTATAATATTCATTATCAATATCTTTAGCTATTTTAAAAGATTCAATATTTTGAACCTGAACTAAAAATATTAAATATGTTTTATAACCTTTTTTTATGGCATCAATAAGGGTGAGCAAGTGTTTTGAGCCTCTTGTTGTTATAGCGTCAGGAAATTCAGCGGTTTTTTTATCCCTAAAAAGAGTAACATTTTTGACTTCAATAAAGCTCTTTTGTTGATTTTTCTCAACTAAAAAATCAAATCTAGTTTCTTTATTAAAAAAAACTTCTGGTTTGATTAAGTCATTATTTTTTAATTCTTTAATTAAATTATTTGATAATCCATGGTTAACAATCTTATTTGCCATGTGGGTATTAACTCCAACTAATTTTTTTTTTGCTTTTATTATTTCTAAACCATATTTAAGCTTTCTTTTGGGATCATCATGTTTAAGTAAATAAACTTCGTTACCCTCATTTAGAAGACCCTTCATAGAGCCTGTATTTGGACAATGCGCAGTTACAATTTCCGTATCCAATTGGACATCAACAAAAAATCGTTTATATCTTTTGATTAGTTTGCCTTTTATTAAAGACTTGGTAAATTCCATTTTCAAACTATACATATAAAATGAAGAAAAACACAAAAGTAAATGCCGCCATATTAATTATTGGAAATGAAATTCTTTCTGGAAGAACTCAGGATACTAACACAAGTACTTTAGCAACTTGGCTTAATTCTATTGGGGTCATAGTTAGTGAGGTGAGAGTTATTCCTGATATAGAAAAAACTATAATTGATGCACTTAATATTTTGAGAAAAGATAATAATTATGTTTTTACAACTGGTGGTATAGGTCCAACTCATGATGATATTACGGCTCAGTCTGTTTCAAAAGCTTTTGGCTTAAAATATGAAATCCATAAAGAGGCGTTTAAAATTTTAGAGGCATATTATAAACCTGGTGAATTTAATGACGGCAGACAAAAAATGGTAAAGATGCCTGAGAATGCTGAGCTCATTTTAAATCCTACCAGTGGAGCCCCAGGTTTTAGCGTTGAAAATGTTTACTGTCTTCCAGGAGTTCCTTCGATTTTAAAATCAATGTTAGGAAGTTTGAAAAATAAGATAGTAGGTGGTGAACCCGTTTTAAGTCACACAATAAGTTTAAAAACAGTAGAAAGTGAAATTGCAAATTCATTAACAAAAGTTCAAGATCAAAATAGTGATGTAGAGATAGGAAGCTATCCTTTTTTTCATGCAGGTAAATTAGGTGTATCGATAGTTTTACGATCAGAAAATCAATCTAGAATTGATAATTGCATTTCTCAAGTTTTAGAATTTGTAAGAGAAAAAAATATTGAAATTGTGGATCGATAAATGCTTTACTTTGCTTATGGTAGTAACCTTCATCACTTTCAAATGAAAAGAAGATGCAAAGATAGTATTTTTCTTAAAAAAATTAATTTAAAAGATTTTCGGTTAACGTTTAGAAGCAAATACCGAGCTGCTGATATTGAGCCAAGTAAAAATTCATTTGTACCAGGTGGATTATTTAAAATATCCAAAAGTGATGAAAAAAAGTTAGATGTTTATGAAGACTTTCCAATATTATACAAAAAGTTTTATTTTTATCATTACGGAAAAAAAGTAATGACATATACAATGGTAAAAAAAACACCCTTCAGATTTCCCACAGAAAGATATCTCAATGTTGTAAAAAGAGGTTATTTAGACTGCGAACTTGATCAAAAATTTTTAAAAAAAGCATTATTTAATTAGATAGCCAAACAGTTTGAAACGGTTCAAGCTTTAATCTTTTATTAGGTAAAATATAAAGTTTTTGATTAATTAAATTTTTCCAACTTCTAAGTTTTTTATTAAGTGTTAGATATTGAGCTTTAGAGGATAAATTGGTTAGACATATTATTGATTGTTTTTTATCAATACTTTTTCTTTGAAAACAAAATATTTTTGAACCCATATTGAGGGTTGTTCTTGAAGCATTTGGGTGAAATGCTTTTTGTTTCGTTCTAATACTTAAGAGATTTGTTAAACTTTTATAAAAGATACTCTGTTTAGATTTTGAGTTTTTAAGTTGATTTAGAATGTGTTTCTGGTTCCATCTGTATCGGTTTATGTCTCGGTTGTTTCCAGTTATTATATATTTGGCCTCATCGTTTGATGTACCAAATAGTGAATTAAAATATACTGCTGGTACACCTTCAAAAGAAATCATTATTGCATGAGCTGAAATGTATCGCTCAAAATAAAACTTACCCTCTTTATCAATATTAGATTTTTTTAAAGCATTAAAAACAGTTATATTTGCCTCATAAACCTTTTTAGATTTACCTTTAATTTTTCTATAAGAAAATTTTGAACCATTCTTTTTTAATCTAATTAATAAATCTCTTGTTGATTTTTTATTAAGAATTCCTTCAGCTGGTCTCATTCCTATACCATCATGAGAAGCAATAAAGTTAAGATAATTATTACCTAGTTTTGTCGAAGGTAATTGCTTACTCCATCTACAAAGATAAGTACTATTTTCAAACAAAAATGCATGAATTAGTAAAGGAGATAAGGAAAAATTATAAATCCAATTAGCTTCATCTTTTTTTCCAAAATAACTTAAATTTTCTTTTTCTGGCAAATTTGTTTCAGTGACCAAGATTGTTTTTACATTCAACAAACTACAAATCAGTCTGAAGAGTTTTATAATTTCATGGGTTTGTTTTAGATTTATACATTTAGTTCCACTTTCTTTCCAAAGATAGGCAATGGCATCTAACCTAAAAATTGTAACACCGTGATTTACAAGGTTTATCATTATCTTAATAAATCTTAATAAAACTACAGGATTTTTAAAATTTAAATCTAGCTGATCTGGACTAAAAGTTCTCCAAAGGTATTCAGTTTTTTTAAAGATATTAATTTTTTTTAGTAATTCATGATCTCTAGGTCTTACAACTTTAGAAGTATTAAATTTAGTATTGACTGTTAAAAAATAGTTCTTACCAGGTTTTTTGTCTTTCAAAAAATTTCTAAACCACAAACCTCTAGCAGATGAATGATTAATTACTATATCAGCCATTACATCATTTTTTTTTGCAAAATTTGAAATGTCTGACCATGTACCAATTCTACTATCAATTTTATAATGATCTTTTACCGCAAAACCACTGTCACTACTTGATGGATAAAATGGTAAAAAATGAACAGTATTAAAATAATTTTTTAATCTTTTTTGATAAAAATTTTGAAAACCTTTTATTAAATATTTCTGTTTACTATCAAAAACACTGTCACCGTAGCAAATTATAATTGAAGTCTTTTCAGAAATTAACTTATTCTTTTTTTTATTTTTTTTATTAAATTTTTTTATTATTTGAGTTATTTCTTTTGAGTATTGGTCAATTTCTATTTTAGAATGTAGTGAATGATAAATATTTCTTAATTTTTTTTCTATTTTATTCTGACCGGATGGAGACAACATTAACTATATTTTTTGTTATCTTCATTAACTGTTTCTTCTAATCTCTTTAAAAAATTTGGAATAGCACTTTTTACTCTACTCCAAGTTGGAATAAAGGGTGTGTCCATGGGGTTTAATATGAAAGACTCTCCAGCTTTCATTATATTTTCTGCAAATAACTCAACTGCCTTTTCTTCTGTGTGAGAGTCAAATTTTAGTCCATTCATGTCAGCATCACTTCTGTAAATATCAATCAAATCTAACGCAGATCTATAATAGGTTGCTTTTAGAGATCTGAATTTTTCTCTACTAAAAGAATTACCTTGAGTAGCAAGTTTTTTGATAAAAGTTTTTATTATATCTATAGACATCCTTGATAAACCTTGAGTTTCATCATCTATAGATAAAACTTGATGTTTATGATCATAAGTATCAGCCAAATCAACCTGACAAATATTTTGCGGGGAAAAACTTCTTTGCATTTCGGACAGAATACCTACTTCAATGCCCCAGTCTGAGGATATTCTTAGTTCAGGTAAAACATTTCGTCTAAAAGAAAACTCACCAGCTAAAGGATATTTAAATGATTTCATAAACTCTAAGTAATCACTTTTACCAATGGTTTTTTCTAAAGCAGTTAGTAAAGGAAAAACAAGTAATCTAGCAACTCTTCCATTCATTTTATTATTAGCAACTCTTGGGTAATATCCTTTACAAAATTCAAAGTTAAAAAGAGGATTTACAACTGGATAAAAGAGTTTAGCTAACATTCTTCTATCATAAGTTTTTATATCACAGTCATGAAGTGCAACTGATCGAGCTGTATCTCTTGCTATTGACATACCAATACAATACCAAACATTTCGACCTTTACCCAATTCATTAGGTGAAAGATCATTTTTTTTTAATTCTTTATCAAGTTTTTTTAAACCTGGCCCATCATTCCAAAGAACTGAGAAAGGAGTTTTTAATTTTTTAAAGAATTTCCAAGCTTTTTTTGCTTGATTTTCATTAGCCCTATCAAGACCTACAATAATATGGTCTAAATATTTGGTCTTACTAATTTCTTCAACTATATTAGGAAGTGCGGTACCTTCTAATTCCGAATAAAGACATGGTAAAATTAATTCCATCTTTCTTTCTTTTGAAAATTTAAGTAGATCTTTTTCAATTTCATTTGTCGACCTAGTTCCAAAGTCGTGAAGGGTTGAAATTATTCCATTCTGAGAAAATTCACTCATAGGAAATCTTAATCATTATATCCCAATTTAACTAGCGCTTTTTTTATCACATCAGCCCAGCCCTCAGGAGATGGTTTGTTTGAAAATATAAGATTATCTATATTAATTTTGTCCAGCTTAAATTGATCATTGAAAACTAAACATGGTAAGTCACTATTTTTTAACATTTCTAGATCATTATAATTATCCCCAACAGCAATAGTCTTAATTTTGTCCTCAGTCTTTTTCAAAATTTTAATTACTCTATTCATTGATTTTATTTTATTAATATTATCACATAAGTTTAAAACACGACCACCCTCCTGTAATGTTAGAGAATTAGAACTTAAGACTTTTAACAATTTGTTCTTTTCAGAATTATTCCCATTAAATAAAAAAGGCAAAGTATACTTTCTTTGTAATGCGTCTTTAAGTTTATCATCTTTTTGTCCAAATATTTTTTCTTGTTCTTTTTTACTTAGTTTAGAAATTTGAACAAATTTATTTAATAATTTTTCAGGAGTCTTTTCGTTAAGAATTTTTAGTAATTCCTCTTTTTTTCTACTAAGAATTATTTCGTTTGGAAAATTTTGGTTAATTAAATTTAGTCCATGAATAGCTGAACCATTTTCTGAAATATAGGGAATTTCAACACCAAGTTCTTCATTAAATTTTTCAATCTCTTTTTCGGTTTTGCTAGAATTTGGAATGACAATTATCCCTTTATCTAAAAGGCCTTTAAGATAATCTTTGATTGAGTCGAATTTAAAGGTATCCCTATGCAAAAGAGAGCCATCTAAATCTGTAAAGATTACAATCGTAAGTTTTTGTTTCATTATTTAAATTATAATAGATATATTAAAAAATTTACTTATTAACCTTGTTCAATTATAATTATTAACATAAATACTCACGAAATTCATTAATGCCCTCGCGGTGTAATTGGTAGACACAAAGGACTTAGAAGACTTTATTATAAAAGATTAATATGACTAGATTTTTAGGATTTGTATTGATATTTCTTACTATTTTTATTTCTAGGGCTATTTCAATTGAAGTAACTTCTCTTGAGGCAGAAAAAAGATTAGAGTTTAGTGAATTATTTCCAAAAAGAATTTGTGACAATATATATGACCAAAGTAACTTTGGTGTAGAAAAAAAACTTAAAGAAGACGTAACTTTAAAAAATTATTTTAATTTAAAAAGAATAAATTTAGATGAGCAAAAGTCTACTTTATCTCTTTTTTTAGATCAAAGATCTTTCTTTTATACTGAGCCCAAACTAAATCTAATAATTTTTAATAGTTTATCGGATGATTTTTCAAATGAAATGTCTGCAATTAATAAAAAAGTAATTGAAGCTAAAACACAAAAAATTGTAGTATGTGAGTACGACTTGAATAAATCAATATCTGAAGGAAAATTTTTTGATTTTCAAATGACTTTTCAAGACTCCACAAAGGTAGAGTCTAATGTGAAACCTAAAATATTAATTTTTTATGATGGGACAATTGAATATGTTTATTATGATGAAGTTGCTTTATATAATATATCAGACTTTGATTACAAGAGGTATCCTTTTGATGAACAATCTTTTAAATTTGTAATTTATTCGAAAATCTTTGAGAAAGTTTCTTTTAGAGCATCAAATAAATTTAAAATTTTAAATGATGAAATGAGGGAAGTAAATTTTTCAAACATCTCATCCCCAGGTTGGACTATTAATCAATATATTGCATATCCATATATGGAAACTTTAGTTGATGCATATTCAGATTATGCAAAACATTCTATTACCACTGAATTTCTAATACAGAGAAATTCAATTAGTTTTGTTTTTAAATTTATTATGCCAATAGTTATGATAATAATAGTTACTTATTTTACAGTATTTGTACCTTTCGAATTTTACAGAATTTCAGTTTGTATTACTCTAGTTTTGTCCCTTGTTGCATTCAATCTTGTTGCTGCTGCATCAAAAATTCCAAATATGCCCTATCTGAATGTATTTGATTGGTTTATTTTCACAGCTTATATAAATGCAATTTCAGTTCTAATTATAACTTTTGTAGAGTCTATTTATATTGGTCACTTCATGGGGTACGGTCAAAGAGATATTTTAAAAATACCAAGGGATGAAAAAACTGGGCTTTTAAAATTTAGAAGAATATCATGGATCATCTTATTAATAATATTAATTACTTCAACCTTACTAGGATATTTCTACATATATAAATAGTTGTTTTTCAATCAATTAATGTGAGTAAGAACGTACACAAAAATTTTTATCGAGTAAGAAGCAAAGTTTTTTTATCTTTTTTAATTTTTATTTCATTTTTTTTATCACAATATCTCTTCAAAGCATAAGTTACAGATATGCCACCAATTAATACAAATTTTAATATCTTTAATTTAATAAGTGTTTTAATCATGATTAAATTTCAAACTTTTCTAATATGAAGTGAATTACTAAATTGTAGAAAAATACAAAACAAGAAATATAGAATAGAAAAATTATTCCTTTAGAATTAAAGATGTATCCAGTTGAGGTTAAAAGAACAATAAATAGGCTAATTGATAAAGCAAGTTTTGATTGTGCTTTTTTTTTTAAGTGAGATTTAACAATATTTTTTTTCATTAGGCATTATCATAATTATTAAAGATATTTATTCATCATTAATTTTGTCCTACTTAGACATTCCAATTATTCATTAATGTTTATTAAATATTCAAATAAATAACAATTTTACTTATTCATCTTGTTCAATTATAAATATTAGCATAAACACTCATGAAATTCATTAATGCCCTCGTGGTGAAATTGGTAGACACAAAGGACTTAAAATCCTTGCCGCTTGCGGAGTGCCAGTTCGAGTCTGGCCGAGGGCACCACAATAAATGAAAAATATACAAATTATTTCTGACACAAATAAAAAATCAAAAAAAATAAAATCGCAATTATTAAAAAAATTGAATAAAAATAAGATTAGTAAACCAAATACTGTAATTGTAATTGGTGGTGATGGATTTATGCTTCAAACATTAAAGAAGAATCAGAAATCAAAAAAGATTTTTTATGGAATAAATTCAGGTAATTATGGTTTTTTGATGAATAAGTTTTCTTCTAAAACAATTATAAAAAATTTATCAAAAGCAAATATGATTAGCATTTCTCCATTACAGATGATTGTTAAGAATAATAAAAATCAAACTAGAAAGTATTTAGCAATTAATGAAGTCTCAATTTTAAGACAAAGTAGGCAAGCTGCTTCTTTATCTATAAATTATGGGTCTAAACAAATTATGAAAAAATTGGTGTCTGATGGTGTGCTCGTCTCAACACCAGCTGGAAGTACTGCATATAATCTCTCAGTTCATGGACCAATATTGAGTCTAAATTCAAAAAAATTATCTATATCTCCCATCAGTCCTTTTAGACCACGTAGATGGAAAGGAAAAATAGTAAGTGATAAATCCAAAATTGTTATTAAAAACTTAAATCCAAAAAAAAGACCCATAAGTGCTGTAGCTGATAATATTGAAATAAGAAATGCAAAAAATATAACCGTTAAAACTAACAAAAAAGTTAGTTTCAATCTTTTATATGATAAAAATAAAAGTCTTCAAAAAAAAATTAAGATTGAACAGCTTAGAAGAGAAACATCATAAGATGGTGCCCCCGCACGGATTCGAACCGCGGACCTATTGATTACAAATCAAAAAGCTTCTTAAAATTTCCTTTCATTATCGCTGATACTATTAACTTCTGGAATCCTCGTCAAGCAACTTAAATAAATTCACTACAAATTCACTACACGTTGAAAAATAAAAAACTTTAACTTGTTTCAATAACCTTAGGACCATAGCAAATTGATTGTGCTTCTGAGATTTTTTCAGGTAGTCCATCCATTTTCCAATTATTATCGGTTATATCAAAATAATCTTCTGGATTAAAACCTTGTTTACTAATTAACTGAATTCCAAAAAAATTATCTTGATTATACCAACTCATTATTGAGCTAATCATATTTTCTATACTTTTAAGTCCTGGTGCTTGCATCATTACTATATTCATACTTCCTCCAAAGAGAGGTTGAACTAAGATGACCTTAGCCCCGTCATAAATTGTATGACCATTTATTTTAATTGGAAGTGTTTGATTTTGTAAATTATTAAGATTTTTGTTATCTCTCATAGTTGAAAAAGTAAATAAGATACCCATTCTTGAGCAATCACCCTTATTAATAAAAAATCTAAGTTTATCTCCGTGTGTTATTTCACCAGCTTTAGTAGTTGTAATATAGGTATCGAATTCCTGAACATTCCATTTATGCTCATCTGCTTGAGCTTGATAAGCAATAACTAATAGAAATAAGAATAGATGTAATGAGATAAAGAAAAGAAAACGCTTCATAATTTAGGCTCCTTTTTAGAGGTTAGTAGTTTGTAATTGGTAATGGTTTCACTCCTCTTCTTATCGAGAGGTTTACGAAGGAAGGGCAATAATGAAAAAAAACGTAAACGTGTGAAAAGGAGTGATATCCAATGCATGATTCTATTAAGATCATTATTAGATGTTTTTTTTTGGACTCAATAATGTTTTAAAAAAGATTATTTATATTTTTTAATACTTTTTTTTAGTTAGTTAAATTTTATTGAGTTGATTGTGTTGGAAAATACTTTTTTCCATTGTTTACACTTATTAGAACAAGTTAAGCTAAATATGTACATTTTACCATTTTCAAACAAAAGTAGTTGAGAAACTTGAGTGTTAGCAACAATCCCATCCATTTCTAAAAAAATACTATTTTTAATTTTAGGGTGAATAATACATTTTTTAAAACGCACAGGTTTACTCCATAATGCTGAATATTCAATTTCAGATGAAGCACAAATAGTATCGATACTCTCTTCGTTTAAATTCGCATCTTGCCATTGAGGAAAGTCTTTTAAATTATCAGATGTTATTGTTATATTATTAGATGAATATGGATCTTTCACTTCAACAATATATTCTACATTATATTCCTGACCCTTTAAAACTTTCATACTATTTTTAAAATGATCAAAATCTGGAAACATATCTGCAAACTCACTTTGTGTATTGTTAATGATGTCATTCATTACTAAAGGTGATGTGTAAAGATATTCTTCATCTAAGTTAATAATAAAACCATGTACACTTTTGTACTCTTTTGCTTGAACATAAGAATGTATAAAAAAGATTAGAAAAAAAAGAGTTATTCTTAGCATTTTCATTATTTATTGAATGTTCTAATAATAAAATTTCTAAAAAGTAAAAGAAATGAAAGCAAAGCTAAAATCTGAAACAAAATACTTAATAATATAAAGTAATTTTTTTGTATTTTGATTTTAGATTGTTTCACAACTAAAATATCATATTCATCTTGTAATTTTTCTTCCTTTTCAAAAAAATAATCTGATAGTTCATCTAAAATTTTATAATTTGAATACAGTTGTTTATTAAGTTTCACAGCCTCGACATATAACTCACGTAACAAACCTTCATCAACGGTGATATCTCCTGCATAAACAGATTTGATGTAATTGTTAGTAAAATATACTTTGTCATTCTTTTTAAAAAATGTGTCATCCCAAGTGAATAAATTGTTAACTTTATTTCTTAAATCCAGGTTGTCATAATCTGTTTTTGAAAAAGCCATATCGTCGATTGTTAATTTTAGATTAAAAATATTAGATCTTGTATTTAGATATCCAGTAAATAGATTAGCTCTTATTACTCTTATTAACTTTTCTTTATCAAAATTTTCTACAACTTCTCGATTATTTTTAATAAACAGATGAAATTTATAATTTATAGTACTTATAGAGTTATTTTGATGTGTTTCTATAGCAACTCTATTTGATAAATAAGTTAAACTTTCTGCATTAGAAGTCTCTTCCTCAAGTTTTTGATATTTTTTTTCCAATAAAAAATTAACATCTCTTATTTCATCTTCTTTTATAATTACACGTTGATCTAAAAAATAAGAACTTAAAGTAAAAAAACCAGCTAAAACAATAAAAAAAATTGACTGTGGGGTAAGTTTGCCTCTTCTCATATTGACCTTCTACTTAATTTTCTTTTAACTTTTGAGGCAAATGTAATTTCAAAAAATTGGGTAACAAAAAAAATTATTATTTGAAGAACAAAAGCAAATATAATTAATTTTTTTTCTAAATTAGAAAGTTTTTCAATTTCTTGATAATTACTTAAGTCTAAGGATTTATATGATAATGACCAGTCAGATACTATTTTTTTAATATTCATTAAAAATTCTCTTAAAAAATCATTCATGTAAAAAACTTTTGTAAAATATTTATTAATCAGCTGATTAATCTCAACAGAATCTTCATAAGTATTACTAATTAATTGTTCATCGCTTAAAATAATAAAAGGATCAATTTTTTTTAAATCTGAGGCAAAAGTTTTGTACTCTTTTACGTAATTTTTAAACTTTATTGATTGAGCCTCAAGTTCATCATAAAATTTTTTATGAACTATTGGATCATAAATATATTCTAAAAATTCTTTTTCTGTAAAATAAGTCATCCATTCTGTATCATCCTCTTCACCAAAATTTTCATCTAAAAAAGCAATATAAGAATAAAAACGATAGTAATAATATTCACGATCATCTATTAATTTTTCTCCACCTTTTAGCGAGTCTAGTATTTCGTTAAACGATGCAAAATTTTGATTAAAATTATATAATCTATTTTCTGAGTCTTCATAAACATTTACCATTCTTTCAAATCTATTAAAAAATAAATTCATCTGTTTATTTTCAATTATTTCTGTTTCATAATGGCTAATTTTATTTTCTATAAACAATGAAATTATTGCTGAGGTTGCTGCAAAAATTGAGAGAAAAATTCCTAAATTAATTATTAATAAACTTTTTTTAATATTTCTTTGAGAAATGATAAATGGTGTGAAAGTGGGTATCTTTAAAATCCTCATTTTATCACATAATTAGTTGAAATTATCTTGTTTAAAAACCTCTTGTAAAAAGCTAGTCTAATTTATGAAAAACATAATATCAATAGTAGGTTATCTCTTATTAGTTTTTGCAGCTGCAGATTTTCTTTTAGGTAATTTTGCAAATATTAATTTGACACCATTTCTACCTCCGGCAATATCATCATTTTCACCTATAATAATTGGTGCAATTGGTGCATTGCTAACTAGAGTAAAATAACATTTTATGTTTTTTAGATGTTATTTATCAAAAGCTAATTTTTTTATTAAAATAGTTTTACTAGGTTTTCTATTATGTTTTAAAGCTGTTGCATTAGATACAAAAATTCCTGTTAGTGAAGAAGAATGGAATAAAGCCTATACTAGCCTTAATTGGAAAGAAGGACCTTCTTTAGTTAATTTTAATGAAGCGAATTCAAAAATTAATATATCTTCAGATTTTTCAATATTAGAAGGAAAGGATGCACAGCAACTACTATATTGGCTTAACGGAGTTACTTTTGACTATGTTAGTGTTTATGCCATTGATGATTACAGCTCACAATATACGTTTTATTATACTGACTCTGGTTATGTAAAAACTGATGACTGGACTGATGTTGATCCAAATAAATTTATAAATGATATAAAAAAAAATTATAAAGCAAGCAATGAAACAAGAAAAAAAAATGGACAACCTACAGTCTTAAATGTCTCCTGGAAAAAAAAGCCGTATCTAGATGGTGTGTATAATTCAGTTTATTACGCTTTAAATATTCAATGGTCAGACAACACTTCAACAACTGAAGGAACAGCAATAATTTTAGGTAGAGAAGGGTATACAACTGCTAGCTATGTGGCTGGGAATAATGGTTATCAAGAACAATTGCTTTTAAACCTATCTAAAATACATAAATTTAATGCGACAAAAGAGTATAAAGATTGGAAATCTGGAGATAAAATTGCAGCCGCTGGTATAGGAGCCCTACTTGCATCAACCCTTGGTATTAAAGCGATGAAACCAGGAATTATTGCAGCTGCTTTATTACTTTTAAAGAAATTTTGGTTTATTATATTTTTACCATTTATTTGGTTAGGTAAATTTTTCACAGGTTCTTCAAAAAAAAATAAAAGATAGATTTTATGTTTGGAAGCGAACAGGTTTATTTAAATTTAGCATTTTATTCTATTTTACCTGCAGTTTTAATATTCTGGTACGTATATAAAAGAGATAAACTTCCTGAACCTCCACGTGTCGTTTTGATTACCTTTTTATTAGGTATTGGAATAACTTTTCCATTAGGGATTTTGATAATCGCTTTAGAAGGTTTTTTAGAAACTTTAAATTTTGGTCTTGAGTCCAGTCACTTTTATATGGCTTTTTTAAGAGCAGCTTTCCTTGAAGAAACAATGAAGTTTTTTGTATTAGTATTTTATTGTTTACATCTAGATGTTTTTGACGAACCAATGGATGCACTTATTTACGGTGTTGCTGCATCACTAGGTTTTGCTGTTATAGAAAATTGGGAATATGTTCTTGGAGCAGAAAATTTAGAGGCAGCTAAATATGTTGCGTTATTAAGAGGATTTTCAGCTGTACCACTTCATGCATTAGCGGGTGTATTTATGGGCTTCTTCTTAATGGATGCTATTTTCAAAAAACATAATAGAAAATTTTTCTTATTTATGGCTTTATTTTTTCCGGTATGTTTACACGGGTTGTATGATTTAATTTTATTTTCTGGAAGTATCTCTGACTATTATATTTTTATTTTATTACTTGTTTTTTTAATAAGAGCCTTTTTTGTATTTAGAGAACAAAGAAATTTACAAGCAGTTGGAGAAAAGAACATTAAAGTAATACCAAAAACAAGTGATATTGTTTTTGTAGTAATTGTTACATTTGTTATATTATTTTCAATTAATTATTTTTTTAATTATGTAATATATAGATGAAAAATTTAAGATACTTACTATTGTTAATATTTATTTCAGGGTGTTCAACCGGTACTTGGTCAAATCAATCAGGTGATAATTCACAATTAAATTTAGATAAAAGTTTTTGTGATAGTTTCGCGGACTCTCGATATCCAGTATATCTATGCAAAAATCCTTTGATGTGTGCTCCGGAAGAAACAAGTATAGTTATCTCCAGCTTAGCAGAAAATAGTGCAGCTTTTAGAAATTGCATGCATGGCAAAGGCTATAATCTAAATTAGCTAATAGTAATTAGTGATTTACTCATATGTCACTCTATGATTAGATCAATTATGTCACAAATTGATCTTTGGGAAAAATATCATTATGAAAGTAAACAAACTATTTGTGTTATTGGTGTCTTAATTCTTGCAACTAAAATATGTCAAGCAGATGGTCATTTTTCTGAAAGAGAAGAATCTGAAATTTTATCAATTGTTCCCCATGAACCTGCTCAACGAAATACATTAAAAAAAATTATATTAGAAGCAAGCAATGATACAAATCCAATTACACATCATG
This sequence comes from Pelagibacterales bacterium SAG-MED11, assembly GCA_014654265.1. Classification (GTDB taxonomy): domain Bacteria; phylum Pseudomonadota; class Alphaproteobacteria; order Pelagibacterales; family Pelagibacteraceae; genus Pelagibacter. The sequence continues at coordinate 77,623 of JACWDI010000001.1, read as the reverse complement.
CATTAAATCTCAAAAAATTACTTAAAGATGATCAGCCTGATTTTTTAGAATTTATAATAGCAGTATTATATAGGTTGGGTCATACTGATAATCTTTATTCACAAGATGAAGATGATGATATTAGAGAAGTAAGTAAAATATTTGGAGTAAAGAGGGATTTATCAGATAATTTTAAAGATATAGCTTCGAATTTATTTTTAAAATTTACAAACTTAATAAAGAAGAAAACAGAAAAGATTAATGCCTAATTTAGATAAAATATTTAATAAATTTTACCCTCAATCTCAAACAGGATCTAAGGGAAAGTTTCTATTGAATATGGCATGGACTGTAGAAATTTTAGTAGCGATCATTGGTATTTGTATAGCAATTATAGTTATTATAAATGCACAAGGAATTGAAAATGTAGATGAGTTATCAGGTCGATCACTCAGATTAAATGACATAACTTTTGGTGGTATCTTTTTTATTGTAGCTATCGTTGAACTTACAAAAATTCCATTAGCAACAGCAGTTTATTACTCTGTAAGACTTTATTGGAAAATTATTTTCTTGGTTGGTTTATTGTTAGTTAATGTTTCAACTTTTGAAACAATAGTAACTGGTTTTGAGAGAATTAACCGTGAGAGAACAAAAATAGTTGATAAGAAAATTGTCAAGTATCACAGTATTAATACTCAACTCGAACAATTAGAAGACAATACTAATATTAAACAATTTGATGGTGAGATTAATGAACTAAGAAAACAAAGATCAGAAATTAATAAGCAAATAAGTGAAATAAATGTATCAGGTCAAAAAAGAATTCAAGATATCAAAGATAGTGGAACTAACACATCAGCTATTGATGAATTACGAAAACAAATTGATACTTTAAATTCCGATATTACCGACTTAAGAAATCAAAATGTTGAATTAACAGGACAAATTGATGGTAAGTTTTTTAATTCTAATAAAAAAACTATAACTAATTCTATTGAGTCAAATAAATTAACAATTAACAACTATGAAATAGAAAAAAGAGATAAAGAGTCTAAACTTTCTTCTTTAATTAACGCTCAAGGAAAAAGTTCTTCAGGTGCAATTGAAATTGAAAATTCTGAAATACAATCTAAGACAAAACCATTAAAAGATGAATTAGAAATTATAGCAAAAAATATTGCTGCATTAGAGGGAAACAAGACGCAATATAATTTGGATGATGAAGAAAAGATTAAAAGAATAAAAAAATTAGAAGCTGAAAGACTTGAATTAATATCAAATGGAGAGGGGACTGGTATCGATGATTTAGCACCAGACAGTCAAGTTTATAGGGTTGCTACATGGTTGAAGGACTGGTTTATAATTGATTACAATAATGAAATTAATGAAATCAATGAACAAATATTTCAATTAGAAAAACAAAAAGTCAAATCAATTACAGAAAGAGGTTGGTTTGATAAATTATTTTCAGTGTTCAATAAAAATAGTAGACTTGATAATGAGGCAATAGACAGACAGATCTCTAATCTGAATACAAAAATAATTGAATTTGAAAAAAAAGCAATAAAAGCAGAAACAAAAGTATCAGATTCTGTCTATGCAGATATACCAAGTGGAGCTCTGGCTGCTGCATTTTGGTTATGGTTTGGTGTTTTAAGCTTTATTATATCAGTAACTGGAACAATGTTAGCTTTTGCAAGTTTGGTATTACTTGATCCAAGACTACATATAATAAGGAATAAAAGAACAGCTAACTGGAAAGGATTAGGAACCAGAATTTCTAAATTTTTTGTTTTAATCAATAAATATATTTGGGGAAAAATTAAAAGGTTTAGAGACCCAAATATTAAAATAGTTGAAAAAGAAGTAGAAAAAATAGTTGAAAAAAAGGTTGAGGTTGAAAAATTTGTTGGTGAAAAAATAGTTTACGAGAAAGTTGAAGTTCCAAAAGAAGTTATAAGAAAAGAAATCGTTTATGTTCCACTTCCAACAGATGATAATGAATTATTAAAGAAAGGACCATTTACTGCTCCTGACTATGATAAGAAGAAATAATGTCTAACGATCAAATTCAATACAATGTTCATGATTATGAACCGGTAAATAAATATATTGATGAAAAAGCAAGACTAAGAAGAACAAAAAGTGTTTGGGGCTACACTAGAGCGTTAGCTTTATTTCTTGTTGCCTTAGGTATATTTCTTATTCTAGCAGCTTATGCTTATCATATTTTTAAAAAGCCACATCCAATAGAGGAAATTTTAAACAATGATAATAAAGATATATCTGAAAATACTTCTGAAAGAGAAGTTGATGGTGAGATAATTAAATATAATTCTACCACTCATCAATTTGATACTCATGATACTGATGATGGGTTTGCTGTAACAACAAGAAGAGCATATTCAACAACTAAAGATTTGCTTGAAAAAACCAATAACTATGAGGAGAGCTGTTATGTATCAAAAGATAATATTCAAATTGAATATCAATATGGTTTAGACACTCAAACAAATAATCTTAATCTTATGGGTTTAAGTAAAAGTTCTGCAGTAGACTTAGAGAAATATTGTAAATATACAAAATAAAAAAGAGATTTTAAAATAGTGATACATCAGCCTTACTATATTTTCCAAGGAATTGCTTTCAGTGGTCTTTCTATTTATTTCTTTATGAATAATTTTAATTATTGGTCAATAGGGATTTCTGCATTATTAGCATTGGGTAGTTTTGGTATTTCAACAGAAGTTCCAAAAAATAAAAAGAGTGGTTATGATACTTCAAAAATTCCTGATTATGATACTAGTATTCATAAATATGCAGCCTTGGCAGGAGAATTATCTTCAAAGCAAGCTAGTATTACCAAAATGTATAATCTTAGCGTGAGTCAAATAAATGAAAATGTTTATTCGAATAAACTTAAGGTAAAAATTTCAAACGAAGGCCTGTACATGTTTAGAGTTATTTTTAATACCCTATTTTATGCAAGACTAGAAATTGATGGTGTGTTACCAAAAATGGATGGCAGTAATAATAAGGATGTTGGTGATATTCAAAGATTTATTACAGCAGCAGCATTTTCTACTGAAAATAAAAAATCTTTAATTGGTAAAAAAAAAGGAACAGAATTATTAGTTAAACATAAATTATTTTTAGGCCCCTTAAAAGCTATTAAAGCAGAACGAAGTGATAATTCTAAAATTAATAAATTTTTTACAGATACATTAATCTTAAGTTTAGTAGGAAGGGATAAAAATAAAAAAATTGATGAAGCTTACAATTACAACCAGGTTAATACAGATTATATCTTAAGTGGAATGAATTTCTAATTTTACCCAATAATGAATAAAATCTTACTATCATTAATATTTATTTTAATTTCATTTAATTACTCATTAGCTTATGATTTGAAAGTAATTGATGGGGATACCATTATTCTTAATGGTGAAAAAATTAGATTTTCAGGAATAGATACTCCAGAAAGTTATTATCGAGGAAAAAAACAAATTTGCTATGATGACAATACAGAAGTTTTTTGTGGTGATTTATCAAAAAAAATTTTAGTTGAAAGAATAGGAAATAATAAAGTTTCATGCATAAAAGAAAAGAAACCAGACAAATATAAAAGAATATTAGCTGAATGTTTTGTTAATAACAAAAGCTTATCAAGATATCTAGTAAGAAGTGGTTACGCATTTGATTATTCATATTATTCAAAAAAGAAATTTGCTGAAGACCAAGAGTATGCTAAAAATAATAATTTAGGTCTCTGGAAAATGAAATTTGATTATCCTTGGACCTGGAGAAAAAAAGTAAGAGAAAAAAAGATTTAATTTATGGAATTAATTATAGATATTATAAACCTTATTAGTTTGTTTTTTTAGTATCGTATAATGTTAGAAGCTTTAATTATTATCGAACTAGGTTTTTTAATCTATAAGCTTTTATTAGATAATTGAAATTCACTACAAATTCACTACAGTCAGTTCTTCTTCCTTCCATTCTATAGTCTTATTCAACGATTTTTATTTTCAAAAAAATTGAAGTAATCTTTAAGTTTATTGTAAATAAACAAGTATTTGATGGTGCCCCCGCACGGATTCGAACCGCGGACCTATTGATTACAAATCAATTGCTCTACCAGCTGAGCTACAAGGGCATGCGCATTAATTATTTTGTATTTATTAAATAATCAACTATTTTTTTTTAAATAATTTAAATGGTGGAATACAATAGCTGCACTATTTGATATATTCAAACTTTCTATTTTTCTATCTATATCTATTTTAACCAAAAAATCAGCGTATTTTGAGGTATGTTCATGCATACCAGAGCCTTCTGATCCAAATAGCAAAACATTGTTTCCTTGCCATTTAATATCTGTAAAATCTTTATCACCACGACCATCAAAACCATAAACCCAAAAATTTTTGTTTTTTAAATTTTTTAACGTCGAATTAATATTTGATACTTCAAAAATATTTATATATTCTATAGAACCACTTGCCGCTTTATACATGAGTTTACTTTCATTTGGAAAATGTCTTTCTTTGATTATAATTCCATCAATTTTAAATGAAGCTGCACTTCTAATTAACGATCCGATGTTTCTAGGGTCAGTTACTCCATCCAGACAAACAAGAGTTGTTTCTTTTTTTTCTTTTATAAAATCTTTGAGAATTGGTTTTTCAAGATGCTCAACTTCTGCCACATAACCTTGGTGTAACAAATTTTCTTTAGTGCTGTATTTATCTAATTCTTTTTTAGTCTTAAAATATACTTTAACATTTTCTAGTAGATTTTTTTTTGGACTTTTTCGATGAATATTTTTTTTACTTTCCTCAGTTAAAAAAACTCTTAAAACCTTCCTTTTTGGATTTCTTAATGCTTCTACTACAGTATGCTGGCCAATGATAAAAAATGATGATTTGTTCATAAATTTATCCTAGTTTTACACGTTTTTTTGAATATTTTCCTATTAAATCACGTGTTGCATTTACAAAAATAGAATATATAAAACGCATATTGTTTGAAGCTTTATTGAACAGGGGACACTTCCCCAAAGGAGGGGTTCCAGAGCGGTCAAATGGGGCGGGCTGTAAACCCGTTGACTTCGGTCTTCGAAAGTTCGAATCTTTCCCCCTCCACCATTCGATAAAATTTTTAAATAATACTGGAGTGTTACTCTTGGGGTTGTGCGGGTGTAGTTCAATGGTAGAACGCTAGCCTTCCAAGCTGGATGTAAGGGTTCGATTCCCTTTACCCGCTCCAAGAATTAGGAAATTATTAAAAAAAGAAATGTGAGGAATAAAAGTAATGTCAAAAGAAAAATTTGTAAGAAATAAACCGCATTGTAATATAGGTACAATTGGTCATGTCGACCACGGTAAAACAACTTTAACTGCAGCTATCACTAAAGTTTTGTCTGAAACAGGTGGTGCTCAAGCAGTAGCGTATGATCAAATTGATAAAGCTCCAGAAGAAAAAGAGAGAGGTATTACAATTTCTACTGCACACGTTGAATATGAAACTGAAAAAAGACACTACGCACACGTAGATTGTCCAGGACACGCCGATTACGTTAAAAACATGATCACAGGGGCTGCTCAAATGGATGGTGCTATATTAGTTGTTAATGCTGCGGATGGTCCTATGCCACAAACTAGAGAACATATTCTTTTAGCAAGACAAGTTGGTGTCCCTGCTATATGTGTTTACTTAAATAAAGTTGATCAAGTTGATGATAAAGAAATGATTGACCTAGTAGAAGAAGAAATAAAAGAATTATTAACTTCTTATAAATTTCCAGGTGACAAAACTCCAATTGCTAAAGGTTCTGCACTTGCAGCAGTAGAGGGAAGAGATGATGAAATTGGAAAAAATTCAATTTTAGAATTGATGAAAAATGTTGATGCATTTATTCCACAACCTGACAGACCAAAAGATAAACCTTTCTTAATGCCTGTAGAGGATGTTTTCTCTATTTCTGGTAGGGGGACAGTTGCAACAGGAAGAGTTGAGTCAGGTGTACTTAAAACTGGTGATGAAATTGAAATAATTGGTATTAGAGAAACTAAAAAATCAGTTTGTACTGGAGTAGAAATGTTTAGAAAACTTTTAGATTCTGGTGAAGCTGGTGATAACGTTGGAGTACTTCTAAGAGGTATTGAAAGAACTGATATCGAAAGAGGTCAAGTTCTTTGTAAGCCTGGTTCAGTTACGCCACATACTAAATTTGAAGCTCAGGCTTATGTTCTTAAAAAAGAAGAGGGTGGAAGACACACTCCATTTTTTACAAAGTATAGACCACAGTTTTATTTTAGAACAACAGATGTAACTGGAGAAGTAGAATTACCAGCTGGTACAGAGATGGTTATGCCAGGTGATGATGCTAAATTTACAGTTAAATTAATTACACCAATAGCGATGTCAGAAAAATTAAATTTTGCAATTCGTGAAGGTGGTAGAACTGTTGGAGCTGGAGTAGTAACTAAAATTATAGAGTAAGCTCTATATAGGAGTGTAGCTCAATTGGTAGAGCGCCGGTCTCCAAAACCGGAGGCTGAGGGTTCGAGTCCCTCCGCTCCTGCCAATTAAGAGTTAAATTTTTATGAAAAACCCGTTAAAATTTATTCAAGAAGTAAAACAAGAGGCTTTTAAGGTATCTTGGCCAACAGGAAAAGAAACTCTTCAAGGTGCGTTAATGGTTTTCGCAATGGCTGTTGTAATGTCATTATTTTTTTTACTTTTAGATCAAGTTTTAAAATTCTTTCTTGAGATTTTACTTAAGGTGAGTATTTAATGAAAAATTGGTACATAGTTCAATCACATTCAAGCTTTGAAAACAAAGTGGCCGGTCTAATTAGAGAAGAAGCTGATAAGGCTAAGATTTCAGATAAGTTTGAAGAAATTATTGTGCCTACTCACGATGTTACAGAAGTTAAGAGAGGTAAAAGAATTCAAAGGAAAAAGAAATATTTTCCTGGATATGTTCTTATTAAAAGTGAAATGGATAACAACATTTATCATATGATAAAAAATATAAAGAGAGTAAGTGGTTTCTTAGGAACAAAAGGTATGCCCGTTCCAGTATCTGATAAAGAAATTGATAAGATTTTAGGCCAAATAAAAGATGGTGTAGCTCAGCCAAAATCTGCTATAGAGTACGCAGTTGGAGAAAAAGTTCAAGTTATAGATGGGCCATTTGCTTCGTTTAGTGGAATGGTTGAAGAGATAGATGAAGAAAAATCTAGATTAAAAGTTTCAGTTTCTATATTTGGTCGACCAACACCAGTTGATTTAGAATACAATCAAGTGGAGAAAGCAAGTTAAAAAATGGCAGCAAAAAAAGAAATAAGTGGATTTATAAAATTACAAATTAAAGGTGGCCAAGCTAATCCCGCACCCCCAGTTGGTCCTGCATTAGGACAGCGTGGTGTAAATATTATGGAATTCTGTAAAGCATTTAATGATAAAACGAAATCATTAGCTGGTAAACCTGTTCCAGTAGAAATCACAGTCTATAAAGATAAAAAATTTGATTTTAAAATAAAATCTCCACCAGCATCTTTTTTTATTAGAGAAGCAGCAAAATTAAAAAGTGGCTCTAAAGAACCAGGAAGAAATATAGTTGCATCAATTACAAAAAAACAAGCTGAAGATATAGCTAAACAAAAGATGGCAGATTTAAACGCTATAGATTTAGAGCAAGCGGTAAAGATTATTTCAGGTTCAGCTAGATCAATGGGCATAGAGGTTAAAGAATAATGAAATCTAAAAGATTTAAAAAACTTCCAGAAAAAACATCTGATCTACCATCAGAAATGATTGAAAAACTTTTACCTGTTGTTAAAAAAAATTGTACTACAAAATTTGATGAGTCACTTGATTTAAGTTTTCAAATCAATAACAAGCAAAAGAAAAGTGAAATTAACATAAGAACTGTTGTAAATCTTCCAGGAGGTACTGGTAAAAAAGTTAAAGTAGCAGTTGTTTGTGAAGATGCAAAATCTTCTGAAGCAAAAACTGCTGGTGCAGATATTGTTGGTGGAGATGATTTTATTGAGAAAATAAAAAATGGTGAAATGAATTTTGAAAAACTAATCTGTACGCCTTCAATGATGATTAAATTATCTAAATTAGGTAAAGTTCTTGGACCCAAAGGTTTAATGCCTAATCCAAAATTAGGTTCAGTCACAGAAGATTTGAAAACTGCAATTTCAAATGCTAAATCAGGTCAAGCAGAAATTAGAAATGATAAAGATGGAAATATTGGTGTTAGTATTGGAAAAAAATCTTTTAATGATGACAAATTAGTTAAAAACTTTAACGCTGTCTTAGATACACTAGAAAAAGAAAAATCTAACAATACAGTTAAAGGAGATTTAATAAAGTCAGCATTTATAACCTCAACTATGGGTGTTTCTTATAAATTGAAATTAGGCAAAAATATTTAACTGTTATGATGAATAAAGAACAAAAGAAAAATTATATAACTGAGATGACGTCTCAATTTGAAAATAGTAAAGCAGTTATGGTCACTCATTATCAAGGTTTAACAATGATCCAATTAGATGAATTGAGATCTAAAATGAGAAAGCATGGGATTATTTTTAAAATTACAAAAAACAGAATTACAAAAATAGCTTTAGAAAAAACCAAGTGTAAAGATTTATCCAATTTATTTACTGGACCAACAGCCGTTGCTTTTGGAGAGGATGCAATTATGTCTGCTAGAATTTTATCAAAATTTGCTAAAGATAATGAGAATCTTAAATTAATTGGTGGACTAATGGATAATGAGATTCTAGATCAAGCTGGAGTATTAAATGTCGCAAATTTACCTACATTAGATGAAGCCAGAGCTAATATTGTGGGAATTTTGAATGCCTCTGCTTCAAAATTAGTGAGTATTTTACTTGCACGATCGGAAAAAATGAGTAATTTACCACCAGAAAATTCTGAAACACAACCCAAAGAGTAGATAACATGCCTGACCTAAATAAAATTATAGAAGATTTATCAAGTTTGACTGTGGCAGAAGCTGCAGATCTTTCAAAACAACTAGAAGAAAAATGGGGAGTAACCCCGATGGCAGCAGCAGCACCAGCAGCAGCAGGCGCAGCAGCAGCAGAAGAAAAAGACGATTTTACAATTATGCTAGTCTCTGCAGGAGATAAGAAAATTAATGTAATTAAAGAAGTAAGAGCAGCTACATCCCTAGGTCTGAAAGAAGCAAAAGATTTAGTTGAGGGCGCACCAAAAGAAGTTAAAACTGGTGTTCCAAAAAAAGAAGCTGAAGAAATAAAAGCTAAGTTAGAAGCTGCGGGCGCGAAAGTAGAACTTAAGTAAATTAATAGGAAATTTTTAATTACTGGTTAATTTTTTAATCAGTATTTAACATAGATGCAAATATCTTTTACGGAAAAAAAGAACGTTAGAAAAAGTTTTGGTAAACTTAAAGAGAGTTTATCTATTCCAAATCTTATAGAGGTTCAAAAAAACTCATATGATGAGTTAACTTTTTTCGACACTAATGCAGGAGATTTAACTAAAGGTTTTGATAGAGTTTTTAAGAGTATTTTTCCAATAGAAGATCTTAATGATAAGGCTACTTTAGAATACGTTTCATATAGATTAGAAAAACCAAAATTTGATGTTGAGGAATGTATAACTAGAGGACTAACATATTCATCTGCTCTAAAATGTACTTTACGATTGGTAGTTTACGAAATTGATCCTGAAAATAATACTAAAGATATATTGTCAGCTAAAGAACAAGAAGTCTACATGGGTGAAGTTCCAATGATGACAAATAGTGGAACATTCATTACAAATGGTGTTCAAAGAGTTGTAGTAAATCAAATGCATAGAAGTCCAGGTGTTTTCTTTGATCATGATAAAGGAAAAACACATGCTAGTGGAAAACTTTTATTTAATTGTAGAGTAATTCCTAATAGAGGATCGTGGTTAGATTTTGAATATGATGTTAAGGATTATCTATATTTTAAAATTGATAGAAAGAAAAAAATTCTTGCCTCAACATTATTACTTGCTTTAGGTTTTACAAAATCAGAAATTGCTAATGAATTTTATGAGAATGAAAAATATACTTATGATGCAAAAACAGAGAAATGGAAAACCAAATTTAACCCAGAAAACTATAAAGCAAAGAATTTTTCTGAGGAAGTAGTAGATGCAAAAACTGGAAAAGTAGTCATTACTTTAGGTGAAAAAATTAATTTCTTAAGTGCAAAGAAGTTAGCAAATGACGGTTTAAAAGACATATTTGTTTCAAGGGAGTCATTGTATGGAAAATTTTTGCATGAAGATATAAAGATAAGCGATGAAGAAGAAGGAATTTTCAAAATTGGAACTGAGTTAAACGATACTGTTATACAACAAATATTAGATGCAAACATTCATTCATTAAATATCTCAGTTACAAACTCAATCAATAAAGGACCTTATTTATTAACAACAATACTCAATGATAAAAATAATACTAAAGATGAAGCTATAACAGAAATATATAAAATGCTCAGACCTGGGGAACCACCTACTATTGAAATAGCTGCACAAATTTTCAATAACTTATTTTTTACTTCTGATAGATACGATTTATCTGATGTAGGTAGAGTAAAAATGAATTCTAGACTTAATTTAGAGTGTTCTGATAAAATTACTATTCTAAGAAATGATGATATTGTTGCCATTATTCATAAAATGTTAGACCTCAGAGATGGTAAGGATGAAGTTGATGATATTGACCATCTAGGAAATAGAAGAGTTAGATCAGTTGGAGAATTAGTTGAAAATCAAGCACGTATTGGTGTTTATAGAATGGAAAGAGCCATCAAGGAAAAAATGACTACTCTAGATATTGAGTCAGCAATGCCACAAGATTTAATAAACGCAAAACCACTTACTGTTTCCTTAAAGGATTTTTTTGCAAGTTCACAACTTTCTCAATTTATGGATCAAACAAATCCACTTTCAGAAATTACTCATAAAAGAAGAGTTTCTGCATTAGGACCTGGTGGATTAACTAGAGAACGAGCTGGTTTTGAAGTAAGAGATGTGCATCCAACTCATTACGGAAGAATTTGTCCAATTGAAACTCCAGAAGGTCCAAACATTGGTTTAATTAATAGTCTTTCTACTTATGCAAAAATTAACAAATATGGTTTTATAGAAAGTCCATACAAAAGAGTTAAGGATGCGGTAGTACAAGACAAAGTTGAATACTTATCTGCAATGGAAGAAACCAAGTATACTATTGCACAGGCAAATACAAAAATTGATAAAAATGGAAAAATTATTGAAGAATTAGTTTCTTGTAGACAAAATTTAAATTTTCTTTTGTCTAAACCAGAAACAATTGATTATATAGACGTATCTCCTAAACAATTAGTTTCAGTTGCCGCTTCATTAATTCCTTTTTTAGAAAATGATGATGCAAATAGAGCTCTTATGGGATCAAATATGATGAGGCAAGCTGTTCCTCTTTTAAAACCAGAAGCACCTTTAGTCGGTACTGGTATTGAAAGTGACGTAGCTTTAGACTCAGGAGTTACAATTGTAGCAAAAAGAGATGGAGTAGTTGATAAAATTGATGGTAAAAGAATAGTAATTAAAGTTACTGAAGAAACTGATTTTTCAAAATCAGGTGTAGATATATATAATCTTCAAAAATTTAAAAGATCTAATCAAAATACATGTATCAATCAAAGACCATTAGTTAGAGTTGGAGATAAAGTTAAAACTGGTGACATAATAGCAGATGGACCTTCAACTAAGCTAGGTGAATTGGCTCTTGGAAAAAATGTTACAGTAGCATTCATGCCATGGCAAGGTTATAATTTTGAAGATTCAATCTTAATTTCTGAAAGATGTGTTACTGATGATGTGTTTACATCAGTACATATTGTTGAATATGAAATTATGGCGAGAGACACTAAATTAGGTGAGGAAGAGATCACAAGAGATATTCCAAATGTAAATGAAGAGGCTTTAAAAAATTTAGATGAATCAGGTGTAGTTTACATAGGAGCTGAAGTTAATGCAGGTGATATTTTAGTTGGAAAAGTAACACCAAAAGGGGACTCAGCGTCAGGACCAGAGGAAAAATTATTAAGGTCTATTTTTGGTGAAAAAGCAATTGATGTTACTGACACTTCTTTAAGAATGTCTAGAGGTAGCAGTGGTACAGTCGTAGATGTAAGGGTTTTTAATAGACATGGAATTGAAAAAGATGAAAGATCAATAACTATTGAAAGAGCTGAGATTGAAGAAGTTCAACAAGATAAGATAGTAGAAGAAGAAATTTTAGAAAGAAGTATTAAACAAAGAGCATCTCAAATCTTAACTGGTTCATCTTTAAACAAAAAAATAAAAGATATTGAAGCTGGAACAAAATTAGATTTTGAAACTATCAATCAAATTAATATTAATGATCTTTTTAAGATAACACCAAGTAATACAAAAGATGAAGCAACTTTAGCTCAATTAAAAGAACAATATAATCAAGCAAAACAAGATATCACAGAAAGATTTGAAGATAAGGTTTTAAAAATCAGAAGTGGCGATGATCTTCTGCCTAGCGTTATGAAAATGGTAAAAGTTTTTGTCGCTATAAAAAGAAGATTAAGACCAGGTGATAAAATGTCAGGGAGACATGGTAACAAAGGTGTTGTTAGTAAAATTGTTCCTGTAGAAGATATGCCATATAGAGAGGATGGAAGACCTGTTGACATAGTATTAAACCCACTAGGAGTTCCAAGTAGAATGAACGTTGGTCAAATATTAGAAACACACCTTGGCTGGGCATGTAAAGAATTTGGGGAACAAATTAAAAAATTAGTTAACGAAAATAATAAAAAAATTGAAAGAAATGAAAAAATAGAAAGTTTTTTAAAATCTGTTTATGGAGAGGAAATATTTAATCAAAAAGTTGACAAACTAAGTAAAACTGAATTTAGAGACTTATGTGAAAATTTACAAAATGGAATAGCTATCTCAACACCAGTCTTTGATGGTGCAAAAGAGAAAAATGTTACAGAAATGCTTGAACTCGCTAATCTTCCTAAATCTGGCCAGACATATTTATGGGATGGAAGAACTGGAGAAAAATTTGATAGACCAGTCACTGTAGGAATAATTTATATGCTTAAACTACATCACTTAGTGGAAGATAAAATTCACGCAAGATCTACAGGTCCATACAGCTTAGTTACTCAACAACCTTTAGGAGGAAAAGCACAACTAGGCGGTCAAAGATTTGGTGAGATGGAAGTTTGGGCTTTAGAGGCATACGGTGCATCATATACTCTTCAAGAAATCCTAACCGTTAAATCAGACGATGTTGCTGGAAGAGTTAAAGTTTATGAAACTATTGTAAAAGGTGAAGAAAACTTCGAGTCTGGTATACCAGAATCCTTCAATGTATTAGTAAAAGAAATTAAATCTTTAGCACTAAATGTGGAGTTAAACTAATTATGAAAAAAGAATTAACAGATCTATTTAAAAATTCAGAAATTTCTGAAGCACAAAATTTTAATAGCATTAAGATATCTTTAGCTAGTCCAGAAAAGATTAAATCATGGACTTATGGTGAAATAAAAAAACCAGAGACAATAAATTACAGAACTTTTAGACCTGAAAAAGATGGCCTTTTTTGTGCTAGAATTTTTGGCCCAATAAAAGATTACGAATGTTTATGTGGAAAATATAAACGAATGAAATTTAGGGGGATTATATGTGAAAAATGTGGTGTTGAAGTAACAAAATCAAACGTTCGAAGAGAAAGAATGGGTCATATAAATTTAGCAACACCAGTAGCACATATTTGGTTTTTAAAGTCATTACCTAGCAGAATAGCTCTTGCTGTGGATATGAAATTAAAAGAAGTTGAAAGAGTATTATATTTTGAGAATTTTATTGTAATTGAACCTGGTTTAACTGGCTTACAAAAAAATCAGATTTTAAGTGAGGAAGAATTAGCTAAATATCAGGATGAATATGGTGAAGAAGCTTTTACTGCCGGCATTGGAGCTGAAGCTGTTCTTGAAATGCTCAAAAATCTTGACTTAGAATTAGAAAGAAAAAATTTAGCAAGTTATATTAAAGAGACTAAATCAAAAGTTAATGAGGAAAGAGCAATAAAAAGACTAAAATTAATCGAGTCTTTTATTGAGACTGGACAAAAACCAGAGTGGATGATTATGACTGTTGTTCCAGTAATTCCACCTGAATTACGACCATTAGTTCCTCTTGATGGTGGTAGATTTGCTACGTCTGATTTAAATGATCTTTATAGAAGAGTTATTAATAGAAATAATCGTTTAAAAAGATTAATGGATCTTAAAGCTCCAGATATAATTGTAAGAAATGAAAAACGTATGCTGCAGGAATCTGTAGATGCATTGTTTGATAACGGTAGAAGAGGCAGAGTAATTACAGGAACAGGTAAAAGACCACTTAAATCTTTAGCAGAAATGCTAAAAGGTAAACAAGGAAGATTTAGACAGAACCTACTAGGTAAAAGAGTTGATTATTCTGGACGTTCTGTAATTGTAGTTGGTCCAGATTTAAAGTTGCATGAATGTGGATTGCCAAAAAAAATGGCACTAGAATTATTTAAACCATTCTTATATGCAAGACTTAATAAATTAGGCTTGGCGTCAACTATTAAACAAGCAAAAAAATTAGTTGAAAAAGAGACAAATGCTGTATGGGATGCATTGGAGTTAATAGTAAGAGAACATCCGGTTCTTCTAAACAGAGCGCCAACTCTTCACAGATTAGGTGTTCAAGCCTTTGAACCAAAACTAATTGAAGGGGATGCAATTGAACTACACCCACTAACGTGTGCTGCGTTTAATGCTGACTTTGACGGTGATCAAATGGCCGTTCATGTTCCTTTAAGTTTGGAAGCTCAATTAGAAGCAAGAATATTGATGCTTTCTACAAATAATATTTTATCTCCATCTAATGGAAAACCAATTATTGTACCTAGTCAGGATATGATCTTGGGAATTTATTATTTATCTCAAGAACCAGTGACTGATAAACCTTCAGGATATTTTTTAGATGCTGATCAAATAGAATTTGCATTATCGTCGGGACAAATAAAGGTACATAGTACAATTATATCTAGATTTGAAACCGTAGACGATAAAGGGAATAAAAAATTTGAAAAATATACTTCAACTGCTGGAAGGTTTTTGTTAGCGAATTTACTTCCAAAAAATAAAGATATTAAATTTTCATTAATTGATAGATTACTTCCTAAAAAAACTGTTTCAGAAATAATTGATATAGTTTTTAGATTTTGTGGTCAAAAAACAACTGTTATTTTCTGTGATAAATTAAAAGATTTAGGTTTCAAACATGCATTTAAAGCAGGAATTTCATTTGGTAAAGATGATCTGGTTATTCCACCAAATAAAACTCAATTAATTGATGACACTAAAAAATTAATTGCTGATTATGAAACACAATATTCTGAAGGTTTGATCACAAGAGGTGAAAAATACAATAAAGTTGTTGATGCCTGGTCTAAATGTACGGATAAAGTTGCAGGAGAAATGATGAAGGGTATTTCAGCGACAGAAAAAACTTCTGAAGGACTTAAGATTAATTCAGTATTTATGATGGCTGATAGTGGAGCTAGAGGATCTGCTGCTCAGATGAAACAATTAGCAGGTATGAGAGGTTTAATTGCTAAACCGTCTGGAGAAATTATTGAAAGTCCAATTACTTCAAATTTCAAAGAAGGGTTAACAGCACTTGAATATTTTAATTCTACTCACGGAGCTAGAAAAGGATTAGCCGATACAGCACTTAAAACTGCAAGCTCAGGATATTTAACAAGAAGACTTTGCGATGTTGCTCAGGACTTAACTGTAACTAAAAAAGAATGTGATTGTAAAAATCCAGGATTTATTGAACTTTCTGAAATATTAGAGGGTGGTAATGTTGTAGTAAGTTTATCGGAAAGAGCCTTAGGAAGAATTACATTTGATGATGTAAAAAATCCACTTACAGGTGACATTGTTATTAAAAAATCAACAATGATAGATGAAGCTGGTTGTGATAAAATAGATGCAGCAGGAGTAAAATCAATTAAAGTTTACTCTGTAATGACTTGTGGAAGTAAAGAAGGTGTTTGTGCAACTTCTTACGGAAGAGATTTATCAAGAGGAAAAATGGTTCATGTTGGTGAAGCAATTGGAATGATTTCAGCACAATCAATTGGAGAACCAGGTACTCAATTAACAATGAGAACGTTCCACGTTGGTGGTACAGCTTCAGTAAAACAAGATTCTCAAATAGTCAGTAAAAGTGAGGGTACCTTAAAGATATTAAATTCAAATATTTTAGAAGATTCAAAGAAAAATTTAATTGTTATGGGTAGAAATACTCAGCTGTCTATTGAAGATGATAATGGAGTACAAATAGCAGTTTACAAAGTAGCATATGGTTCAAAAGTATTTTTCAAAAATGGCGATAAAGTTAAAGCAAATACAAAAATTTGTGAATGGGATCCGTATACAACACCTGTTATCGCTGAGAAAAGTGGTATTGCTGGTTTTGTAGATTTAATAGACGGTGTTTCAATTCAAGAAACAACTGATGATGCAACTGGTATATCATCAAAATCAGTTGTTGATTGGAGATCGCAATCTAAAAGTTCAGACTTAAAACCCAGAATAACTCTTAGAGATGAAAAGGGTAATGTAATTAAAAAAGCTGATGATAATGAAGCTAGGTATTATTTAGTACCTGACTCAATTTTATCAGTTAAAGATGGTCAAAAAGTTTCTGCTGGGGATGTAATTGCTAGATTACCAAAAGAAACTACAAAGACTAAAGATATTACTGGAGGCTTACCTAGAGTTGCAGAATTATTTGAAGCAAGAAAAGCTAAAGATAGTGCAATCATTGCTGAAAATGATGGACAAGTTGTTTTTGGTAAGGAAGTAAGAGGCAAACAAAGAGTATCAATAGTACCGGAAGATGGAGCAGAACCATCAAATTATTTAATTCCAAAAGGAAAACATATTAATTTTAACCAAGGTGAAAGAATTAAAAAAGGTGAATACTTATTAGATGGTCAACCTTTACCTCACGATATATTACGTATTTTGGGTATAAAAGAATTAACAGAGTATTTTGTTAATCAAGTTCAAGAAGTTTATCGACTTCAAGGTGTTATAATTAATGATAAGCACATTGAAACTATTTTAAGACAAATGCTGAAAAAAGTTGAAGTTAAAACTACAGGGGATTCAAGTTATCTACCTGGAGAAATAATTGACAGAATAAAATTTGATAATGCAAATGAGAAATTAAAAGCTGATGGAAAAACTCCAGCGACAGGCGAAAGAGTACTAATGGGGATTACTAAAGCATCACTACAAACTGAGTCTTTCATATCAGCCGCTTCTTTTCAAGAAACAACAAGAGTTCTTACAGATGCTGCAATTAAAGGAAAAGTTGATCCATTAAATGGTCTCAAAGAAAATGTAATTGTTGGAAGATTAGTCCCAGCTGGAACTGGAAATATTAAGAACAAATGGAATAAAAAAGCCCTTGAAGATGACAATAAATTTCTTTCTGAGCAAGAGAAGATTGAGCAGTCAGAAACGCCTACAAATCAATAGAAATAACCCATCAGTTTCTTAGTTTTAGTTTGACAAAGTCAAATTAATAAGTAATTTGGCGATATTTTTGGTTGGAATGTAGTGTTAACTTATCACACTAAACGCTGCCACAAATAACCTGTCAGTTATTTCACTCAAAAATAAACTAATATTTAAAACAGAATTTATGCCAACTATTAACCAGTTGTTAAGAAAAAAAAGAACTAAACCATTAGCAAGGAACAAGGTTCCTGCATTGCAAAAGCAACCTCTTAAAAGAGGTGTTTGTGTTAAAGTTTACACAACAACACCAAAAAAACCAAACTCAGCTTTAAGAAAAGTTGCAAGAGTAAGATTGTCAAATGGTTTTGAAGTAACTGCTTATATTCCAGGAGAAGGTCACAATCTTCAAGAACACTCTGTTGTATTGATAAGAGGTGGACGAGTTAAAGACTTACCTGGTGTTCGTTATCATATCTTAAGAGGAAATCTAGATACCCAAGGTGTTGCAAACAGAAAAAAAAGAAGATCTTTATACGGAACGAAAAAAGGTAAATAAAAATGTCTAGAAAAAAAACTCAACCCAAAAAAAATATCGTTCCAGATCCAAAATTTAATTCAACTATTATTCCTAAATTAATTAATAACATTATGTATGATGGCAAAAGAGGTGTGGCTGCTAAAATTGTATACGATGCTATAGAAAAAATTAAAACAAAATCAAAAGACGAACCAATAAATATTTTTAATGAAGCTATAAACAACATAAAGCCAACCGTAGAAGTTAGATCTAGAAGAGTTGGAGGAGCTACTTACCAAGTACCTGTTGAGGTAAAAAGTAAAAGAGCTCAAGCTTTAGCAATCAGATGGTTAGTAGATTCTGCAAGAAAAAGAAAAGACAAGCATATGTCAGATAAAATTTTTAATGAACTTTACGATGCATACGAGAAAAAAGGTGCTGCGGTTAAAAAAAGAGAGGATGTGCATAAAATGGCTGAGTCAAATAAAGCTTTCGCACATTTTAGGTGGTAATAGATTATGGCTAGAACTCATACATTAGATAAGTACAGAAATATTGGTATCATGGCCCACATTGATGCTGGTAAGACAACAACTACTGAAAGAGTTTTATATTATACTGGAAAAAGTCATAAGATTGGTGAAGTGCATGATGGTGCTGCAACAATGGATTGGATGGAGCAAGAACAAGAAAGAGGTATTACTATTACTTCAGCCGCTACTACTTGTTTTTGGCAAGATCACAGAATTAATATTATTGATACCCCTGGCCACGTTGATTTTACTATTGAAGTTGAACGATCTTTAAAAGTCTTAGATGGTGCGGTCGCTGTTTTTGATGGTGTAGCAGGTGTAGAACCTCAATCAGAAACTGTCTGGAGACAAGCAGACAAATACAAAGTTCCTAGAATTTGTTTTGTTAATAAATTGGATAGAACTGGTGCAGATTTTTTTAGATGTGTTGACATGATTAAAGATAGACTAGGTGCAAAACCATTACCAATACAAGTTCCAATTGGTATTGAGTCTTCTTTAACCGGAGTTGTGGATCTAGTTAAAATGAAAGCCCAAGTATGGAAAAATGAAGCTTTGGGAGCTGAATGGGAATATAAAGAGATTCCTGATGATCTAAAAGAAATATCTCAAAAATATAGAACGGAATTAGTTGAAATGGCTGTTGAACAAGATGAAAAACTAATGGAGTCTTATTTAAATGGTGATGAAATTAAAGAAGAAGATTTAATTAAATGTATTAGAAAAGGTACACTTAATTTTAGTTTTGTACCAATTTTAACAGGTTCTGCATTTAAAAACAAAGGTGTGCAACCTTTACTTGATGCTGTAATTAATTATTTACCAAGTCCAATAGATATTGGTTCTATACAAGGAACTAAACCTGGTTCTGAGGAAGAAATAGAGATGAAATTTGAGGATGGAGCAGGTTTTTCTGCTCTAGCTTTTAAGGTAGCAAATGATCCATTTGTTGGTTCTCTGACTTTTATAAGAGTTTACTCAGGTACTATTAAAACTGGAACAGGAATTTATAACTCATCTAAAGAGAAAGAAGAAAGAGTTGGTAGAATGCTTCTAATGCATGCAAACTCAAGAGAAGATATCAAAGAAGCTAATGCAGGAGATATCGTTGCTTTGGCTGGTTTGAAATATACTATTACAGGTCACACTCTGTGTGATGAAGAAAAACCTGTTTTATTAGAGCCAATGGAATTTCCTGATCCAGTAATTGAAATTGCTGTTGAACCAAAAACTAAAGCTGACCAAGAGAAAATGGGTGAAGCTTTAGGCAGATTAGCTAAAGAAGATCCTTCATTTAGAGTAACGTCAGATGAAGAATCTGGACAAACTATAATTAAAGGAATGGGTGAACTTCATCTAGATATAATTGTAGATAGAATGAAAAGAGAATTTAAAGTTGAGGCTAATGTTGGAGCTCCTCAAGTCGCGTACAGAGAGACATTAGAAAATGCTTCTGAGGTTGAATACACTCATAAAAAACAAAGTGGTGGTGCAGGTCAATTTGCTAAAGTTAAACTTTTAGTAGAACCTCAAGAACCAGGTGCAGGTAGATCTGTTGAAAGTAAAATTAAAGGTGGAGCTATTCCAAAAGAATTTATTCCTGGTGTTGAAAAAGGAATTGAAACTGTTTCTGATGGTGGAATTTTAGCTGGGTTTCCAATGATTGACTATAAAGTAACAATTTTAGATGGACTACATCACGATGTAGACTCTAGTGTCTTAGCATTCGAGTTAGCTAGTAGAGCATGTTTTAAAGAAGCATGTACTAAAGGAACTCTTAAATTATTAGAACCAGTTATGAGAGTTGAGGTTGTAACACCTGAAGACTATATGGGTGACGTAATTGGTGATCTTAATAGTAGAAGAGGACAAATAAGTACTCAAGAACAAAGAGGAAATGCTACTGTGATTACCGCGATGGTTCCTCTTGCCAATATGTTTGGATATATAAATAATTTAAGATCAATGTCTCAAGGAAGAGCTCAATATTCTATGTTCTTTGATCATTATTCAAAAGTACCACAGAATGTTCAAGACGAAGTAACTAAAAAGATTGCAGGTTAATAATGGAAAAACAAAATATTAGAATCAAACTTAGAGCGTATGATAATAAGATACTAGATGCTTCAACGGAAGAAATTGTTAATACTGTTAAGAGAACTGGTGCTACTATCAAAGGACCAATACCTTTACCTACTAGAATTGAAAGATATACAGTTTTAAGGTCACCACACATAGACAAAAAAAGCAGAGAGCAATTTGAGACTAGAACGCATAAGAGATTAATAGATATAATTGAACCAACACCCCAAACAGTTGAAGCATTAATGAAACTTGATTTAGCATCTGGTGTTGACGTGGAGATTAAAATTTAATTATGAGTGAGATAGCTTTAATAGGAAAAAAAATTGGAATGACTAGAGAATTTTATAAATCAGGACAGTTAGTTCCAGTAACTGTTTTAAAAATGGAAAAAGCAAGAGTTATCCAAGTTATAGAAGAAGATAAAAGAGGGTATAAAGCTGTTCAACTTGGGTATGGAAAAATTAAAAACTCAAAGTTAACAAAAGCTATGAAAGGCTTTTTTTCAAAAAAAAACACTGAAGCTAAAAAGAAATTGAAGGAATATCGGGTTACAAATACTGAAAACTTTAAAGAGGGAAATGAATTTGGACTTGAGATATTTAAAGACATTAAATTTGTAGACACGAGATCTAAAACTATAGGTAAAGGTTTTGCTGGTGCAATGAAAAGACATAATTTTGGTGGTTTAAGAGCCACTCATGGTGTTTCCATATCTCATAGATCTCATGGATCAACTGGTCAAAGACAAGATCCAGGAAAGGTTTTTAAAGGAAAAAAAATGGCTGGTCATATGGGTGATAAACTTAGAACCATGCAAAATATAGAGATAATAAAAACAGATTTAGAAAATGAACTTCTTTATTTAAAAGGTTCTATACCTGGATCAAAAAATGCTGAAATCTTAGTCAAAGGATCAGTTAAAAACATAAGTAAATTGACAATGAGTGAAAAAATTAAAAAAGCAGAAGAAGCAAAGAAAACACCAGAGAAAAAGAAAAAATAATGAAAATAGATAAATTAGATTTAAACGGCAAAAAAAATAGTATTGAAGTTTTAGATAATATCTTTTCTGCAAAAGTTAATAGGAAGTTGGTTGAAACTGTTTTGTATAAAACAAATGCTAATTACAAAGGAAGACATGCAAAAACAAAACAACAAAATGAGGTAGCTGGTCCAACATCAAAAATTTATGCTCAAAAAGGTACTGGTAATGCAAGACATGCAAGTAGAAAGGCTCCAATATTTGTTGGCGGTGGTGTTGCCCATGGACCAAAAGGTCAATTAGCTTATAAAAAAAGAAAATTGAATAAGAGTGAAAAAAAGCAAAGTATAGCATCTCTAATTAGTGATAAAGTTCAAAATAATAACTTATTAGTTTTTAATGATTTCAATTCAGAAATAAAAAAAACTAAAGAAATGGATATTATTTTAAAGAAATTTCAAATAACAAACTCAATAATTATATTAGACAAAACATCAAAAGAAAAAATAGAAAAATCAATAAGGAATATTCCAAATATCAAAGTAACTGATATAAATCATTTTAGTGCTTTTGATATTGTTAAATTCAAAAAAGTAGTATTTACAGAAACTTCAATAAAAGAATTAGAAAAAAGGTATACATAAAATGGATAAAATACATTTATATGATAAAATTTTGTCTCCCCTGGTTACAGAAAAATCAACTAATTTATCTGAGCAGAACAAAATTGTTTTTAAAGTTCCCTCAAATGCAAATAAGAAAAATTTAAAAACTAATATTGAAAAAATATTTAAAGTTAATGTTACTAAAATTAATATTATTAATAAACAGAATAGAACTAAGCTAACAAGAGGAAAAAAGGTAAAAGTCTCAGGATTTAAAAAAGCTATAGTTACGCTTAAAAAAGGTCAAAGTATCGACCTAACTACAGGAATTTAAAAATGGCATTAAAAACTTTTAAACCATACACAAAATCAACTAGAGGCACTATTCTAGTAGATAGAACAGGATTATGGAAAGGTAAACCTTTTAAATCTTTGGTATCTCCAAAAAATTCAATGAAAGGTAGAAATAATAACGGTCACATTACTTCTATAAACAGAGCTGGTGGACATAAAAAGATGTATCGACAAGTTGACTTTTATAGAAAAAAAATTGATATGCCTGCAATTGTAGAGAGAATTGAATACGATCCAAATAGATCTTGCTACATAATGTTAGTTAAATTTGAAGATAATTCTCACGCATACTATCTAGCTCCACAAAAAATTAACGTAGGTGATAAAATAGAAAATGGATCTAAAAAAGAGATTAAAATTGGAAATTGTATGCCATTACAAGACATACCTGTGGGTATTGACATACATAATGTTGAAATCCAACCAGGTGCTGGTGGAAAAATTGCTAGATCAGCTGGTACCTCAGTTACCATAAGTGGTATTGATGGTAACTATAGTCTGATAAAGCTAGCTTCAGGTGAGGTAAGAAAAATTGATTCTAGATCTTTAGCTACAATTGGTGTCTTAAGCAATCCAGATCAAAAAAATACGAAAATAGGAAAAGCTGGAAGATCTAGATGGCTTGGAAGAAAACCTCATACAAGAGGTGTAGTTAAAAACCCTGTTGATCACCCACATGGAGGTGGAGAAGGTAAAACTGCAGGAGGAAGACATCCAGTGTCTCCAACTGGTCAATCAGCTAAAGGTCTTAAAACTAGAGATAATAAAAGAACAGATAAATTTATTGTAAGAAGAAGAAACAAAAGGAAGGACACAAAATAATGGCTAGAGCAGTTTGGAAAGGACCTTTTGTTGAAGAAAGCTTAATAAAAAAAGTTGATAAATATAAAGTTGATCCTAAAAAAATACCTATTAAAACTTGGTCAAGAAAATCTACTATAATCCCTGATTTTGTAGGGGTAAGTTTTTTAATTTATAACGGAAAAAAATTTATACCGATAACAGTTTCTGAAGATATGGTAGGACACAAATTAGGTGAATTTGCACCAACAAGAACTTTTTTTGGACATACACCTGCAGATAAAAAAGCAAAGCCAGCTGAAGCAGCACCTAAGAAATAATTATGAATAAAAAAAACAAAATTGATAAAAATAAAGATAAATTAGTTAAGTCTATTAATAACAATATTAGATCTAGTGTTAGAAAACTTAATCCTATTTTAAAAGGTATAGTTGGAAAAAAAGTCGATATAGCTATTAGAGATCTACAATTTTCTGAAAAAAGAATTACTCGAGATATAAGAAAAACAATAAGCTCAGCAGTTGCTAATGCAGAAAATAATTTTCAATATGATATTGATAAATTGATTGTTAAAGAAGCATATTGTGGAAAAAAAATTACAATGAAAAGATTCAGACCTAGAGCCAAAGGAAGAGCGGCACCAATACTAAAACCATATTCAAGTGTTACTATAATTTTATCAGAAATAAAAAAAATGGAGAGTCATGGGACAAAAAGTTAATCCAGTTGGATTTA
The DNA here is from genome assembly GCA_014654265.1 of Pelagibacterales bacterium SAG-MED11. Classification (GTDB taxonomy): domain Bacteria; phylum Pseudomonadota; class Alphaproteobacteria; order Pelagibacterales; family Pelagibacteraceae; genus Pelagibacter. Next base: position 53,381 of record JACWDI010000001.1, on the reverse strand, counting down.
GATTAGGTGTCAACAGAGGTTGGGACTCTGTTTGGTATGCTAAGAAAAAAGACTTCGGAAACTACCTTATAGAAGACTTCAAGATAAGAGAGTATATCAAAAAAAATGTTATAAACTCTGGTGTATCTAAAGTTATGATAGAAAGAACAGCTAATAAGTGTTACGTGACTATTTACACGTCTAGACCAGGGTTTGTAATAGGAAAAAAAGGTAGTGATATAGATAAAATCAAAAATAATTTATCAAAATTTACCACTAATGAAGTCACATTAAATATTAAAGAAGTTAAAAAACCTGAGACCAATGCATATCTTGTAGCTGAAAATATTGCTCAACAATTAGTAAAAAGAATTTCATACCGAAGAGCAATGAAAAGAGCTATGCAATCTTGTTTAAGATTAGGAGCAAAAGGAATTAAAGTATCTGTTAGTGGTCGATTAGGTGGAAATGAAATTGCTAGAACAGAATGGTTAAGAGATGGAAGTATACCTTCTCATACTTTAAGAGCAGATATAGATTATGCTGAAGCAGAAGCATTAACTACTTATGGAATAATAGGAATAAAAGTATGGATCTATAAGGGCGAAGTATTTGCAAGAGAATTTAGTCAAGAAACTAATAAGGTAACACCAAAAGAGGATAGAAAATAAATGTTGCAACCGGTTAGAACAAAATGGAGAAAAGCTCATAAAGGTAGAATTCATGGAACTGCCTCAAGAGCTAACTTTATAAACTACGGAGCCTATGCGCTAAAAGCATTGTCACCAGAAAGAGTAACAGGGAAACAAATAGAGGCAGCTAGAGTTGCACTCACAAGACATATGAAGCGACAAGGTAGAGTCTGGACTAGAATTTTTCCAAATATACCAGTTTCTAAAAAACCTATTGAAGTAAGAATGGGAAAAGGTAAAGGTTCACCTGAATTTTATGCTTGTAGAGTTAAACCAGGAAGAATTTTATTTGAGGTTGATGGAGTTTCAGAGCAGATAGCTAAAGAAGCTTTATATAAAGCATCTGCTAAATTACCAATTAAAACAAAAACAATTAAAAGATTTGCTTAAAATGAAAAAAAAAGAGATTAAAAAATTATCAAAAGATGAAATTATGAAAAATATAGACAAATCTAAAAAGGACTTATTTAATTTTAGGTTTCAAAAAATTAATTCTCAAATAACAAATCCTGCAAAAATTAGTGAAACAAGAAAAACAATAGCAAGATTAAAGACAATGTTAAAAGGAAAATTAAATGCCTAAAAAAATTTTAACCGGTGTAGTTGTAAGTGATAAACCAAATAAGACTATTACAGTCTTGGTGGAGAGAAAGTATTCACACCCTTTATTAAAAAAAGTAATTAAAGTCAAAAAAAAGTATAATGCTCACGATGAAAATAATAAATTTAAATTAGGGGATAAAGTTTCGATTATAGAAAGTAAACCATTTTCAAAAAATAAAAAATTTCAAGTAATGGAGAATTCAAAATAATGATACAAGTCCAAACAGAATTAAATGTAGCTGATAATACTGGTGCAAAAAGAATTGAATGCATTAAAGTTTTAGGTGGATCGAAAAGGAGATATGCTAGTATTGGTGATACAATTGTTATTGCTGTAAAGGAAGCAATTCCAAAAGGTAAAGTTAAAAAAGGTTCTGTTCATAAAGCAGTAGTTGTAAGAGTAAAAAAAGGGATCCATAGAGACGATGGGTCAAAAGTAAGATTTGATAATAATGCAGCAGTTTTAGTAGATGATAAAGGTGAACCAGTAGGAACAAGAATATTTGGTCCGGTTACAAGAGAATTAAGAAATAAAGGACAAATGAAAATAATTTCATTGGCTCCAGAGGTTTTATAATGATTAAAAAAGGCTTAAAAGTTAAAATTTTAGTTGGAAAAGATAAAAAAAAAGAGGGTGAAGTAATCGAAATAGATAGATCTAAAAATAGAGCTAAAGTTAAAGAAATTAATATGGTTAAAAAACATGTTAAAACAACAAAAGAAAAAAAAGGTGGAATTATCTCAAAAGAAAGCTTTATTCACATATCTAACTTAAAATTAATTACTGAAAAAAATAAAAATAAAAAAACTGAGGCTAAAAAATAATGACTCCAAGATTGAAAGAACTTTATTATAAAGAAATACAACTTTCATTGAAAAACCAATTTGGTTTTAAAAACTTATATATGGGTCCAAAAATTGAAAAAGTTGTTTTAAATATGGGTCTTGGTTTAGATGGTAACGATTCTAAAATTCTAAAATCATGTGAAGAAGATTTAGCTAAAATTACTGGACAAAAACCAGTTATAACGAAATTTAAAAAATCTGTCGCTAATTTTAAAACCCGAAAAGGGTCTAATGCTGGTTTAAAAGTAACTTTACGAAAAGATAAAATGTATGAGTTTTTAGATAGATTAGTAAATATAGCGTTACCTAGGATAAAAGATTTTAGAGGTTTATCATCTAAAGGTTTTGATAAATTTGGCAATTATACGTTTGGTGTAAAAGAACATATAATATTTCCTGAAGTAAGTTTTGATAGAGCTGACAAAGTGAGAGGCATAGATATAATTGTAGTTATTACATCAAAAAGCAAAGAACATAGTTTTGCTTTATTAGAAAAATTAAACTTTCCGTTTATCAAAAAAGGAGAAAACTAAAATGGCCAAGTTAAGTTCAATTAATAAAAATAACAAAAGAATTAAATTATCTAATAGATTGTATTCAAAGAGAGAAAAATTAAAAAAGATAGTTATGAATAAAAAACTTCCCTTAGAGGAAAGATTCAAGGCTCAACAAAAATTATCGAAATTACCTAGAAATTCAGCAAAGGTTAGAGTTATGAACAGATGTCAGATAACTGGAAGACCACACGGGGTTTATAGAAAATTAAAAATATCAAGAATAGCGTTAAGACAACTTGGTTTACAAGGAAAGATACCAGGTTTAGTTAAATCAAGTTGGTAGAAAGGAATATATGAGTTTAAGTGATCCAATTGGAGATATGATAGCAAGAATTAAAAATGCTCAAGTGAGAAATCACAAAAAGGTAGATTTACCATCATCTAATTTTAAGATGAAAATTGCAGATATTCTAAAAAATGAGGGATTTATTAAAGATTTTAAAATAAATAAAGAAAATAATAAACCACTTTTATCTTTAGAGCTGAAATATCACTCAGGCAATCCAGTTATAAGTACATTTGAGAGAGTTTCTAAACCTGGTAGAAGAATATTTTCAAGTGCTGATAGTTTGCCTAAAATTAATAATGGATTAGGTATTGCTATCGTCTCAACCCCAAAAGGAGTTATGACTGATATAGATGCAAGAAAACAAAAAGTTGGTGGTGAAATAATTTGTAAGGTATTTTAATGTCTAAAATTGGTAAAATAAATATTTCTATTCCTGAAAAAGTAAAAGTTGTCTTGGCAGGCAATAATTTAAACATAGAGGGTCCATTAGGTAAAAAATCAATTAATATTAATTTAGAGATTTTTAATCTTGATATTAAAGATGGTAAGGAAATTTCTATTAAGCCTAAAAAAATTGACCAAGAAACAAAAAGATTATGGGGAATGAATAGAAGTTTAATCAATAATGCGGTTATTGGATCTAGTGCTGGATATGAAAAAATACTTGAGTTAATTGGAGTAGGATACCGAGCTGCCTTAAAAGGAAATCAGCTAAATTTACAATTAGGATATAGTCACGATATTAACTTTGACATTCCTGAGGGAATAAAAATTGCAGTAGAAAAGCAAACAACTTTAAAAATTACAGGTGCAGACAAACAGCAAGTAGGAGCAATTGCTTCAAAGCTCAAAACTTTACGAAAAATAGAGCCATATAAAGGCAAAGGGGTTAGAGAAAAAGGACAGTATGTTCTTAAAAAAGAAGGAAAGAAAAAATAATGAAATTAGACACAACTAAAAGAAAAAGGTTTAGAGTTAGTAATAAAGTCAAAAAAGTCTCTTCAAATGACAGGTTTAGATTAAGTATTTCTAGATCATCTAAAAATATATCTGCTCAAATTATTGATGACCTAAAAAATATAACTCTTTTATCAGCTTCATCTATAGAAAAAGATATTAAATCTGGAACAAAAACTAATAAAACTGAACTATCAAAAATTGTTGCAGAAAAGTTAGCAAAAAAAGCACAAGAAAAGAAAATAACAAAAATTTATTTTGATAGAGGTGTTTACAAGTATCATGGGAGAGTAAAGATTTTTGCAGAAACTCTTCGTAAAAATGGAATGGAGTTTTAAAAATGGAAAATTTTAAAGACAAAAAAAATGATGATATACTGGAAAAATTAGTCCATATAAATCGTATTACAAAAGTCGTAAAAGGTGGAAGAAGATTTGGATTTTCTGCATTAGTTGTAGTTGGTAATCAGTCAGGTAAAATTGGTATAGCACATGCAAAGGCCAAACAAGTTCCTGATGCTATTAAGAAAGCAAATGAAATGGCAAGGAGAAAATTAATTCACATTCCATTAAGAGAAGGTAGAACTATTCATCATGATGTTAAAGCAAAAGATGGATCGGGAAGAATTGTTTTAAGAGCTGCATCAAAGGGGACAGGTATAATAGCAGGTGGCCCTGTAAGAGCTGTATGTGAAGTTTTAGGAGTAAAAGATATTGTTGCTAAATCAATGGGTACTTCAAATGCACATAATGTCATAAGAGCCACAATGAAAGCGTTGTTAAAACAAAACTCTCCAAAACAAATATCATCAATTAGAAATAAAAAAATTTCAGAAATTATTGAAAAAAGAGGATAATGATAAGTTTAAATAACAGAACTAAAAGAAATAAAACAAAAATTAGAGTTGGCAGAGGTATTGGCTCAGGAAAAGGCAAAACGTCAGGTAGAGGTGTTAAAGGTCAAAAATCTAGATCAGGTGTTGCAATAAAAAGTTTTGAGGGTGGTCAGATGCCTCTATATAGAAGGTTGCCTAAAAGAGGCTTTAATACAGTTAGTAAAGACAATATTGCAATTTTAAATCTAGATAAAATTCAATCATATATTGATAAAAAAAATATTAAGAGTACTGATATTTTGAATTCAGATCTGTTAAAAAAGTTGAGCTTGATAAATAAAAACTCAGTAAAATTAAAAATCTTAGGGTCAGGTGTGATTAAAGATAAAATTAATATTGAAGCAGATTTGGCATCTAAATCAGCTGTAGAGAAACTAGAAAAAATTGGTGGATCTATTCAATTAAAGAAATAGATATTATTAAATGAGCTCTTCACCCTCAAATAATGATTTAAGAAATAGAATAATATTTACTCTAGCGATTTTAACAGTGTATCGATTTGGTACATTTGTCCCTTTACCTGGAATTGATCCTGAACAGTTAAAAATTATGATGGAAGGTAATCAGAAGGGATTACTAGGTATGTTCAACGTATTTGCTGGTGGAGCTGTCAGTAGAATGGCTATATTTGCTTTAGGCATCATGCCATATATCTCATCTGCTATTATTGTACAACTTTTAGCTGGAGTATCAGATTATTTTAAGAATTTAAAATCACAAGGAGAAACAGGCAGGGCTAAATTAACTCAGATAACTCGTTACGGTACTGTTTTGTTAGCAACCGTTCAAGGTTTTGGGCTTGCAGTTGGATTAGAGTCTTCGGCAGGTTTAGTCATTAATCCTGGAATTTTTTTTAAAATTTCTACAGTTACAACTATAGTTGCTGGTACAATTTTTTTAATGTGGCTTGGTGAACAAATCACTCAAAGAGGAATAGGTAATGGTATTTCTCTTATTATTTTTGCTGGTATAGTTGCTGAAATTCCAAGAGCATTAGTAACAACTTTTGAACTTGGAAGGACTGGAGCTATTTCTACAATTATGATTTTAGCAATATTTGCATTATTGGTTGTTACGATATTATTTGTAGTATTTATGGAAAGGGCACTAAGAAAAATATTAATTAACTATCCCAAAAGACAAATGGGTAATAAAATGTATGGTGGTGAGTCATCGCATCTTCCATTAAAAATCAATATGGCTGGAGTTATCCCTGCAATTTTTGCATCAGCTTTATTGTTGTTACCTGTAACTTTTTCGAATTTTAATGTCTCAGATAATGAAACATTTCTAAATATAAGTTCTTTCTTTACTCAAGGCCAACCCCTTTACATGTTACTTTATGGATCAGGAATAATATTTTTTACTTTTTTTTATACTTCGATTACTTTTAATCCAACAGAAACAGCTGATAATTTAAGAAAATATGGTGGTTTTATTCCAGGAATAAGACCAGGTGAAAGCACAGCATTATATATTGAAAATATTTTGACTAAATTAACTACTATTGGAGCATTATATTTAACATTAGTGTGTTTAATGCCTGAGTTTCTAATTGCAAACTATCCAATACCTTTCTATTTGGGCGGTGCTTCAATTTTGATTGTTGTTGTAGTAGCGATAGACACAGTTACTCAAATTCAAACAAGATTAATGAGTTCTCAATATGAACAATTAATAAAAAAAACAAAATTTGGTAGATAAGAAAAGTGAATTTGATTTTATTTGGACCTCCTGGTGCTGGTAAAGGCACCCAAGCAAGATATTTAGTTGAAAAGTTAAATGGCTTTCAAGTATCCACTGGTGACATGTTGAGAAATGAAATTCAAAACAATACTGAAATAGGAAAATTAATAATTAATGATATGAATGATGGAAAGTTTGTAAATGATGAAATAGTTAACAAACTTATAAATAAAGAAATATCTGATCCACTTAAAAAAAATAAGTTAATTTTCGACGGATACCCAAGGTCAATAAAACAAGCCCAAAATTTAGATTTATTGTTAAGCAACTCAAACCAAAAAATAAATTTTATTTTTTTTCTAAATGTAAATAAAGAGACTATTATTAAAAGAATTAAAAAAAGAAAAGTATTAGAAAACAGGACCGACGATGATTTGGATATTATTTTAAAGAGGTACAACAAATACATGGAAACAACTGATCCAGTCTTAGATTTTTACTCTAAAAATCCAAATTTTTATGAAATTGATGGCAGTCTTAAAATTGAGCAAATAACTGCCAAAATAGAAGGTTTTCTTAATGTTTAATGCGTTGACTTTAAAAGATCTTCTTATATAAAAGGCTGAAAATTATCACTTATTTATGGCTCGTATTGCAGGAATTAATATCCCACAAAACAAATTAGTTCATATTGGACTTACATATATTTATGGTATTGGTGATAGATTTTCACAACAAATATGCTCTTCTCTAGAAATACCCAAAGAAAAAAGAGTTAATCAATTAACTGATGAAGAGATTTTAAAGATACGTGAATATATAGATCAAAATTTTAAAGTAGAAGGTGATTTAAGAAGAGACTATTCTTTAAGTATAAAAAGATTAATTGATTTAGCTTCTTACAGAGGCTCTAGACACAGAAAAAAATTACCCGTACGAGGTCAAAGAACTAGATGCAATGCTAGAACAAGAAAAGGTAAAGCAATCGCTATTGCTGGTAAGAAATTAACCCCACTTAAAAAATAATTATGGCAAAAATTGAAAAACCAGAGGGAAAAGATCAAAACGTAGACAAGTCTTCAAAAAAATCAAATAAAAGTTCTTATTCCAAAAAAAAAAAAATTAAAAAGAATATCTTAAATGGTATTGCATATGTTCAATCTACATTTAACAATACAATTATATCTATAGCTGATACTAATGGAAATGTAATTTCTTGGGCTTCAGCAGGTCAAAAAGGTTTTAAGGGTTCGAGAAAATCAACACCATATGCTGCACAAATAGCAGCTGATGCAGCGGCTTCAAAAGCTCTAGAGTTTGGAATGAAGACTTTATCTGTAGAGGTTAAAGGACCGGGTTCAGGTAGAGAAACTGCTTTAAGAGCTTTACAAGCAAGAGGTTTTAGAATTTTATCAATAAAAGATACAACACCAATGCCACATAATGGTACGCGACCACCAAAAAAAAGGAGAGTTTAATGGAAGTAGAAAATGTGAATATTAAAAATTGGAAATCATTAATCAAACCAGCTAAACTTGATGTAAAAATTAGTGATGATTTAACTCACGCAACTATAGTAGCAGAACCTCTTGAGAAAGGTTATGGACTAACACTTGGAAATTCCTTAAGAAGAATTTTATTATCTTCGATAAGAGGAGCAGCTGTTACTTCAATTCAAATTGATGGCGTTCTTCATGAATTTACGTCTATAAAAGGTGTAAGAGAAGATGTCACTGACATTGTTTTAAATGTTAAATCTTTAGCTCTAAAATGCACTACTGAAGGAACTAAAAAACTTGTTTTAGATGCAAAAGGTCCTGGTGAAATTAAAGCTTCAGATATTAGTTCAGTTGCTGATGTTGAAATACTAAATCCAGATTTAGTTATTTGTAATTTAGATGAAAATACTAATTTTCATATGGAAATGAATTTAAATACCGGAAAAGGTTATGTACCAGCAGATCTTAATAAACCTGAAGAGCCACCTTTAGGTCTAATAGCAATTGACTCATTATATAGTCCAGTTAAAAAAGTTTCTTACTCTGTAAGTACAGCTAGAGAAGGTAAAGCTTTAGATTATGATAAGTTGACTATGGAAGTTGAAACTAATGGTTCCATTTCTGCAGAAGATGCTGTGGCTTATTCAGCTAGAATATTCCAAGATCAACTAAAAATGTTTATAAATTTTGATGAACCAGTAGAAGTACCTGTTAAAGAAACATCATCTGAGCCAGAATTTAACAAAAATTTATTAAGAAAAGTTGATGAACTTGAGCTTTCAGTAAGATCAATGAATTGTTTAAAAAATGATAATATTATTTATATTGGTGATCTTGTTCAAAAATCGGAGGGTGAAATGTTGAGAACTCCTAATTTTGGAAGAAAATCTTTAAATGAAATAAAAGAAGTATTAACTGGAATGTCATTATATTTAGGTATGGAAATTCCTAATTGGCCTCCTGATAATATTGCTGAAATGTCAAAAAAATTAGAGGAAGCTATATAATGAGACACGGAATGGCGAACAAGAAGTTAAACAGGACTTCTGAGCATAGAAAAGCTCTTCTAAAAAACATGCTAAATTCACTTGTTAAGTACGAACAAATTAAAACTACTTTACCTAAAGCTAAATTTTTAAAACCACAAGCTGATAAATTAATTACTTTAGGTAAAAAAGATACATTACATAATACTAAAATTCTAGTTTCTCAACTACAAGATATCAAATCAGCTACTAAGGTTAAAAAAACTTTATCAAAGAGATATGAAAAAAGAGCTGGGGGTTATACTCGAATAATTAAAGCTGGCTTTAGATACGGCGATAATGCACCTATGGCAATAATTGAATTTGTAGATAGAGATATTGAAGCTAAAAAAGTTGATAAAAAGAAAAAAGATCCTGCAAAAGAAGTTGAAAAAAAAGAAGAAAAAAAACAAGCGACAGCTTAATATCTCTAAATTAAATCATGATCAAAAGTTATATCGTTGACTCAACGTTTAATAATATGCGTTTTGATAGATGGTTAAGAATAAAATTGGGCAAAGTACCTCAAGGTTTAATAGAAAAAAATTTAAGATCAGGAAAAATTAAGATTAATAAAAAAAAGGTTAAAAGCTCATTTAAAATAAAAACTAATGATAAAGTTGATATTTTTAATTTGAATTTTGAAGAAAAAGTTAACCAAAAAAAGATTAAATTTTCACCTTCAAATGAGGTTATAAAAGCTAATGAAGATTTAATTATAGATAACAACGATAATTTCGTTGTTTTAAATAAAAGTTCTGGCATTTCGGTGCAGGGTGGAACAAAATCAAAAAAAAATTTGATTGATATCTTTACAAAAAGTGAAATTTTTCATGGAACAAAACCATATTCTGTTCATCGTTTAGATAAAGATACTTCAGGCGTCTTTATTATAGCCAAAAATAGAGAAACCGCTCAATTATTAACGTCATTATTTAGATTAAGAAAAGTCCATAAAACTTACTTAGCTATATGTAATGGAGAATTAGAAAAAAATTCAGGTCAATGGAGTGAAGAATTAATTAGATATGAAAATGGAAAAAAAATTGTAGAAAAAGCTCAAACAACTTTTAAAGTTTTAGATAAAAATTCAAATTCTACTTTAGTTGAGATGAAACCTATTACTGGAAGAAAACATCAGCTCAGAAAACAATTATTTAATATTGGTCACTCCATTTATGGAGACAAAAAATATAGATCTTCTACTTCTGATAAAGGTATCAACAAAGATTTAATGCTTCATTCTTATCAAATTAGATTCATGATAAAGGATAAAAGATATACCTATAGAGCTCTAATACCTGATTATTTTAAAAAATTATTAAAAACTAAAAGACTTAATTTTGTAGGTTTGAAATAAAATTTTTGATTATTCTATCTTTTAAATCTATATAACTTTGATTATTAATAGTTTTTAAGTTAGTTATACCCTTATCTCTTATTCCACACGGTATTATTGCATCATATTTTTTTAGATCGTTATCTATATTAATTGAAAATCCATGATAAGCGATCCATTTACTAACTCTCACACCTATAGCTGCAACTTTTTTAATTTTTGAATTATCATTAAACCATATGCCAATATTTTTCTTATCAGAAAAAGTATTAATATTGTATGATTTAAGTGAGTCTATAATAGTCTTTTCAATAATAGATATAAAATTTCTAATATCTTTTTTAATTTTTTTTAAATCAATTACAAAATAACAAACTAGCTGACCAGGACCGTGGTATGTAATCTTGCCTCCTCTGTTAGTTTTAAATATTTTAATAGAATTATCCAATATTTCATTTTCTTTATAACTTGTTCCAGCTGTATAAATATTCTGATGTTCTAAAATCCAAATTAAATCTTTAGATTTTTTTTGGTCAATTTGTAATAATCTATCTTCCATTATTCTTAGAGCATCTTCATATTTTACTGGTTTTTGGGACTTTTTAATTTCTATATTCATTTAAAAATTGTATTCTCTTTATTATGTATTAAAAGTTCGATCTGAATAATAGGTAAACTTATGACTTTAATAAAAAAAATCAAAGATAAAAAAGTCAATTTTGAATTTAATAAAGAATATATAAAAGTTGTTACAGACAAGATCTCTAGTAACGATGCATCTTTTATAACAAATTCTTTTAAAGAAATGCATCCAGCAGATGCAGCTGATATTATTGAGCATTTAGGTCAAAATGATAGAGAAAATTTAATTAAATTAAATAATTTTAAGATTGATCCAGAGGTATTTGTAGAACTTAATGAGTCCGTTCAATCTGAAATTATTAGATATCTTTCATCCGATGCAATTGTTAGCATTTTAAAAAATCTCGAGTCAGATGATGCAATAGCTATTTTAGAAAATGTTGATGAAAAAGATAAAAACTCTATTTTGAGTTTATTACCTCCTAAAGATCGTTTTGCGCTTCTAGAAGGACTTAGTTATCCAGAAGACAGTGCAGCAAGAATAATGCAACGAGAATTTACAGCAATACCAAGCAACTGGTCTGTTGGGCAAACCATAGATTATCTTAGAGAAAATAAAGATTTACCTCAAGAATTTTTAGAAATTTATATAGTGGATGAAAATTTTAAACCAATTGGTGCAGTTCCATCATCAAAAGTATTGAGAACTGCTAGAGAAAACAAAATGTCATCAATTATGGATGACTCTATTTTTTTAGTTCCCGTTGACATGGATAGAGAAGAGGTAGGTAACTCATTTGAAAATTACGGTTTAAATTCAGCATGTGTAGTAGATAAAAATAATAAACTTGTAGGAATGATTACATCTGATGATGTACTTACAGTCTTAAAAGAAGAAGCCGAAGAAGATGCATTGAGATTAGCAGGAGTTGGAGATGAAGAAATTACAGATGGTGTAATTACAAAAACTAAAAGAAGATTTAATTGGCTTTTATTGAATCTATTTACAGCATTTCTAGCAACATATTGTATTAGTTTATTTGGAGCAACAATAGAACAAATGGTTGTCTTAGCATTTTTAATGCCAATTGTAGCTTCAATGGGTGGTAACGCAGGTATGCAAACTTTAGCAGTTACAGTAAGAACATTAGCTACAAATGATTTAACAAAAAATAATTTTAATCAAAATATTTTAAAAGAGTTTAATATAGGAATTTTAAATGGAGTTATTTTTGCAGTGATAAGTTCATTTATTGTTCAATTATGGTTTCAAGATTATTTACTTTCATTAATTATTTCTATCTCGATGATTTTAACAATGGTAGTTGCAGGTTTGTTTGGAATAGTAGTACCTGTTACACTAAAAAAAATGAATATAGATCCTGCCATAGCATCAAGTGTTTTTGTAACAACAATAACTGATGTGATAGGATTTGTATCTTTTTTAGGAGTAGGAGCCTATTTTTTATAATTATTAAATATTATCAATTAATCTAATTTTATCTAAATAAAAGGCAATAAATAGTTTTGAATTTTTAGTCTTATTAGCGATTTTTAAATTTTTTTCATTTATTAATTCTAAATACTCAATATTAACATTAAATAACTTACTCAATTTAATCTTTTGATTATATATAGCTTTTTTTAAATCTTTAACTTTAGATAAATTTTTTTTAAAATTTATTAAATTTTGGGTTAACTTTTCTGCTTTTGATAAAGCACTCTTGCCTAATAATAAATTTCTTGATGATAAAGCTAATTTATTTGAATTTCTAATTGTTTTGCAGGGAACTACTCTACTTTTATACTTTTTTTCAATATAGTTTTTAACTAAAAATAATTGCTGGAAGTCTTTTAAACCCATAAAGACATATTTTGGTGAAATCTTATTTACCAATCTATCCATCACATCTAATACACCTTCAAAATGACCAGTTCTGTATTTAGCACATAAAATTTTGTCTTTTTTTTTTAGTTTTATTTTTTTTGTCCTTTTATAATCATAAATATCATTAGCATTAGGAAGATATACAAAATCGACATTTAATCTTTTTAAAATAGACAAATCTTTTTTTTTATTTCTAGGATATTTTGTAAAATCATTTTTATTATTAAACTGCGTATGATTAATGAATATACTTACTATGGTCTTATTAGTTTTTCTTAAAGATTCTTTTATTAATGAAATATGTCCTTTGTGCAAGCTACCCATAGTTGGAACAAAACCTAAATTTTTGACATTATTTAATGCCTCATTTAAATCATTATTATTTAATAAAATTTTCATTTGTATAAAACGATTTAATAAGTAAAACATTTAAATGATTAAACAAGCGATTATTCCGTTAGCCGGACAAGGTACAAGATTATTACCACTTACAAGTGTTTTTGCTAAGGAACTTTTACCAATGAATGGTAAGCCTGGAATTGAATATATAATTGAAGAATGTATTGATGCAGGAATTAAAGAAATCGTTTTTATAATTTCCAAAAAAAAAGAAATGATTAAGGATTATTTTTATAAAGATAAATTTTACCAAAATATTATTAAGAAAAAAAAAGATCTACGTATTTTAAGTGAATATAAAAAAATTCTTAAATATAGAAAGATGATCAAATTTGTTTATCAAAATAAACCCCTAGGTACAGGTGATGCTGTTTTAAAGACAAGAAAGTATATTAAGGATAAATTTTTTCTTATGCTTTTACCAGATGATCTTATTATAAAAAAAAATTGTTCAAAATCTATGATAAAAGTTCATAATCAGTATAAATCATCTGTTATGGCTAGTATGAACGTAAGTAAAAAAACTGTTTCAAGATGGGGAATTTTTAAAACTAAAAAAAAACTTAATAAAAAAAATTTTTTGATAGATGCTGTAATAGAAAAACCCTCTATTAAAGAAGCACCATCAAATAAAGCGGTAATCGGTAGATATATACTTCCTAAAAAAATATTTTTAAAACTTAAAGGTCAAAAAAAAGGCAAAGGTGGAGAAATTCATATTACCGATACTATTCAGTCTTTAATAAATGAGAAAGAAAAATTTATTGGGCATAGTTTTAGTGGAAAATATTTAGATTGTGGAACAATGAACGGTTATATTAACTCATCAAAAGAAATCTCTAAATTATGAAACTTTGTATGATAGGAACAGGATATGTAGGTCTTGTTAGTGGTGTGTGTTTTTCAGATTTAGGTAATGATGTAATTTGTGTTGATAAAGATTTAGATAAAATTCAATTACTTCAAAATGGAAAAATCCCTATTTATGAACCTGGATTATCAGAACTTGTTGTTAAAAATTATAAGAATAAAAGATTAAAGTTTTCTAATAATTTAAAGAAATCAGTAATCGAGTCTGACATAGTTTTTATCTGCGTCGGTACACCAACTAAAAAAGGAAGTTCGTCTGCTGATTTGGCTCAAGTATACAATGTTGCTAACGAAATAAGTAAATCAATTAATAAATATAAAATAATTGTTACAAAATCTACAGTTCCAGTAACTACAGGTGATGAAATTGAAAAAATTTTACAAAAAAAAAATAAAAAAAATAAATTTTCCGTGGTTTCAAATCCTGAATTTTTAAGAGAAGGAGAGGCTATAAGAGATTTTACTTATCCAGACAGAATAGTAATTGGGTCAAACGATAAAAGATCAAGTAAACTTATGAAAAGTCTCTATAATCCCTTAATATCGAAAGGAGCACAATTTTTGCTAACACAGAGAAGAGCTGCTGAATTAATTAAATATGCTTCAAACTCTTTTTTAGCTACAAAAATTACTTTTATAAATGAAATAGCAAATTTATGTGAGCAAACTGGCATTAATGTTGAAGATATTTCAATAGGTATTGGTTTAGATAAAAGAATTGGAGGACGTTTTTTACGAGCAGGTCCAGCTTATGGAGGATCATGTTTTCCTAAAGATACCAAGGCAATAGTTTCGACTGCTGAAAAATTTAAGATTAATCTATCTTTAGTAAAATCAGTCATTAAATCTAATAAAGATAGATCAAAACTTTTATTAAATCGCGTTAATAAAATTTTAAACAAAAAAATAAGGAATAAAAAAATAACCTTTTTAGGTGTTACTTTTAAAGCTAATACTGATGATATGAGAGACTCCTCTAGCTTAGTTATGATACCTTTTTTGTCAAAAAAAGGTGCTTTAATTAAATATTATGATCCTACAGGAAGTAAAAAAGAACTTGAAAAAATAAAAAATGTTTCTTACGTGGACTCTATTAAGAAAGCAGTTGAAAACGCAGATCTCGTAATATTACATACTGAGTGGAATGATTTTAAATCTATAAATTTTAAAAGTTTATCAAAAAGAAAAAAATTCATTATTTATGATATGAGAAATATTTACTCTCCTCATAAGATTAAAAATCAAGGATTTAAATATTTTAGTATCGGTAGATAAAAAAATTAATTTAATTCAAATATAGCGTCTACTTCAACAGAAACACCAAGCGGCAAACTATTTGTACTTACTGCAGCTCTAGTATGCATTCCAGCATCGCCAAATATAGATGCTATTAAATCTGACGCACCATTTATTATTTTTGGTTGGTCTGTGAAATCTTCAGTTGAATTAACAAATCCGGTTAATTTAATGCAAGATTTAACTTTTGATAAATCATTATTACAAGCTTTTTTAACTTGAGCGACTATACTCAATGCACATCTTTTGGCAGCATTATAACCATCATCTGTGCTTAAATCTTTACCTACCTTACCTTTAATCAATTGACCATTTTCATCAATCGATATTTGTCCAGAAATAAAAAGCATATTTCCTGAAACTTTTGTCGCCACATAATTTCCTACAGGGGCTTTAGCTTCTGGTAGTATAATATTAAGTTCTTTTAATTTTTCTTCACTATTCATTTTGACTTCCTTTTTTTAGACTTCTTAGTTTTATCGTATTCTTTTCTTTTCTCAATTAATATTAATGCTTCTTCCATATTTAATTCTGTTGGATCTTTTTCTTCTGGTATTGTTGCATTTAAAGATTTGTATTTAATATATGGACCATACTGTCCTTTCATAACTCTTACTGGTTTTTTATCTTCAGGGTGCTCACCAAGATCTTTTATCATTGAGGAAGACATTCTACCTGGTTTTGCTTCAGCAATTAAAGTAATAGCCCTGTTAAGACCAATTGAAAAAATTTCTTCAATATTTTCAATTCTAGCAGATTTATTTTCACATTTTAAATAGGGACCAAATCTACCAGTGTTTAATGTTATTTCTTTTTGGTTATCTGGATTTATTCCAAGAGATTTTGGTAATGAACATAAAAATTGAGCTTTCTCTAAATCAATATTTTCCAATTCTAAACCTTTAGGGATAGAAACATTTTTTAAAAGTTCATTGACTTCTGATTTTAATTTTTTAGATTTTTTCTTTTTTTTTGTATTCTTTTCAATTTCTAATTCATCTAAAATTTTTTCATATTGAAGATAGGGACCAAATCTTCCATTTTTTAAATATATATCATTTCCATTTTCATGTTTTCCAATAAATTTTGGTTCAGCTAGTTGCGCTTGAGCAGCTGCTTTGGCTTTAGATAATGGTCTTGTAAATTTACACTCAGGGTAATTTGAACAGCCAATAAATGCACCACCTCTAAAGCTATTTTTTAAACTAAGTGTTCCAGAGTCACATAATTGACATTTTCTTAAAATATTTCCCTTATCATCTTTATCAAAAACCAAGTCTCCTAGACTATCATTTAAAAGATCCAAAACTTCTCTTGTTCTTTTTTCTTTTACTTCTGCAACATTGTTGTTGAAGTCTTTCCAGAATAATTCCAAGACTTTAATCCAACTCTCTTTTCCTGAGGTAATTTCATCAAGTTGGTCCTCTAAACCTGCAGTAAAATTGTAATCTACATATTTTGAAAATAATTTTTCTAAAAAGGCGGAAATTAATTTTCCTCTATCAGTAGGAAAAAATCTTTTGTTTAATATCTCTGCGTATCCTCTATTAGCAATTGTAGAAATAATACTTGCATAGGTAGAAGGTCTACCAATACCAAGCTCCTCAAGTTTTTTAACCAAACTAGCTTCAGAATATCTTGGTGGTGGCTGTGTAAAATGTTGTTCGTCTAATAAAGCTTCAATATTGACAGGACCTTTTGACATTGGCGGAAGTATATTTTCATCATCATCTTTATTAGGATTATTGTAAATTTTTAAAAATCCATCAAATTTAAGAACCGAGCCACTAGCTTTACAGATAGTATCTTCATTATCTGACATTATAGTAATAGTATTTCTATCAAACTTAGCAGACTCCATTTGAGACGATAGAGCTCTACTCCAAATTAAATCATAAAGTTTATTTTGATCTGTACTTAAATATTTTTTAACACTCTGGGGAGATCTAATGACATCAGTAGGTCTTATTGCTTCATGAGCTTCCTGAGCATTTTTTGCTTTTTTTCCAGAGTAATTTAAAGCGTTTTCAGGTAGATATTCATTACCGATTTCTTTTTTAATATAATCTCTGAATGCTGAAACTGCATCTTTAGACAAGTTAGTTCCATCAGTTCTCATATAAGTGATTAATCCTATTGTTTCACCTTCTATTTCTATGCCTTGATAAAGTTTTTGAGCAATTTGCATTGTTCTAGACGCTCCAAATCCTAATCTACTTGAAGCAGCTTGTTGCAGAGTAGAGGTAGTAAAAGGTCCAGAGGGATTTCGATTTATCACTTTGCTAGATATATCGTTGATACTGAATTTCTTTTTATTTATGTTTGATATAGCTTTATTTATTTCATCTTTATTTCTAAAAGAAAATTTTTCGATTTTTTTACCATCTAATTGACTTATACTAGCAGTGATATTTTGCTTTTTTTCATCTCCAAATTTTACACTCAAAGTCCAAAACTCTTCAGGCACAAAAGACTCTATCTCATGTTCTCTTTCTGTAATTAGTTTTAAAGCAACTGATTGTACTCTTCCAGCTGATTTAGAACCTGGTAATTTTGTCCAAAGTATTGGAGAGATATTAAAACCAACTAAATAATCCAAAGCTCTTCTAGCCATATAAGCATCAACTAATAAAGGCTCTATTTGTCTTGGATTTTCAATTCCATGTATTACTGCTTTTTTTGTAATCTCATTAAATACAACTCTTTCAATTTCTTTATCTTTTAAAAGTTTTTTTTCATTTAAATATTCTTTTACATGCCAAGCAATTGCTTCACCTTCACGGTCTGGATCTGTAGCTAATATAATTTTTGAGGAATCTTTTGCGGCATCTGTAATTTCCTTTAAATATTTCTTAGAAAAACTATCAACTTCCCATTCCATTTTAAAATCTTGATCTGGATCTACAGATCCATTTTTAGATGGAAGATCTCTTATATGTCCGTAACTAGCTAAAACTTTATATTTATCACCCAAGTATTTATTGATGGTTTTAGCTTTAGCAGGACTTTCTACAATGACCAAATTCATAGCCTACAAACTACCCAAATGACTTCGATAGTCAAATTAATAAATTTTTGTCTTTGTTTCTTCTTTATTTTTCAATCTTTTAATATTTTCCCTATGTGTAAAAAATATTAAGACAAACATAATTGAAAAAAATAATACATCATTAAATTGAGATAAAAATAAGAAATATATCGGAATTGAGATTGATCCTATTAATGATGATAATGAAGAAAACTTTGAGATAATAAAAATAAAAAACCAAACAAAAGTAAAAAGTAATCCTAAATAAATATCTATAACAAATAAAATTCCAACATAAGTTGCAACCCCTTTACCACCATTAAACTTAAGCCATATAGGAAATACATGTCCTAAAAAAACACAAAGTGATGAAATATATATAAATTCTGAAAAATAAAATTTAACATACAATATTGGAATAATAGCTTTTAAAATATCCAAAACTAATGTTGAGTAACCTAAAACTTTATTACCTGTTCTTAATGCATTTGTAGCACCTATGTTACCTGAGCCAATTTCTCTTATGTCTTTTTTTAAAAAAATTTTTGTTAAAATGAATCCAAAAGGAATTGAACCCATTAGATATGAAATCAAACATATTATAATAATATCCATATTAAAGTTTAAATAATTCTTTTCCTTTTACAAAAGTATTTGTTACTTTACCTTGAAGTTTTTTATCCTCAATAGAGGTATTTTTAGATTTAGAAACTAATTTTTCTTTTTTTACAATCCAAGGTTTTTCAATATCAACAATGCATAAATCTGCATCATTTCCAACTGAAAGATTACCTTTATTTATTTTAAGTATTTTTGCTGGATTACATGTAAGTGCTTTAATTATAGTTTCTAATTTGAGAGATTCATTATGATATAATTCTAAACTTAAAGATAATAGAGTTTCAATACCTGATGCTCCAGTAGCAGCCTGTGAAAAAGTAAGTCTTTTAGATTCTTCGTCTTCAGGTTTATGATCTGAAACAATGACATCAATTAAATTATCTTTTAATCCTTGAACTAGCGCAATCCTGTCTTCTTCTCTTCTAAGAGGAGGGGAGAGTTTTAAAAAAGTTTTGAAATCACCAATGTCGTTTTCATTTAATGAAAGATTATTTATTGAAACCCCCGAAGTAAATTTTACTATTTCTTTTCTATATTTTATTACTTCAAGAGACTTTTGTGATGATATTTGAGATATATGATACCTACATTTAACTTTTTCTAATAATGTTAAATCTCTTTCTATTAAAATTCTTTCTGCTATTTCAGGTATGCCAGACAAACCAAGTTTAGTCGCAATTATTCCAGAATTAATCATTCCATTTTTTGCAAGCTCATAATCTTCAGCATGTTGCATAATTAAGCAGCCAATATCTTTTGCTGAGTTCATTATTCTTGACATTAATCTTGGATTTTGAATTGTCTTAACACCATCAGTAAATGCAATTATTCCCTTACCTTGTAATAGGCCAAACTCAGTCATATTAGTTCCTTCGATATTTTTTGTTAAAGAAGCACAAGGAAAAATATTTATTTTTGATTTATCTCTTCCTCTTCTCCTTAGAAAATCCACAATTGATACGTTATCTATAACTGGATCAGTATTTGGCATAGTTACAACAGACGTCACACCTCCAGATAAGGCTGCATTACTGAGAGTTCTAAAGTTTTCTTTATATTCGTAACCTGGCTCTCCAACAAAAACTCTCATGTCTACTAATCCTGGGAAAATGTATTTGCCTTTTAAATCGATTGGTTTTTCTCTGGTAGGAAGGTTATTAGTATTTACTTTTTTTCCTATAGCTTCAATTTTACCATCTTCACTGATTATTAAGCCACCAACTTCATTTATTGAATTGTGAGGATCTAAAATATTAGCATTTATAAAATATTGTTTTTTCATTTATACACAAAACATCTTTAAGCAAGCCATTCTTACAGCGACACCTAGCTCTACTTGTTCTTTAATTACACTTTTATTAATGTCGTCTGCTAATATTGTATCAATTTCTATTCCTCTATTCATTGGTCCTGGATGCATTATTAAAGCATCACTTTTAGCAAACTCAAGTTTATCAGGTGTTAGTCCATAATATTCATAATATTCTCTATTTGATGAAAGAAAAGAACTTGTCATTCTTTCATTTTGTAATCTTAACATCATAACAATATCACAATCCTTTAAACCTTTTTTCATATCAGTGAAAACGTTAACTCCAAATTTTTCAATTTCTTTTGGCATTAGATTTGTTGGTGCAATTATATTTACTTCGGCTCCCAACATATTAAGTAAATAAATGTTTGATCTAGCTACTCTTGAATGAAGTATATCACCACAAATAGCAATCTTTAGTCCTTCGATTTTTTTTTTCCGGTTTATAATTGTTAAAGCATCTAACAACGCTTGAGTGGGGTGTTCTCTTCTTCCATCTCCCGCATTCAAAACAGCACAATTAACTTTTTGTGAAAGCAAATTACAGGCACCCGAGTCCTGGTGTCTAACCACAATTATATCTGGGTGCATTGCATTCAAAGTCATTGCAGTATCAATTAATGTTTCACCTTTTTTAATTGCTGAGTTACTAATGTTCATAGACATTACGTCAGCCCCTAATCTTTTACCTGCTAATTCAAAAGAGCTTTGAGTTCTTGTAGAAGGTTCAAAAAAGAGATTTATTTGAGTTTTACCTCTTAAAACATCTATTTTTTTATTTTTACTCTGATTTACTTTTATAAATGTGTGAGCTTCGTCGAGTATTAAGTTCACATCATTGATTGATAGATCTTGGATACCTAACAAATGTTTTTGGGAAATTTTAATAGCTTTATCTGTTTTAATTGCCATTAAAACCAACTCTATAACTATAAACCTCTATAATAGCAAGCTTTAATTGTTTAAAAAATCTATAGCACCTTGTAATATAAAAGCAGCAGCATTTTCATCAATTTTTTTTTCTCTTTTACTTACATTTACATCTAATTGACTTGATAAATTAAATGCTCCAATTGTTGATAATCTTTCATCCCATAAGCAAACTGGGATATGAATATTATTTTCAATATAATTAGTAGTATCTTTGATTGATTGAGCAGATCTACCAGAAGATCCGTCCATATTTAAGGGATTTCCAACAATGATTCCTTTTATATTATTTTCATTAATTAAATTTTTTATCTCATTTATAAGTTCATCAGCGCTTGATCTAATTATTGTTTTAAAAGGTGTAGCAATTAATTGCTTTTCATCGCAAATAGACACACCTATTCTTTTAGACCCAAGATCTAAACCTAATAATCTCGACTTATCTGACTGTTTTTTTTTGAATTCCTCCAAGGTCATCATATTGTATATTTTAAACTTAAGTGGTAGTTTGCGACATATTTAAATAGCATATGAGTATAGATCTTAAAACAATAAAACATATATCAAAACTATCAAGAGTATCTGTAGATGATCAAAAAGCTGAGAAATTGGCTAATGATTTAAATTCTATTTTCAAATTTATTGAAAAACTTAACGAACTAAAAACTGATAAAGTTGAACCTCTTACATCTGTAGCTGAAACAACACTAAAATTAAGATCTGATGAAGTAAAAAGTAACAATATACGAGAGCAAATAGTCAAAAATTCTCCTCAAGATAATGAGGACTATTTTGTTGTTCCGAAGGTTATTGAATAATGTCAGACATAACAAAGCAATCTCTCTCAGAATTAGTAAGAAATATTAAAAATAAAAAAGTTTCTTCAGAGGAAATTACAAAAGAATTTGTAAATAGATCTGAAAAATCAAAAGAACTTAATGCTTATATTACAGAAGACTATTCATCTGCCTTAGATAAAGCAAAAAAATTTGATCAAAAACCAAATTTAAATCTAAAATTACCTGGAATCCCAATAGCAGTCAAAGATTTATTCTGCACAAAAGATATTCGAACCACTGCAGGAAGTAAAATTCTAAATAATTTTGCGCCAACTTACGAGTCAACTGTAACACAGAATATTTGGAATGAAGGGGCTATTCTTCTTGGAAAATTAAATTGTGATGAATTTGCTATGGGCTCTTCGAATGAGACAAGTTTTTTTGGAAATGTACAGAACCCAATTAATAAAAATTTAGTTCCCGGAGGGTCTTCTGGTGGTTCTGCATCAGCAGTAGCTGGTCAATTGACTCCAATTACTATCGGTACTGACACAGGTGGTTCTATTCGTCAGCCCGCTTCATTTACTGGAATAGTAGGTTTAAAACCAACATATGGAAGTTGTTCACGTTATGGAATTGTTGCATTTGCTTCATCTTTAGATCAAGCAGGCCCTATGGCACAGAATGTAAAAGATTGTGCATTGCTTCAAGAAGTTATAAGCACATATGACTCAAAAGACTCCACTTCAATAAATTTTAAAAGAAATGAATATAGTAAAGAATTGACCAATAATATTAAGGGTAAAAAAATTGGAATACCTAAGGAATATAGAGTTGATGGTATGCCTAAAGAAATTGAAGACCTTTGGCAAAAAGGAATTAACTATGCTAAAGATTGTGGTGCTCAGATAATTGACATATCACTTCCTCATACTAGTTACGCTTTACCTACTTACTATATTGTAGCTCCAGCTGAGGCTTCATCTAATTTGGCCAGATATGATGGTGTAAAATATGGATTTAGAGCTAAGGGAGAAAATTTAATAGATATGTACGAAAAAACAAGGTCAGAGGGCTTTGGTGCTGAAGTTCAAAGAAGAATTATGATCGGAACTTACGTTTTGTCATCAGGTTATTATGATGCGTATTACCTAAAAGCTCAAAAAGTTAGAAAATTAATTAAAAATGACTTCGATGAAGCATACAAAAAAGTTGATGCAATATTAACTCCTTCAACCCCAAGCGCTGCATTTAAAATTGGTGAAAAGAAAGATGATCCAGTTTCAATGTATTTAAATGATATTTTTACAGTACCTGTTAATTTGGCAGGTCTCCCTGGTATTTCTATTCCAGCAGGTCACGATTCTAAAGGTTATCCTTTAGGACTTCAAATAATTGGCAAAGCTTTTGATGAGCAAAACATACTTAATATAGCCTATGCAATGGAAGAAAAAATTGATTTTAAAAATAAAATTACTGATTGGTGGATAAAATGAGTAAAAATAAATCAGAATATTTGATTTCTAGAAAAGATAACCAGTATGAAGTAATTATTGGATTAGAAGTTCATGCTCAAGTTACTTCTGAATCAAAACTATTTTCAACTTCATCAACAAAATTTGGAGCAGAACCAAATACACAAGTAAGTTTAGTTGATGCAGCTTTTCCAGGAATGCTACCAGTTATAAATGAGTTCTGCGTAAAACAAGCAATTAAGACTGGTATTGGTCTTAATGCAAAAATAAATAAGCGTTCAGTATTTGATAGAAAAAACTATTTTTATGCAGATTTACCCCAAGGATATCAAATTTCTCAATTCAAAGATCCAATAGTAGGTGAGGGTAATGTTATTTTAGATATGCCAGAGGGACAAAAAAAAGTTGGTATAGAAAGATTACATTTAGAACAAGATGCTGGAAAAAGTATTCATGATCTTGACCCACAAAATACTTTCGTAGACTTGAATAGATCTGGAGTAGCTTTAATGGAAATTGTAAGTAAACCAGACCTTAGATCTCCAGAAGAAGTTAGTGTTTATATAAAAAAATTAAGATCAATTATGAGATATCTTGGAACATGTGATGGCAATATGCAGGAAGGGTCATTAAGAGCTGATGTTAACGTATCAGTGAGAATAAAAGGCTCTAAAGATTTAGGGACAAGATGTGAGATTAAGAATGTTAACTCAATAAAATTTATGCAAATGGCCATTGAATATGAAGCTAATCGACAAGTTGATTTAATAGAGGAAGGTAATTCAATAGATCAAGAAACTAGATTATTTGATACTAAAAAAAATGAGACAAGATCTATGAGATCAAAAGAAGATGCACATGATTATAGATACTTTCCAGATCCAGATTTACTACCTTTAGAAGTTTCTGATGAATTTATTAATAAACTTAAGTCTGACATTCCTGAGTTACCAGATGATAAAAAGAAAAGATTTATTGCTGAATTTAAACTATCCCCTTACGAAGCAAATATACTAGTTTCAGATATTGATACAGCAAAATACTTTGAAGAAGTTGTTGCTAAGATGGGCAAAAATAAAGATATAAAACTAGCAGTTAATTGGATTACTGGTGAGTTATTCGCCGTTTTAAATAGCAAAAATATAGAAATTTCTCAAAGCCCAATAAGTGCTAAGAATTTAGCAATACTAATTAATTTGATTAAGAATGGAACAATTTCAGGAAAAATTGCCAAAACAGTATTTGAGTTAATGATGGATGGAAACAAAGATCCTCAAAAAATTGTTGAGGAAAAAGGATTAAAACAACAGAGTGATCCTAAAGCACTTGAGGCTTTAATAGATAAAATAATAAATGATAATAGAGAAAAGGCAATTGAATACAAACAAGGTAAAGAAAAATTATTTGGATTTTTTGTTGGTCAAGCAATGAAAGCTTCTGGCGGTAAGGCCAATCCTCAATTAATAAATGAGATATTAAAGAAAAAGCTTTAATTTAATGGGTGCAAACCTTGATATCACTGAAAAATTACAAAATTATATTAATGATTTTGGTTTAAATCTTAATCCAATTCAACAAGAAATAATTGATTATAATAAAACCTTAGGTGACATTAAAAGAATGCAGGTTGATCCTACTCAATGTCATTTTCTTCATTTAATAATCAAAATTTCAAATATTAAAAATGTTCTTGAAATTGGAACCTTTACAGGACTGAGTGCACTTACTATCTCTCTCGCTTTACCAGAAGATGGTAAATTAATTGCATTAGATAAAAATGATGAAACTAATAAAATAGCATTAAGTTTTTTTAAAAAGGCTAGACAGGAACATAAGATTGAAACAATAATTAAACCTGCTCTTGAAACTTTAGAAGAGTTGAAGAATAAAAAATTTGATATGATTTTTATTGATGCTGATAAAATGAATTATAAACAGTACTATGAAAAATCTTTAGGATTAATTAATGAAGGTGGTCTAATCATAATTGACAATGTTTTATGGCATGGAGAAGTAGCTGATGAAAAAAAAAATGATAAATTTACTTTAAATATTAGAGAATTTAATGAATTTGTATCAAATGACAAAAGGGTAGAACAAGTTATTATTCCATTAGGTGATGGAATGACTGTCTGTAGAGTTTTATGATGTTTAAGGTTTTTGGTTTTTATAAATTTATTAAAATAAAATCTTTAAAAAAAAATAAAAATCTCTTACAAAAATTTCTTATAACAAACAATATAAAAGGTACCATAATTGTTGCTAAAGAAGGATTAAATGGAACTATATCTGGTCATACGAAAGATATTGAAAAAGCAGTTAAAAAACTTAAATCTTTATTTTCAATTAAACTTTTTGACAATTATAATATCTCAAAATCTAAATTTCAGCCATTCCATAAACCTAAAATAAAAATCAAAAAAGAAACTGTTCCAATGAATTTGACTTTGAATTCTAAAGAAAGAAATATTAATAGACATTTAAATCCTAAAGAATGGAATAAACTGATTAAAGATAAAGATACCCATATAATTGATACTAGAAAATCTTTTGAGTACAAAGTTGGCACATTTAAAAGATCAGTAAACCCTAATGTAGATAACTTTAGGGATTTTCCTAAATACTTAAATAAACTTAAGAAAGATAAACCTGTCGCAATGTTTTGCACCGGTGGAATACGTTGCGAAAAAACTTCAGTATATTTGAAGAAAAAAGGTTTTAAAAATATATATCAACTTAATGGTGGTATTCTAAATTATCTAAATAAAATTAAAAGAAAAGATAGCCTATGGAAAGGAGAATGTTTCGTTTTTGATAACAGAATCAGTCTCAAACATGGTTTAAAGCTAGGCACATACTCTGTTTGTAGTGGATGTAGAATGCCCATTTCTCCAAAAGACAAAACATCTAAAAAGTATGAGGAAGGTGTTTCTTGTCCAAATTGTTATAAGAATTTAACTGAAGTACAAAAATCACGTTTTAGAATGAGACAAAGTCAGGTATACAAAGCAAAACAATCTGGAAAAAAATATATTTTTCAAAAAGAATTTAAATAAGGATATTTTTGTCAACTTCATACAAGCTTACTAAAGATCCCATATGGTTTTTACTACGTAAAGTTACAATACCAGCTAGTGTTGGATCTCTTTTTCAAACTTTTTATAATCTTGTTGATACTTGGTTTGCAGGAAAAATTTCAGCAGAGGCGATAAGTGCGATAGCTAAATCATTTCCAATTTACTTTACTATAATTGCTGTTGGTGTTGGCATAGGTGCTGCTACTAATGCGATGATTGGTAACTCTATAGGTGAAAAAAAAGAAAGAGTGGCCTCTATGTATATAGCTCAATCTTTAGTTTTTGCTTTAGTAATTTCATTATTAGTGACAATTTTCGGTTTAAATGCTTCTAATTTTCTTCTAGGGGTTATGGGATCTGATACTGCTGGTATAGCACTTACAAGAGAATATTTAGATATCATTTTTTATGGAACTTTTATTGTATTGATACAAATTTCTTTAAATGGAACATTAAATGCACAAGGTGACACAAAAAGTTATAGAAATGTATTAATATTCAGTTTTTTCTTAAATATTTTTTTAAACCCTCTTTTTATTTGGGGTTATGGAATTGTTCCTGCTTTCGGTATTGCCGGACTTGCTATAGCAACAGTAATCTCTCAATTGATTGGAACAATCTATTTAGCTTATAAAGTTAATAATTGTAAAATTAGAGAGTACTTAAAATTAGTATGTTTTATTCCTAAGTTTGAATATTTAGAACCTTTAACAAGACAATCCGTACCAGTTATGTTCAGCATGTTATTCATTGGAGTTGGAATTTTTAATATTCTATATTTTATAGGACAATTTGGTGATCTTGCTACAGCAGGATATGGAGCAGCTTTAAGAGTAGAGCAAGTTTTTTTACTTCCAGTTATTGGATTAAATACAGCAGTTCTTTCAATTGGTGGACAAAACTTTGGTGCAAAAGCTTTTAATAGAATTAGAGAACTATACAAAAAGGCATTATTTTTTGGGTGCTCTTTTATGGCTGTCGCTGGAATAATATTATTTTTTGGAGCTGAGTTTTTTGTGTCCTTGTTTACCGATAATCAAGAAGCTGTAAAACATGGAGCTATTTATTTAAAAGTTGCAGCTTTGATTGGACCAATATACCCCGTATTCTTTATTACAACAGCTGTATTTCAAGCTGTAAAAAAACCTCTTTATAGTCTTTATCTTAGTATATTAAGACTGACTGCGTTTCCTTTTTTGAGCTTATGGTACATAATAAATATTAGAGGAGGGGACTACGCAGATATTTTTTATACTATAATGGCTACTAATTGGATAATGGGAATTGCACTTTTAATATTTATTGGATATTTTTTAAATAATGTTTTTAAACAAAATAAAACTCTTTTTAGTTATTAGCATCTGCCTAATATTTTTTTTCTTAACTTACAATGATGTTAAATCTTATGAAATCAAGATAATTGATGGTGATACTATTCATTTAAATGGTAAGAAAATAAGATTTTCTGGAATTGATACTCCTGAACTTAAACAAACTTGCAAGAAAAATGATAAAATTATTTATTGTGGGATAAAGGCTAAAAAATTATTAATTGATAAGATTGATAATCAAAAAGTAAATTGTATTGAAGAGGGTAAAGACCAATATAAAAGAACTCTTGCAGAATGTTTTGTGAATGATCTTAGTTTGTCTAGCTATCTAGTTAAAAAAGGTTATGCATTTGCTTATAGAAAATATTCTAAAAAATTTATTAAAGATGAAGATTATGCAAGAGTTAATAATCTGGGGATGTGGTCTATGAATTTTGAATTCCCTTGGGATTATAGAAGAAAAAATTAGTCTTTATTCAATTTTTTTTCTAATTTTCTTACAAGATAAGAAACAATTAATATCAAGACCAAATATTCTAGAATTAGAAATGTATATATTTCCAGTGGTCGATAAGTCGTCACAACTAATTCGTTTGCTTTTCTAGTTAAATCTCCAATACCAATTATAGATACAAGAGAGGACATTTTTAAAACATAAACAAATTGATTGCCAATAGCAGGTAAGATATTTTTAATTGCCTGAGGAAGAATTACTAAACGTAATTTCCTAAAAAAACTTAGTCCTAATGAACTACCAGCTTCCCATTGAGATTTTTTAATTGAATTTATTCCAGCTCTAAAAATTTCAGCCTGAAATGCACTCTCACTTATTGATAAAGCAATAATACCAGATACAAATGGACTAAAACTTATTCCTGTCATTATTGGTAAGCCGTAATAAATCCATAAAATCAAAACAAGCAGTGGTACTGCTCTGACAATTTCAACATATCCAATATTAAGATAAGTCAGATATTTACTTTTTGCTAAAGAGGGGACTGCAACAATAAATCCTATAATCATTGAAATAAGAATAGATACTACAGAAATGTAAATTGTAGTTGTAAAACCACTAATTAGAAATTTTAGATTAGTTAAACCCTCTATATTATTTGGAGACAGTATAAACCATCCCAGTTCTTTTCCACTACAAGAGGATAGAGGTATAATTAAAAGTAAAAGAAATAAATTTCTCACTTTTAAAGTTATAAAGAATTAAAAACTAATATCTAATTGATTATAGACTTTTTAGATTATATTTAGCTAAGAGTTTGGTAAAAAATCCTGATGATTTTTTCTTTTTGATCCAGCTATTGACGTATTTTCTCCATTCGTCATCACCTTTTGGAACCATCATAGCTAAAAAGGCTGGATTTTTTTCACCGTCTGGAACTATTGATAGTTGTGGGTAAGTTATTACCAATTTATTTGCTTCTGTTGAACTTGTTATGTTTCCATCTGCTCTTCCAGCTAATACTTCTTGAAAATCTCTTGCAGGAGCTTCAACAGAATTTAATTTAGATTTAGGAAAAAATTCTTTAGCTTTTTCCTCTTGAGATGTTCCAAGTGTAGTTGCTATTGTTACTTTCTCATTATTCAGCGAATCCCATGTAGAGAACTTCTTTAAATTCTTTTTGAGTACAAGTGGAACTGTACCGTATTTATAATAAGTATCAGTAAATCCTGCAACTTCAGCTCTTTTAGGAGTTTTGGTTACACTTGTAGAAATATCATATCTTGATGATGTAATTCCAGAAACTATTGTCTTCCATTCTGCTGGAACAAACTTAATTTTAACACCCATATCTTTAGCGAGTTCATTCATCACATCAATGTCAAAACCTTTGTATTTATTCGTAGCTGGATCTTTAACGGTCATTGGATCCCAATCACCTGTTGTACCAACTTTTAATTCACCTGAAGATAGAATTTTGTCTAGGTTAGATTGAGCATTAACGGAAAAGGGTAAAAGTGCTAAAAGCACTACTAAAAATATTTTTTTCATATTATTAGATAACTGATTTATTAATAAATTGAGACTATAATCTTGACGCAGCGTCAGTCATCCAAGAAAATAAATGTTCAGAAAAGGACCTTCTGACAAATAAATTTACATCATTTTTGTCCTGATTATGTATAATTACGTCTACCTTTGCTATTATTGTTTGAGTTACTGCACCTTTTTTGTCTCGAAAATCATTAAAATTAAAAGGTGATCCGGTTTGAAACAACTTATATGTCTTATCTCCTTTAAGATTGATCATTACAAATTGATCTGCGACATCTGTAACAGCACCTAGGTTTACACTAGATATATTTTTGATTAACAATTCTTCTGTTTCATTATAATTGGAATTTTTATCACTAGTTTCATTAGAAAAAATCATCCACTCATCTGGACTTAACCACAAAGCTGAGAGCTTTTGACTTTGTGTAGAAGTATTACTCTCTACTGGTAAAAGAATATTTAATGATTTACCTATGGCTGAAAAAAATTTTCTTTTTTTTCCTCTTATAATCAATTTCATAATAGGTGTGATCTCACTTATTTGAAGATCTTGAAATAATTTTTTTTCTGGTAGTGACTGGTTATAATTAAGCATTTAATCTTTTATTCTCCTTATCTAAAAACACTGGATCAGCAACAGTTACATTAATTGTTTTATTTTCCATTGGTATGATTAATTTTTTACCCATCATATTTTTTCCACCTCTAACAACTCCAAGTGCAATAGATTTTTTAAGATTAGGACTATAGTAACTTGAAGTAACATGGCCCAACATCTCAATAGGAGATTTATTTACATCAGCAACTATTTGGGCTCCCTCTTCTAATATTTCATTAGGGTTGTCTGTTAATAAACCAACTAATTGTTTTCTGTCATCTTTAATTGTGTCTGATCTATATAATGATCTTTTACCAATAAAATCATATTTTTTCTTACTAACTATCCAATCCATTTGTAAGTCTATTGGTGTCATAGTTGCATCAGTGTCTTGACCGACTATTATGAAACCTTTTTCAGCTCTTAGTAAGTGCATAGTTTCTGTTCCATAAGGAGTAATATTAAAATCTTTTCCTATCTCCATACATTTTTCCCATACAGAATTTGCATAGTTCGCCTGAACATTAATTTCATAACTGTGTTCCCCAGTAAAACTTATCCTCATAACTCTACAGTTTATTTTTCCAATTTTTGTATTTTTAAATGACATATGAGGAAAATTTTCATCTGAAAGATCTAAATCTGGAATAACGTTTGAAATAATTTTTTTACTGTTGGGTCCACAAACACTTATTGTTGCAAAATGGTCAGTTACGGATGTTAAGTAAACATCTAATTCAGGCCATTCAGTTTGAAGATAATCCTCTAATTTACCCAAAACATTAGCAGCCCCACCAGTGGTAGTTGTCATAATGTAATGATTTTCCCCTAATCTCGTTGTAACACCATCGTCATAAACCATACCATCTTCATTTAACATCAAGCCATATCTACACTTACCAACAGCAAGTTTTGACCAAGCATTTGTATAAACACGATTTAGAAACTCAGATGCATCTGTACCTTGAATATCAATTTTTCCAAGTGTTGAAGCATCTAAAATCCCAGCACTTTCTCTTGCTGCTTTACTTTCTCTTTGGACAGCCTCAAACATATTTTCATTATTTTTTGGATAATACCAAGCTCTCTTCCATTGACCTACATTTTCAAATTCTGCTTTGTTTTTAAGATGCCATTCGTGCATTGGCGTCTTTCTAAATATATCAAAATATTCACCAACATTTCTACCTACAATAGTTCCAAAAGTTAGAGGAGTATAAGGTGGTCTAAAGGTTGTTGTGCCATGTTCACCCATTTTAGTTCCAGCTGTTTCAGATATAATTCCTAATGCATGCATGTTACCAAGTTTACCTTGATCAGTTCCCATACCAGTTGTTGTATATCTTTTAACATGCTCAATTGATCTAAAACCTTCTCTCAAAGCAAGTTTTATATCTTTTGCAGTTGCATCATTTTGATAATCTACGAAAGATTTTGTTTTACCCAAAATTTTATCTGATGGTAATAACCAAATGTTTCTCTTTGATTTATTTTCAGATGAAAATACTTCAACATTATCATAATCAGTTTTTTTTATGTTCAAAAATTCTTTAAGATATTTTGGAGTATTTTTGATTATATCTTCCAATATTAAATCACCATTACAGGCACCTATACTAATTTGTTCTGAAGAATATTTTTTAGGAATGAATACTTGATCTTCCTCTCTAAATTTTAATTTTCCGCCTGATTGAGTAAATAAATGCACTGCTGGTGTCCATCCACCTGAAACTCCCAAACAATCACAAGATAAATTTATTTTTGAACCTATAACTTTTTGACCATCTTTAGAAAGTTTCATTAATGAAACTTTATTGATTTTTTTGTAACCATTAGTATTAACAATTGTAAAACCCTTAAAAACCTTAACGTTATTTTTTTCTATTTCGTAGAGTAATTTAGATTCTATTTCTTCTCTGTTATCGACAATAGCTTCAACTTTTATTCCTTTCTGGATTAAGCTAATAGCAGTTTCATAGGCACTATCATTATTGGTTAAAAATATATTTTTTTCTCCGCAAGCAACACCAAACAAATCAGCATATCTTTTGATTGCTGAAGAAAGTAAAATTCCTGGTCTGTCATTGTTATCAAAAATTAAAGGTCTTTCCAAAGATCCAGTAGCTGTGATTACTTTCTTAGCTCTAATTTTGAGTAACTTTTGTCTGGTTTTATTTTTTCTTTGTTCAATCGGTAGATGGTCTGTAAGATTTTCACGTGCTAAAAGAAAATTATAGCCATGAAATGCAGCTACACTTGTTCTTATTCTTATATCTAAATTATCTATTTTTTTTATTTCATTAATTTCCTTTTCTAACCATGAACCTGAATTTTGATTGTTTATCTTAAAATGTTCTGAATTTTGATATATTGTTGATCCACCTAGGTTCGGTTTTTCATCAACTAGAAGTGTCTTTAGTCCATTTTTAGCAGCAGTCTTTGCAGCCATAATTCCTGAAATTCCTGCACCAACAATCAGAACATCACAATGAATATATTCATGTTCATAAACATCAGGATCAGGTGTAGTAGGAGATTTTCCTAACCCTGCAGATTTCCTAATAAAATATTCGTATTTTTCCCAAAAACTAGCAGGCCACATAAAAGTTTTATAATAAAAACCAGCTGGTAGTAGGGGAGAAAGTAAATTATTTATTCCACCAATATCAAAGTTTACACTTGGCCAACAGTTTTGACTTGAAGCTTCTAAGCCCTCATAGATTTCTATTTCTGTAGCTCGTACATTAGGTTCAGTTCTATCTGAATTATTATGAAGCTGAACTATGGCATTTGGTTCTTCAGAGCCCGAGGTCATAATTCCTCTTGGTCTGTGATATTTAAAACTTCTGCCAACTAAATGAATATCATTTGCTAATAGTGCAGATGCAAGAGTGTCTCCCTTATAACCATAATATCTTGAACCATTAAATTTGAATGAAACTCTGTAAGTTTCATCAACAAATTTACTAGTTTTAACTCTTAAATTTTTTGACATATCTTATTTGACAGGTGGTTTTTCACCCATTTTATAAATTGCTTTTATCTCATCATTTGAAGTGTCACGTACCATGTTAAACCATTTTCTACATCCATGTATATGGTTCCATCTTTCAAATTGAATTCCTTTTATATTTTTTCTCATAAATAAATATTCTGCCCACTCATCATCACTTAATTCTGTTGGTTGTTTAGGCCTCTCTATATGTGCTTCGCCACCAGCTTTAAATTCACTTTGTTCACGTTCACCACAAAAAGGACAATTAATTATAAACATTAGTGTGCAACAGCAGCGGCACCATGTTCATCAACTAGATCACCACTTACAAATCTATTAATATTGAAGGCAGCATTAAGTTCATGAGGTTCATCATTTGCTATTGTATGAGCAAATAAATCTCCTGATCCTGGGGTTGCTTTAAATCCTCCAGTACCCCATCCACAATTAAAATATAAACCTTTAATTGATGTTTTACTAATTATAGGACTAGCATCAGGACAGATATCAACAATTCCTCCCCATTGTCGTAGCATTCTCATTCGACTAAATATTGGGTATAATTCTAATATTGCATTTAAAGTTCCTTCAACAATATCATGACTACCTTTTTGTGAATATGAGATATAATCATCAGTTCCAGCACCAATAACTAGTTCTCCTTTGTCAGATTGACTGACATAAGCATGCACCGCATTTGACATTACGACTGTATCAATAATTGGTTTGACAGGTTCAGATACTAAAGCTTGTAAAGGTTTACTCTCTAATGGTAATTTTAAACCTGCCATATTAGCTATAACACTAGAATGACCAGCCGCTACAACTCCAATTTTATTTGTTTTGATAAAACCTTTTGTTGTTTCTAAACCCTCAACTTTATCACCATTTCTTTTTATAGCTTTAACTTCACAATTTTGAATTATATCAACTCCCATTTCATCTGCACCTCTGGCATATCCCCAGGCAACAGCATCATGTCTAGCTGTTCCGGCTCTTCTTTGTAATGTTCCTCCTAATACTGGATATCGAATATCTGGAGAAGTATTTATAATGGGACAAAATTTTTTAACTTCTTCAGTATTTAAATATTCTGCATCAATTCCATTCAATCTATTGGCATGAGTTCTTCTTTTTAAGTCCCTTACATCTTGAAGATTGTGAGCAAGGTTCATGACACCTCTTTGACTGAACATTACATTATAATTTAATTCCTGTGATAAACCTTCCCAAATTTTTAATGCATGGTTATAAAGACCAGCACTAGCATCCCATAAATAATTTGATCTTATTATAGTTGTATTTCTTCCAGTGTTTCCTCCACCGATCCATCCCTTTTCTACAACAGCAATATTTTTCATATTATGTTTTTTTGCTAAATAATATGCTGTTGCAAGACCGTGTCCTCCGCCACCAACAATTACAGCATCATATTCTTTTTTAGGTGTAGGGTCTTTCCAAGCTTTTTCCCAGTTTTCATGATAAGAGAAAGCATTCTTTATTAGTGAAAATATTGAGTATCTATTTTTCATTATTAATGAATAATTACTTTATTAATATTGATTATTCAATACAATCGAAAGCGACAAATTTCTTGGAAGAGTGGGTGAGAGGCTTAAACCAGTCGTTTGCTAAATGACCGTGCGAGGAAACTTGTACCGAGGGTTCGAATCCCTCCTCTTCCGCCATATCTTAAAATAGAGGGTTATTTTTGAAAAAATCTTTCATAGGGATTGGTTTTTGTTCAAGTATATATCTATATACATTATAGTTCTCTAGAACTCTCTGAACATAATTTCTTGTTTCTTTAAATTTGATTAGTTCAATCCAATCAATATAATTGGTTTGATTTTTTTGTGGATCTTTATTTATTTTTTTCCAATATCTTACACGCTTTGGACCAGCATTATAAGCTGCTATTGCAAAAGGGTACGCACCATCATACTCAAGAATTAAACCTGCAATATAATGTGAACCTAAATTGATATTATATTCTGGATCAGTAGTTAATCTAGATTTTGAATAAGGAAGCTTTGCTTGTTTAGCAACTAACTTAGCAGTATAAGGCATCAATTGCATCAAACCTTTTGCTCCTGCATGACTATTAGCACTTAAATCAAATTCACTTTCTTGTCTTATAATAGATAAAATAAATGCACTTTCAGGAATTTTTCTTCCATTAATATATTTAGGTGTACTTATAATTGGATAATTATATTTATTGTGAAATCTTTTTTCATATGAGGCAATTTTTGCGACTTGGATCGCAAAGTCAAAACGTTCAATATTAGTTGCAAGTTCTGCAGCTAAAATTTCACTTCCACTATCAACATTATCGTTTGCCAAATGTCTAAGTATATGTTTTGTATATTTATCTTCATCAAGTTCATCTAATAGATAGATTACTTTAACAATTTCTTTTTTGAAAAAATAATCTCGATATTCTTTTTTAACTTCTATATCTTTTGTAAGTTCAAATTTTCCATTAGGATCTAACTCTCTGAATGCTAGTTGACCATAATATGTTGTCAAATAATTTGCTGCTTCATTAAACCATTTAGTTGACAATTCATCATAGCCTAACTTTTTATAAGTTCTTCCTAACCAGTATGCACCTCTAGCAACACTAATTGGATACCCAACATTGTTATAAAAATTTTCAAAGTGATCCTTGGCTAATAATGGATCATTTAAGAAGCTTAAAGCAATCCAACCACTCATCCATTCTGCAGCAGCAAATTCTGGTCCTTCAGTCATAGCATGGTTACTAGAAATTTTATAAGCTAATTCGTATTTTTTTTTGTAGATTAGAGATCTTGAGATAATTTCTCTTTCCTTCCACCACTTATCTGGTCTTACTAAATAATCTTTAGTATTTTTTATTTTTAATAAAATTTCAACAGAACTATCAACTCGACCTCTTTTTCTTCTCCATTTTAATCTGTCGTAATTCAATCCAGAGTCATCTTTAAATTTAGCTGGTACTTTAGATATTGCATTATCAACACCATAAGATTTACTCATTAATAATTGTCTTGCATTATATAAAAGTTCATAATCTTTTGGTAAATACCTTAGCATTCGCTTCAGATCCCAATATTTATTATTCCAAGCAAGATAGTCTGCTCTTTTTACATAGTCATTCGCATCAAGATACTTTTTAAATTTTTTCCTATAAAATCTTAATTCTGATTTAGTGAGCTCCGCGGTTATCCAACCTTCTTTTATTAGCTGTATGCCTTTTTCTTTATTTCCTGTTAAAGTATAACTTTCACCAAGTATCATTTTGCCAAATCCACTTAACGGCTCAGAGGATCTATACCAATCAATAATTTTTTTTGGAGAAATTTTATCAGTCGATAGTTTATGTTCTGCCAAATATTTTACACGACCAATTCTTGGATAATCCTCATTTTTGTCCATGAAAGTTCTATAATCGTAATAAGAAGCTTGGTTTCCTTTTCTTAAGAGATGTCTCCACTGAATGAAATTATATATTGATTTATCTTTAGCTTTTTTTGAAGTTCTTAAAGCATCAGTCCATTTAGCTCTTTTCATCTCAGAAATAGCTTTTTTGGCTAAATTAAAGTCCTTTTTATTATAGTATTTTGATATTTTTATATCTTTAACTTTTTCAGTTCCTGCAATTAAGGGTTTCTTTTTGGGTAGAATTAAACCGTTTTTATTTTTTTTCTCAACAATAACTTTTTCCTCTATTACTTTTTTTTCGGTTTGTTCTATTGGTTTTGGTAGTGGTTTTAATACATCTATTAGTAATTTTTTTTGTGTTTCCTCTTTAGTTTGAATTGGTTTTTTTAATGGGACTATTTCAGATGAGGCAATACCTGCATACCCAGTCAGATTAAATAAAAGTATAAAAAATATGATTTTTTTTGACATAATCTTTACTATATGAATCAACAATCTATGTTATAAGTATTTATGTTTAAAGGATCAAATGTTGCTTTAGTTACTCCATTTAAAAATGATAAACTTGATGACGAAACTTATATCAAGTTAATTCATTTTCACATTAAAAATGGCACAAATGGATTAGTTCCAGCTGGAACAACTGGAGAATCTCCAACATTAAGCCATGATGAACATGAAAGAGTTATAGAGCTCTGTGTGAAAGAAAGTGCAGGAAAATTACCTGTATTTGCAGGAACAGGATCAAATTCTACAGAAGAAGCTATATCTTTAACTTCTCACGCTGAAAAAATAGGCGCTAATGGAGCACTTATCGTTACTCCCTATTATAATAAACCTACCCAAGAAGGTTTATATCAACATTATAAATCAATTAATGATAAATGTGGAATTCCTATAATAATTTATAATATTCCAGGCAGATCAGTTATAGACATGTCAGTTGACACAATGGCAAGATTATATGAGCTTAAAAATATTATTGGAGTAAAAGATGCTACTGGTGACTTGAATAGAGTTGATCAAACTCTAAAAAAGATGGGTAAAGATTTTATGCAATTGACTGGCAATGACGATAATGCATTAGAATTTAATAAAAGAGGAGGTGTTGGAGCGATAAGTGTTACAGCAAATATTGCACCAAAACTATGTTCAGATTTTCAGAAACTTTCAATTATGAGTGATGAAAAGTCTATCTCTGAAGCAGAAAGACTTGATAAGATTTTACAACCTGTACATCATTCGATGTTTATAGAAAGTAATCCAAGTCCAGTAAAATATGCAGCTAAATTATTAGATCTCTGTGATGATGAGGTAAGACTACCGTTAGTTAAAATAACTGATCCTACTAAAGAAATAGTTAAAAAAGCACTTCTGTCTGCAAAATTAATTTAATGAACAAAAAGACCAATTCTGGTTTGAAAATTATTTGTCTTAATCGTAAAGCAAGTTTTAATTATTTTTTTGAAGATTTATTAGAGGCTGGAATTGTTCTTAAAGGGTCTGAAATTAAATCTATTAGAGATGGTAAAGTAAATATTGCTGACTCTTATGCAATTGAAAAAAATGGTGAAATAATTTTAATAAATTCACATATTTCGTCATATAAACAAGCAAGCTACTCAAATCACAATCCAACAGATGAAAGAAAACTTTTATTAAATAAAAGAGAAATAAATAAACTTATAGGAAAAATGCAAAGAGATGGATTTACTATAGTACCAACAAAAATGTATTTTAAAAAAGGAAAAGCTAAAGTAGAGCTAGCAGTTGCAAAAGGTAAAAAACAATACGACAAGAGAGCAACAAAAAAAAATAGAGACTGGAATCGAGATAAGGCTAGATATGTCAGAAAATCCAGTTAAACCAATCTACTTGGGAATAGGTTCAAATTTAGGAAATAAAAAGAGAAATATTGAAAATACAAAATCAAACCTATTAAAAAATAATATCAATATATTAGAATGTTCGAGTTATTATGAAAGTTTATCTTGGCCCAATCCTAAAAATCCAAAATTTTTAAATATAGTTGTTAAGATTAAAACTCATTTAACACCTTTAAAACTAATTAAAAAATGCAAAGAAATTGAAACTCGATTAGGTAGGAAAAAAATGCCAAAAAATTCACCCCGTGTTTGTGATATAGATATAATCGACTTTAAAAATCAAAGAATGGAAAATGACTTAATTTTACCACATCCAAGAATGCATACCCGTAATTTTGTTCTTTTACCTCTTTTTGAGATAGATAAAGATTGGGAACATCCTGTTTTAAAACTTAATATAAAAAAACTAATATCATCATTATCAAATAGTGACATTAGATCTATTAAACAAATCTAAATAGATGCTATAATAAACTATGTTAAATTCTGAAGAATTAATAAATAAAGTTAAAGGATATAATAAGTTTTTAAATCCAGAGAAACTTAATAAGGCCTATGATTTTGCCGTTAAAGCTCATAGTAATCAAAAGAGAGCATCTGGTGATCCTTACTCAGTTCACCCAATAGAAGTTGCTAATATTTTAACTGATTTAAAATTAGATAGCGCAACAATTACAACAGGTCTTTTACACGACACAATTGAAGACACTTATGCAACATACGAAACTATAAAAGGTGAGTTTGGATCTGAAGTTGCAGATTTAGTCGACGGTGTTACAAAAATATCAGTGTTAGAAAATACTGCCTCAGCTAATTCAAAAGCTGAAAATTTTAGAAAATTAATTTTAGCTACTTCAAAAGATATTAGAGTTTTATTAGTTAAAATTGCTGATCGATTACATAATATGAGAACAATTAAAGCTATTGATAAAGAGGATAAAAGAAAAAGAATTGCTCAAGAAACAATGGAAATTTATGCTCCATTAGCAGACAGAATGGGAATGCACAGAATAAGAGATGAACTAGAAGACTTGTCTTTTGAAATTCTCAATCATGAAGGCAGGTCATTAATCCAAAAAAGACTTGAAGAAATTAAATTAGATAAAAAAGATATTTTTGAAAGTCTATCATCTGAATTTAATCATTTGTTGATTGAAAATAATATTAATTCAAAAATATATGGGAGAGAAAAAACTCCTTTTTCTATATGGAGAAAAGTTCAAAAGAAAAGAGTTTCATTAGAGCAAATTACTGACATTATTGGTTTTAGAATTATAGTTGATGATACTGATGATTGTTATAAATCTTTAGGAATAATTCACAAAGCGTATAATTGTATTCCTGGAAAATTTAAAGATTATATTTCCTCTGCAAAAATAAATGGATATAAATCAATTCACACTTCAGTTATTGGTTCATATAAAAAGCCCGTTGAAATCCAAATTAGAACAAAACAAATGCATGAATTTGCTGAAAGAGGTATAGCATCACATTGGCAGTATAAATCCTCAGAAAAGTTTAATTCATTAACATGGAAAGAGTATGATTGGTTGAAGGATCTTGTTGAAATTATTGAAAAGAATGAAAACCCTGAACACTCATATGAATACACTAAACTTCAAATGTTTCAGGAAAACGTTTTTTGTTTTACACCTAAAGGATCTGTAATTAAATTACCTAAAGATGCTACAGCTATTGATTTTGCATATGCTGTTCATACCAAAATAGGAGATACAGCTATTGGATGTGAAATTAATGGTAATAAAAGTGAATTACAATCTATATTAAGAAATGGTGATAGAGTAAATATCACTACATCAAAAAATCAATCTCCTTCTTTGCACTGGATACCAACAACTAAAACTGGCAAAGCGAGAGCTGCTATTAGAAGGTATTGGCATGATAGGGGAGAGAAAAAAGAAGAAAGAATCAAAAAATATAATACTACATTGTGGATTTCTTTACCTGATAAACCAGGTCAGCTTGGAAATGTAAGTTCTCTAATTGGTGAACATAAACTAA
This sequence comes from Pelagibacterales bacterium SAG-MED11, assembly GCA_014654265.1. Taxonomy (GTDB): domain Bacteria; phylum Pseudomonadota; class Alphaproteobacteria; order Pelagibacterales; family Pelagibacteraceae; genus Pelagibacter. The sequence goes on along the minus strand of JACWDI010000001.1, from coordinate 12,488 downwards.
ATATCTCCAATCTTGAGATGACAGGTAAAAACCCTAATTATATTAATTTTAAGTTCCAATTAATAATTAGAGATCTAAAAAATTTTACTAATTTTATTGCAGAGCTTAAACAAAAGGGTATAAAATTTAAGATAATTAGACACGAAGATAAAAGAAATGCTTTCACCCAAAAAATCCTTAGATATTTTAAGAAAAACTGATGCTTTGTTAGAAGGTCATTTTGTTTTATCATCAGGACTTCATTCATCTAAATATATTCAATGTGCTAAATTACTTAGCCAACCATTTCTAGCTGAAAAAATATGCAGATCATTGGCAAGTAAGATAAAAAAAAGATTTAAAAAAATAGACTTAATTTTGGCACCAGCTATGGGTGGCATAATTATTGGTTATGAAATAGGTAGAATCTTAAAAAAAGAGACAATCTTCTGTGAAAGAGTAAAGGGTAAATTTACACTAAGAAGAGGTTTCAATATTAGAAAAGGAATGAATGTCTTAATTATTGAAGATGTAATTACAACAGGAAAGTCAAGTTTAGAATGTGTTAGATTAATTAAAGATAGCAAAGCAAAACTATTAGGTTTTGCATCACTAATAGATAGATCATCAAAACAAACACTAAAAATTAAAAAAAGAATTGTATCTCAATTAAAAATAAGTGTTCCAACATATAAAAAAAAAAAATTGCCAAAGAACTTAATATCAATACCTGTTACTAAACCTGGAAGTAGATTTATTAAGTGAAACGTTTAGGTGTAAATATTGATCACATAGCCACCATTAGAAATGCTCGAGGTGAACACCATCCTGACCCTTTCTTTGCGGCCAAGTTTGTAAAAAAATGTGGTGCAAATTCAATTACAATACATCTGAGAGAAGATAGAAGACATATTAACGATGGTGATGCCAAAAAAATCTGCTCAATAAAGAATCTTTTAGTTAACTTAGAGGTTTCAACTAACTCGAAAATGATTAATTCTGCTTTAAAGCTCAAGCCTAATTTTGTTTGTATAGTACCAGAGAACAGAAAAGAGATAACCACAGAAGGAGGGTTAAACTTAGAAAAAAATAAAACTAAATTAAAAAAAATAATTTCTAAATTCAAAAAAAGAAATATTAGAACTAGTTTATTTATTAACCCATCATTAAAAGATATTAGATTATCTAAGGAACTAAAAACAGACTGTATTGAAATTCATACAGGCAAAATAGCAAATTTAGTCAAATCAAAAAAAAATTACATAACTGAACTTCAAAAAATAAAAAAGTGTTCTATTCTCGCAAATAATTTAGGTCTAGAAGTTCATGCAGGACATGGTCTAGATTATAAAACAACTAAATTTCTTACTAAAATTAAACAAATTAAAGAATTTAATATTGGACATTTTTTAGTTGGAGAGTCTATCTTTAATGGTCTTCCTAAAGTAATAAAGAGTTTTAAGAGAATTATAAATAAAAGATAATATGCGTATATTGGGTATAGGTGTCGACATAATTCAAAATAAACGAATTAAATCTTCAATTAAGAATAAGTTATTTGTTTCAAGAACATTTGGTAACAAAGAAATTTATTTTTCAAAAAATATTTCTAATAAAGCAAATTATTTTGCAAAAAGATTTGCTGCAAAAGAAGCATTAGCAAAATCAATAGGAACAGGTTTTAGAAATAATCTAAACTTTAAGGATATTCAAATTTTAAACGATAAGATTGGTAAGCCATATTATCAAAAATCCAAAAAAATTGACAAAATTATAAATAAAAAATTTAAGGTTAAAACCTATGATTTGTTTCTTTCAATTTCAGACGAAAAGGATTATTCAATTGCATTTACAATTTTACAAACCAAATAATGTTTAATAAAAAATTTTTTATAGAGAATACAAAAACACTGTTTTATGCTTTGATAATTGCAGTTATTATTAGATCTTTTTTAATCCAACCATTTTATATTCCATCATCATCTATGGAGCCTAATTTATTAGTAGGAGATAGAATTTTTGTTACAAAATATACTTATGGTTATAGCAAACATTCATTTCCTTTCAGTCCTCCAATTTTTAAAGGAAGAATAATGTCAAAGAATCCAAAAAGAGGTGATGTGGTAGTTTTTAAAACACCTGCTGATAATAGAACTGATTACATTAAAAGATTAATTGGTTTACCTGGTGATATTATTAAATTTCAGGATGCCAATTTGTATTTAAATAATAGTGAAATAATTAAATCAAAAATACTAAAAAAAAACAGGACTTTTTGTGGTCGAAAAGAAATAAACGTTTCTTTTTTTGAGGAGATTTTACCGAATGGTAAAAAATACAATACAGTTTACCTTAAAAATTTTCCACTGCAGAACACCGATACATTCAAGGTCCCTGAAAATCATTATTTTTTCTTAGGTGATAATAGGGATTGTTCTAAAGATAGTAGGTTTTTAAGTAGTGTAGGTTATGTACATCAAGATAATTTAGTAGGAAAAGCAAGATTTATTTTTTTTTCATCTGATAGATCTATTGGAAGTATATTTTCTTTTTGGAAATGGAATAAATCTTTAAGATTTGATAGATTTTTTACTAAGATAAATTAATGAGAATTAATTATTCAGCATTAGAAAAAAAGATTAAATGTAATTTTAAAAATAAAGATTTATTAATTAAATCTCTTACTCATAAAAGTTTTAATAAAGATAATAACTATGAAAAATTAGAGTTTTTAGGAGATAGAGTATTAGGTCTTATAATTGCTAAAAAACTATTAGAAATTTATCCTAATGAGAAAGAAGGTATTTTAGATAAAAAATTTGCCTCATTAGTGAACAAAAAAACTTGTTTAGAAATTGCCAAAAAAATAGATTTACACAAATATGTTCTAACATTAAACGTTAAAAATAGAAAAAATTTAATTGAGGATAAGGTGCTTGCAGATTGTTGTGAAGCCCTTTTAGGGTCCATTTATTTAGATAAAGGATTTATTGTAGTTGAAAAAGTTATACTAAACTTATGGTCCAACAATATAAAAGATAGTGTTGTTACTCAAATTGACGCTAAGACTAAATTACAAGAATTTTCTTTAAAACATTATAAAAGATTACCAATATATAAACTTATTTCAAACTCAGGTCCGAGGCATATGCCAATTTTTAAAGTAGCTGTAAAATTACAAGATACAAAATTCTATACTGCTCAAGGAAAATCAAAAAAAGATGCTGAACAAAATGCTGCTATATTATGTTTACAAAATATTAAATAGTTATGATTTGGGACGATAAAGGATATCTATTATCAAAAAATAAATATAGTGAAAATTCAATTATATCAGAAGTTTTCACTAAAGATCATGGTAAAGTTTCAGGTATTATCTTTGGTGGTACTTCAAAAAAAATTAAAAACTATCTACAAATTGGAAATAAAATTCACATTAATTTCAATTCAAAAAATGATAATAAACTTGGTTATTTTAAAGTTGAAATACAACAGGCTTTATCACCATTGTATTTTGATAATCAAAAGAAACTATCTTGTATAACGTCCGCTATGAATTTAATCAAAATTTTAACTGCTGAAAATCAAAAAAATATTAATATATACGAATTAATAAAAGATTTTTATTTATTGCTTGATAAAGATAATTGGATCAAAAGATATATTTTTTGGGAATTAGAATTATTTAGAGTTCTTGGATATGATTTAGAATTAAAAAATTTAGTTGATAAAGAAGTTGTTGGAAATAAACTTCAATACATTTCTAAATCAAATACTAATAAGAAGATAATTCCCAATTTTTTAATTGAAAAAAATGAAGAACCTGTTGACCTAACCAATCTCAAAAAAGGATTATCTTTGATTGGTGACTATTTGGAAAAAACCATACTCAGACCAAATAATCTTTCTCAACCAATTAGTAGATTGAATTTTATAAACAGTCTTAAATAATTATTTTAAAATGGTATCTAATCTATCAGCGTAGTAGCTTACAATAGCGTTAGCACCGGCTCTTTTAAACGCAATTAAACTCTCTATTACTATATCATTATTAGTTAAACCTTTTTTAATACCATTTTCTAAAAGACTGTACTCCCCTGAAACTTGATAAGCCATAACTGGTATCTTAAAATTTTCTTTAACTAATTTTATTATGTCAAGGTAAGGTAGGCCAGGTTTAACGATTACCATGTCAGCTCCTTCTTTAATATCTAATGCTACTTCTCTAAGAGCTTCATTACTATTTCTGAAATCCATTTGATAATTTTTCTTACTACTCTTAAGTAGACCCTTAGATCCTACTGCATCACGAAAAGGTCCATAAAAACTTGATGCATATTTTACTGCATAAGATAAAATTTGAGTCATCTTAAATCCATTCTTGTCTAATGCTTTTCTAATTTCACCAATTCGACCATCCATCATATCTGATGGAGCAAGAACATCACATCCCATCTGGGCTTGTAGTAAAGATTGATCTATCAAAATTTTAATTGTTTCATCATTAAGAACATAATCTTTTTTTAATAATCCATCATGGCCATGAGATGTATAAGGATCTAAAGCAACATCACACATTATTCCAATTTGATTCTTATATTTTTTTTTTATTAATTTTAATGCTCTACAAACTAAATTGTCTTCGTTTAATGCTTCGGCACCAATAAAATTTTTCTTTTTTTTTTCGGTATAAGGAAACAAAGCTATCATTGGAAGGCCTTTTTTAATTGCTTTATCTACAACAGAATTAATCTTATCCAATGTATAACGATAAACTCCAGGCATTGATTTAATCTCTTGTTTTTTATTTTTCCCATCAATCAAAAAAATTGGTAATATAAAATCATTATGGGTCAAATTATTTTCTTCGATTAGTCTTCTAGACCAATCATTTTTTCGACTTCTTCTAAGTCTTAATCCTGGATATTTACCTGTAATCATTTTTTAAATATATTTATAATATGCGACAAATGTTATATACAAATATAACTTAAAAAAGATATTAAACAATCTTATGGAACTAAATTTTAACGACTTTCAAAGACAAGATGTCAAATTTGACATTAATGAACTTCAGAAAGCTTATAAAGAGATACTTAAAATAAAAAGCTTTAGTGGAGTAGAGGGTGTTTCAAATTTTGGTGCAATATCTTTAACCCAAATACCTGGAGACCCAGACTCAATTAAAGGAAATAAAGCCAGAGGGGTTTTTTGGACTAAGCCTGACAAAAGTGGAAAGGAAGTTGTAAGAGATCAAAAAATTGATGAAGCTGCTTATTCAGAATTTATTGATGAATACAAAGATACATATTTTAAAGAAGTTTTTGAAACTTTATCATCTAAGTATAAATTGGGTAGGGTAAGAATTTTATTAAAAGAACCTCGATCTACTCTAAGTTGGCACAGAGATCCTGAACCAAGATTACACATTCCTATAATTACTAATCCTGGAGCTATTATGGTTGTAGATCATGTTGCAAAACATATGCCAGCAGATGGATCTGTTTGGATTACAAATAATACAAAATATCATAATGCTTTTAATGGTGGTGAAGAAAATAGAATTCACCTAGTTGCATGTGTGTTAGATTATAAATTTAATTAAATTGAAAAAGATATTTATTTCATCAGATCATGCAGGCTTTAATTTAAAAGAGCAAATTAAGAAAAAATTTTCAAAAAAATTTCTATTTCAAGATATGGGGACAAATGATTCTAAAACATCAGTTAATTATCCAGATTATGCACATAAACTTTCCAAAAAGGTATCCAATAACAGCAAAAATATAGGTATTTTGGTTTGTGGTTCTGGAATGGGGATGTCAATGGCGGCAAACAAGCATAAAAAAATTAGAGCAGCTGTGTGTTATTCTGTTAAAAATGCAAAATTATCTAGATTGCATAACAATGCAAATATTATTACATTAGGATCTAGATTAACAAATAAAAATACAGCTTTTAAATGTATAGAAGTTTTTGTTAATACGAAATTTGAGGGTGGAAGACACAAAAAAAGAGTTAAAAAAATATAGAATATATGTCTAGTGAAACAAAATATTTAAATTCAGATTACAAAGATTTTTTTGAAAAAAGTCTTTCACAGTCTGATCCTGATTTATTTAAAGCTATTAACGATGAGTTAATAAGACAACAAAATCATATTGAGCTTATAGCTTCGGAGAATATTGTTTCTCAAGCAGTTTTAGAAGCTCAAGGTTCAGTTCTTACAAATAAATATGCTGAAGGTTATCCAGGAAAAAGATATTATAATGGTTGTGAACATGTTGACGTGGCAGAAAAATTAGCACTGGAGAGAATTAAAAAACTTTTTAATTGTAAATATGCTAATGTTCAACCTCATTCAGGTGCACAAGCAAATGGAGCAGTGTTTCTAGCGCTACTTAAACCGAACGATACATTTATGGGTATGAGCTTAAATTCTGGTGGTCATATAACTCATGGTCTTAAAATATCTATGTCTGGTAAATGGTTTAATGCAATAAGCTATGATGTTGATAAAAAATCTGAATTAATTGATTACGATAATGTTGAAAAATTAGCTTTAGAGCACAAACCAAAATTAATCATTGCTGGTGGAAGTGCTTATTCAAGAGTTATTAATTTTAAAAGATTTAGAGAAATTGCAGATAAAGTTGGAGCATATTTAATGGTTGATATGGCACATTTCTCAGGATTAGTTGCAGGTAAAGGATATCCAAACCCATGTGATTATGCACATGTTGTAACTTCAACTACGCATAAAGTTTTTAGAAGTGCCAGAGGTGGTATAATTTTATCTAACGATGAAGACTTAGGAAAAAAATTTGATACAGCTGTTTTTCCTGGTTATCAAGGTGGACCTTTAATGCATATTATTGCAGCTAAAGCAGCAGGTTTTTATGAGGCATTAAAGCCAGAGTTTCAGACATATATTAAAAATGTTTTAGCTAATGCTAAAATGTTGGCCGAAACTTTAAAAAATAATGGCTTTAAAATTTATTCAGGCGGAACAGATACTCATTTAATGTTAGTGGATTTAAGACCTTTTAATGTGAAAGGAAATTTAGCTTCTGAAAGTTTATGTAGAGCTAATATAACATGCAATAAAAATGGAATACCATTTGATACAGAAAAACCAATGATTACTTCTGGTATTAGATTAGGATCTCAAGCTGCTACAACAAGAGGATTTGGTTTAAAAGAATTTGAAAAAGTAGGAGAATTAATAACTAAGGTTATAAAAGGACTTTCTGAAAATCCTGATGATAACAGTAAAGTGGAAAATGAAGTAAGAAATGAAGTTGTTAATTTATGTTCTAATTTTCCAATATATAAAAACTTGAATAAATGATTTGCCCTTGTGAAAAAAAAGGTGAGACCTCAGTTGTAGACTCACGTCCAACAGAGGATGGAACAGCAATACGTAGAAGAAGGTTATGTGCTTGTGGTGAACGATTTACTACCTTTGAAAGAATTCAATATAGAGAATTAATGGTTGTCAAAAAAAATGGAAGAAAATCTGCTTTTGATAGGGATAAATTATCTAAATCAATCTATATAGCTCTAAAAAAAAGACCTTTAGATACAGAAACAATTGAAAAATTTATAAGTAAAGTATCTAGAGCGCTTGAAGAACTAGGACAAAATGAAATATCAACAAGTACAATTGGAACAATGGTAATGGAAGGTTTAAAAGCACTAGATCCGGTTGCTTATGTTAGATTTGCTTCAGTTTATCGAAACTTTAGAGAAGAAAAGGATTTTGTACAATTTGTGGACAAAATAGATGTCTTCAAAAAAAGATAGATTTTCATCGAAAGATAAGAATTACATGAAACTTGCTATCAATTTGGCAAGATCACGCAAAGGTTTAACGGGAGACAATCCATCTGTTGGCTGCTTAATTGTAAAAAATGATACAATTATTTCTATTGGTCAGACAGGATACAATGGTAGGCCACACGCTGAACATAGCGCAATAAAAAATTCATTCGAAAAATTAAAAGGTTCAAAAATGTATGTAACCCTTGAACCTTGTAATCACTATGGAAAAACCCCACCTTGTACAAAAAATATAATTAAAAGTGGTATTAGTGAATTAATTTATTCAATGGAGGACATCGATAAGAGAGTAAAAGGGAAGAGTTTTAAGATTTTATCAAGTAAAAAGATTAAAGTTAAGAGAGGTCTTCTAAAAAAAGATGCAAAAGATCTTTATGACTCTTACATTAAAAACCGAACTAGTAAGTTACCTTATGTTACAGCTAAAATTGCAGTTTCGAAAAATAAATTGATTTATAGTAAAGGAACTAAAAGAATAACTGATAAGAATTCAGATAAGATTACTCATTTCCTACGATATAAGAATGATTCAATAATGATTTCAAGTAAAACCCTTAATATAGATAATCCAAGATTAACTTGCAGATTAAAAGGTTACAATAAATTTTCACCAAAAAGAATAATTCTAGATAAGAATTTAGATATCAAATTAACAAGCTATATTTTTAAATCAGCAAAAAAAGGTAATACAATTCTTTTTTATCATTCATCTAATACTAAAAAGATTAAAATTTTAAAAAAAAAAGGATTAAATTTGATTAAAACAAAATTAAGTAATGAAGGATTACTGGACTTGAAGATAGTCTTGAAAAAGTTATTCACTCTAGGCACAAGAAGTTTACTTGTTGAAGGTGGTGACAAAATATCAAAAAGTTTAATAAAAAATAGACTTATTGATACATTTTACTTATTTCAAAGCCCAAAAATCTTAAGAGTAAATAAAATAAATCAAAGTTTCACTTCATTTAGAATCTTAAATGGTAAGTATAAAAAGGTATCTAAAATTATATCTAAACTAGCCAAAGATAATATTACAATCTATAAAAGATAAAATGTTTAACGGAATTATATTTAATAAGGGTTTCATTAAGAAAATATCTAAAAGATCAAAAGGTATTAATATTTTTGTGAAATCAGACCTCAAATTGAATTCTAAAGATATTGGAGTTTCCGTTGCATGTGATGGGGTTTGTTTAACATTAATAAAAATACAAAATAAAATAATGGAATTTTATCTCTCTAATGAAACTGTTAAAAGATCAAAATTTAAGTATCTAAAGATCAATGATGTAATAAATTTAGAACTACCTCTTAAGTATGGTCAAAAGATTTCAGGTCATATATGTCAAGGACATATTGATACAACTGGTAAAACTTTAAATGTAAAAAAAGTTGATAAATCCTATATTTTTGACTTTGAAATTAGCTCAAAAGAAAGAAAAAATATTATTGAAAAAGCTTCAATATGTATAAATGGCATTTCATTAACCATTTCTAAAAAAACAAAAAAAGGTTTTCAAATTTGGGTTATTCCTCATACTTTTAAATTGACCAATTTATCAAAGGTTAAAAAAGGTAGTCTTGTAAATATAGAAATAGATATTCTTTCAAAATACGTTAAAAATTTTTTCAATGCTAAAAAGTAATTATTCGTCAATAGAAACAATTATTAAAATTGCCAAAAAGGGTGGGATGTTCATTTTAGTTGATGATGAAAAAAGAGAAAATGAAGGTGATCTAGTAATTTCTACTAGTGATACAAATTCAAAGAATATTAATTTTATGGCTAAATTCGGAAGAGGATTAATTTGTCTAGCATTGGATAGTTTGCAAGCAAAGAGATTAAATTTATCTCTAATGTCTCCGATTAATCAATCTAGAAATAAAACTGCCTTTACAATATCTATTGAAGCGAAAAAAGGAATTACAACAGGTATTTCAGCTAAAGATCGAGCTAGAACTATAAGGATTGCATCCAAAAAAAATGTAAATAAGAAAGATATTGTATCACCAGGTCATGTTTTTCCAATTATTGCAAAAGATGGAGGAGTACTCGTTAGAGCAGGGCACACAGAGGCCTCTGTAGATATTTCTAAATTAGCAAAAAAAAATAATTCTGCAGTCATCTGTGAAATAATGAATGAAGATGGCACAATGGCTAAAGGTCAAGACCTATTTAACTTTGCCAATAAACATAAATTAAAGATTGGAAAAATTGAAGATTTGATTTCTTATCGTTTGAAAAAAGAAAAATTAATTAAACTTAAAAAATCCTCTGATATTAAAGTTAAAAATCAAAATTATAAGATTAAGATATATGAAAATTTGCTTGATGGCTCTGAACATTTTGCTTTGGTAAAAGGAAATATCAAAAAAGGCATTATTCCAAGAGTTAGAGTTATTTCTTCTAATGTAGTACATAATTATTTGATTAATCAAGAATTGCCTAATTCATTTAATAAGACTTTAAATTATTTTAAAAAATTTAATAATTGTATTTTAGTTTTTATTAAAGACATAAATCTAAAGTCAGTCACTCAAACCCTTAAAGATTATAAAAATAAAGATTTTTATAAAAAAGGTAATGACAAATTAATTAGAAATTATGGGATTGGAGCTCAAATAATTAAAGATTTAAAAATTAAAAAAATGATATTAATCACAAAATCACCAAAAAAGGTTATTGGTTTAGAGGGTTATGATATAAAGATAACTAAACAAGAGTTAATTTGATGAATAAAAATTTTTTAATAGTAAATGCTAATTATTATAAGAACATATCAAGTGCTTTATTAAAAAGTGCCACAGATTTACTGCCTAAAAATTCAAAAGTAAAAATTATAAATGTTCCTGGAGTATTTGAAATTCCAGTTACAATCTCAAAAAATATCAAAAAATTTGATGGGTTTATTGCACTTGGATGTGTAATAAAAGGACAAACTCCACATTTTGATTTTATTTCACAAGCATCCACAGATGCGATTATGAAAATGTCTATCAATTCAAAAAAACCAATTGGCAATGGTATAATAACTTGCTTAAATATGAAGCAAGCCAAAGCTAGAAAAAAAAAGGGTGCTGAAGCTGCTAATGCTGTTTTGTCAGTTTTATCGCAAAAATGAAAACTTCATTTAGTCCTAAAAATAATCCTAGAGTTATAATTATTCAAAAATTATATGGTAAGTTTTATAATGATGATGAACAACTAACCTATCCAAAACATAGGTTTAAAAAATTTATTAAAGATATTGTTTCAGGTACCATAGAGCGTAATGATATAATCCTTGAAGAATTAGAAAAAAATTTAGGTGAAAAATTTTCTTTAAATAATTTAGATAAATTATTTCAGGTTATTTTAAAGTCAGCTACTTATGAGTTTTTGTACAAACCAAATTTATCAATGAAAATAATAATTAAAGAATATCTTGATGCCTCAAACTTTTTCATAGATGACTCTCAAACAAAATACTTAAATGCTTTATTAGATAATATTGCTAAAAAATTAAGATCCTCTAATGCATGAGTTTGAGCTAATAAATAAATACTTTTCCAAACTATCAAAAAATAATAAAGGTTCACTTAGATTAAATGATGATGTTTTTTTTGATAAATCAAAAAATTTAGTAATTTCAATAGATACTTATATACAAGGTACACATTTTATTGATTTTAAAAAACCCGATCTAGTAATTAAAAAAATCATCAGATCTTCTATCTCAGATCTAATTTGTAAAGGTGTTAAACCATTATACTATTTTATTTCTGGCTCAGGTAATAAAAAAGCTTTTTCCAACACAAACCTAAAAAAAATTTCTAAATCTTTAAACCAAGAACAAAAAAAATATAAAATTATTCTATGTGGAGGTGACACCGTATTATCTAATAAACTAAGTTTTTCAATTACCTCTGTTGGATTTTCAAAAAAAATAATACCTAGAAACAATGCTAAATTAGGTGATGATATTTATGTTACAGGTAATTTAGGAGATAGCTATGCTGGACTAAAGATTTTAAAGAAAAGTATCAATATAAATAATAATCTAAAAAAATATTTTATAAATAAGTATTATTTACCCAATCTTCATCCTAAATTAATAAATAAGTTATTATTATTTGGCAATACTTCTATAGATATTTCTGATGGATTAATCACAGATTTAGAAAAACTTATTAATAAACAAAAATTATCTTATAAATTATTTTTTGATAAGATACCGATATCAAAAAATTTAGAAAAATTAATTAAACTAAAAAAATTTAATAAAAAAAATTTCTTTTCAAAAGGAGATGATTATCAGATTCTATTTACAGCTAATTCATCTAAATCCAGAATCATTAATAAATTAAGCAAAACATTGAATATTAAGATTTCTAAAATAGGAAAAATTTGTTCGATATCTCAAAAATCACAAATTATTGATCAAAAAGGGAAGAAAATTAGGCTTAAAGACAAAGGTTATTATCATCAATTTTAAAAGTTAATTATTGCCTTTTATACGCTTTTTTGTATTGTGCGGATTTTAATAACTAACAACCAACAACTTATTTAAGGTCTTTATGAACCCAAACGTTGAAACTATTCTTTTATATACTATTGCAGCAGGTCTTTTATCTATCGTTTATGGATATTTTACTGGAAAAAATATTTTAAGTTCAAGTGCAGGAAA